>NZ_JBFBAX010000003.1:0-364980 GCF_040682395.1 Streptomyces sp. NPDC051207 | reverse complement strand
TACGCCGCCTCCGTGCCGGTGGTGAAGGTCGGCCGGATCGCCGGCCAGTACTCCAAGCCGCGCTCCAAGCCGACCGAGACCCGCGGCGGCGTGACGCTCCCGACCTACCGGGGCGACTCCGTCAACGGCTTCGAGTTCACCGAGGAGGCCCGGATCCCGGACCCCGAGCGGCTCAAGCGCATGTACCACGCGTCGGCGTCCACGCTGAACCTGGTGCGCGCCTTCACCACCGGCGGCTACGCCGACCTGCGCCAGGTGCACGCCTGGAACCAGGACTTCGTGAAGTCCTCGCCGTCCGGGCAGCGCTACGAGCAGCTCGCCCGCGAGATCGACAACGCGCTGAACTTCATGCACGCGTGCGGCGTGGACCCGGAGGAGTTCAAGACCGTCGAGTTCTTCTCGTCGCACGAGGCGCTCCTGCTGGACTACGAGTCGGCGCTGACCCGCGTCGACTCGCGCACCGGGCAGCTGTACGACGTGTCCGCGCACATGGTGTGGATCGGCGAGCGCACCCGCCAGCTGGACCACGCGCACATCGAGTTCGCCTCGCGGATCCGCAACCCGATCGGCATCAAGCTCGGCCCGACGACCACGGCCGAGGAGGCGCTGCAGTACATCGAGCGCCTGGACCCGGACCGTGAGCCGGGCCGGCTGACCTTCATCGTCCGCATGGGCGCCGACAAGATCCGCGACAAGCTCCCGGAGCTGGTGGAGAAGGTCACGGCGTCCGGCGCGGTGGTGGCCTGGGTGACCGACCCGATGCACGGCAACACCTTCGAGGCGGCCTCCGGGCACAAGACCCGCCGCTTCGACGACGTACTGGACGAGGTCAAGGGCTTCTTCGAGGTCCACAAGGAGCTCGGCACCCACCCCGGCGGCATCCACGTGGAGCTGACCGGCGACGACGTCACCGAGTGCGTGGGCGGCGGCGACGAGATCTTCGTCGACGACCTGCACCAGCGCTACGAGACGGCCTGCGACCCGCGGCTCAACCGCAGCCAGTCGCTCGACCTGGCCTTCCTCGTCGCCGAGATGTACCGCGACCAGTAGGCGCACCGGCACGGCGTGGGGTGGGGCGCGGATCACATGCGATCCGCGCCCCACCCCACTTTCACCCCACCCGCGCGGCGGGTAAGGTTAGGTTTGCCTCACCGATCACGTCGGGACGGCACGACCCAACGATCCCGCCGGGAGGTGAGCCGCGTGTACGTCTGCAGTTGCTTCGGGATCACCGAACAGCAGGTCAAGCGGCACGCGGAGGACGGTGCCTGCACCCCCCGCCAGATTGCCTCGGCCTGCAAGGCCGGCACCGACTGCGGGTCGTGCGTGCGGCGCATCCAGGCGATCCTCGGCCGGGGCGCCTGCCCCCGCCGCGACCTCGCCGACCAGGGCATGCCCGTCCTCTCCGACCTGCCGGCCGCGACCGGCCTCGAAGCCGCCTAGAGGCCGCCTAGAGGCCGCTCAGCTCTCCGGCTGCTCGATGAGCTGCGCCAGGTAGAGGGCCTCGCCGAGCTTCTCGAGCAGGTCGAGCTGGGTGTCGAGGTAGTCGATGTGGTGCTCCTCGTCCTCCAGGATCGACTCGAAGATGTTCGCGGACGTGATGTCGCCCTTTTCCCGCATCACCTTGATGCCGCGCTTGAGGCGGTCGATCGCCTCGACCTCGATCTGCCGGTCCGCCTCGAACATCTCCCTGACGGTCTGGCCCACCCGGACGTGGAACAGCCGCTGGTAGTTGGGCAGCCCTTCCAGGAAGAGAATCCGGTCGGTCAGGACCTCGGCGTGCTTCATCTCGTCGAACGACTCGTGCCGCGTGTATTTCGCGAGCTTCGTCCAGCCGAAGTTCTCCTGCATCTTCGCGTGCAGGAAGTACTGGTTGATCGCGGTGAGCTCGGCCGTGAGCTGCTCGTTGAGGAATTCGATGACCTCGGGGTCGCCCTGCATCGCAGAGGCTCCTTCCAGGCGGGGGAACTGGCGGGTTGCGCCGCATGATTGCACCGCCGAAGAAGATCGTCCAGTAAGTCTTCGCTTAGTAAGTTAGTACATGCTTAGTCCAAATTGAGGGGGAATGACCTCCGGTGCCCGCGATGCGGGCGGGGCCGGTCAAGGGCGTGTGCCGAGGTCTGTCAGGATGGAGTCATGGGTCAGCCGGCGGAGCGCGAATCGGGAGAGCGCGATTCAGAAGGAGCGACACAGGCCGGGCTTCCCCCGGGGCAGCGGCTCCAGCGGGGCTGGCCGGTCACCCACTACGGACCGGTCCCCAAGTTCCGCCCCGAGCGCTGGGACTTCCGGGTCTTCGGCGCCACCGCCGACGGCGAGAAGCACTGCTGGAACCACGAGGAGTTCACGGCACTGCCCCACACCACCGTCGTCGCCGACCTGCACTGCGTCACGAAGTTCTCCATGGTCGGCGCCGAGTGGGGCGGCATTCCCGCCCGCACCATCCTGGAGATCGCGCCGCCCGCGCCCACGGTCACCCATGTGATGGTGTGGGCCGAATACGGCTTCAGCTCCAACCTGCGGCTGACCGACTTCGCCGCCGAGCGCACCCTCTTCGCCACCCACAAGGACGGCGAACTCCTCACCGCCGAACACGGCTTCCCGCTGCGCCTGATCGTGCCGCACCTGTACGCCTGGAAAGGCCCCAAGTGGGTGCGCGGCGTCGAGTACATGACCGCCGACCGCCGCGGCTTCTGGGAGGAGCGCGGCTATCACAACGTCGGCGACCCCTGGAAGGAACAGCGCTACTCCTACCAGGAGGAGCCCGGCGAGGGCCCCGAGCTCTGACTCAGCCCCCGGCCTCCCTGAGCTTCTTCAGCCGCTCCAGGTCCGCCGCGTGCCCCTCCCTGCCGCCGGGCGTCTCGATGATCAGCGGCACGCCCTCCGTCGCGGGATGCGTCATCAGCGCACGGAACGGGTCCTCACCGATGTGACCGGCGCCGATGTTGGCGTGCCGGTCCTTGTGGGCGCCCACCACGTCCTTCGAGTCGTTGGCGTGGATCAGCTTCAGCCGGCCCGCGCCGACCGTGTCCACCAGCAGGTCCAGCGTCCGGTGCATGCCGCTCGGGCCGGTCAGGTCGTGCCCGGCCGCGAACACGTGGCAGGTGTCCAGGCACACGCCCAGCTTCGGATGGGCGTCCAGCGCCTCGAAGTACGGGCCGAAGTCCCAGGTCCGCGAGCACAGCGAGGACCCCTGACCGGCCGTCGACTCCAGCAGCAGACACGGGTCGTCGTCGTGGGTCAGCTCGTCCAGCAGCGGCAGCAGACGCTCGCGGACCTGCCGCAGCGCCACCGAGCGGTCCCGGCCGCCCGTCGCGCTGCCCGTGTGCACGACCACGCCGAGCGCCCCGATCTCCCGGCCGCGCCGCAGCGAGTGCCGCAGCGACTCCACCGAGCGCTCCGCGGTCGCCTCCGTGTGGGAGCCGAAGTTGATCAGGTACGGGGCGTGCACGTACGCCGGGATCGACTCCGCCTCGCACGCCGCGCGGAACGCCTCGTCCTGCCGCGGATTGCCCACCGGGGTGGCCCAGCCGCGCGGGTTGGCGACGAAGACCTGCACGGTCTCGGCGCCGAGGTCACGGGCGTACGACAGGCCGACGGAGTGCAGACCGCCGGCAACGGGGACGTGGCCGCCGACGGGATTGCGGGAACGGCCGGGCTGCTGACTCTTCACCCGACCAGGGTGTCATGCCGCACGGCCCGCCCCGTCAGCGGATCTCAAGGGTGATGGCCGACCCCTTGGGGGCGCTCTCCCCGCCCTCCACGGACTGCCCCTCGACGGTGTCCCCGAACAGGCCGAGCAGGCCGCGGTCCTCGCGCACCTCGAATCCGGCGGCCTCCAGCTCCCGCCTGGCGTCGTCCACGCTGTCGCCGACCACGTCCGGGACCTCGACCATCTCCGGGCCCCTGGACATCGTCAGCGTCACCGTGTCGCCCTCGGCGGCCCGGCTGCCGGGCGCCGGGGTCTGCCGGGCCACCTCGCCCTTGTCGTGCCCGGAGTGGACCGGCTCCGCGGCGACCTCCACCTTCAGGCCGGCCTCCGCCAGCTCGGCCCGCGCGTCGGCGAGGTCCTCGCCGGTGACGTCCGGCACGTCGACGGGGCTGCCCTTGCTGACGGTGAGCGCGACGGCCGAGCCCGCGCGGACCGTGGTGCGCGTCGCCGGGGACGTCGAGACCACGAAACCCCGGGGGACGTCGTCGCTGAACCTGCGGGTGACCATGCCCGGCTCCAGGCCGTCCTGCTTCAGCAGCGCGCGCGCCTTGTCGAGGCGGTAGCCGGCGAGGTCGGGCACCTTCACGTTCTTCGGGCCGTCGGAGATCGTCAGCGCCACGGAGTCGTTCTGCCGTATGCGGGTGCCGGCTTCCGGGTCCGTACTGATGACCGTGCCCCGCTTCACCGTGTCGCTGTGGGCGTGCCGGACGGCGCCCACGTCGAGTCCGGCCTCCGCCAGCCGGTCCCTGGCCTGCGCCTCCGTCTTCGTCAGCAGCGGCGGGACCTTCGTGAACTGGCCGGAGTTGATGTACCAGACGCCCGTGCCGACGCCGAACACCAGCAGCACCGCCAGCACCACCGTCAGCGGGCCGCGCCCGCGCAGCCCGGGGCCGCGGAGCGGCGGCGGGGGCGGCGGGGACTGCAGACGGCTGGTGCGGTGCACACCGGCCGCCCCGTCGTCCCCGCCGACCGGCAGCGGACGCGACGGGGACGCCCCCGCGCGAGCCAGGCCGAGCGTGGGGGAGTTCAGCGCGCGCGGGATCACGCTCGTACGGTCCTCGGTGATGTCGTGGCCCCCGGCGAGCGCCTGCGGCGGCATCGCGTCCAGCTGCTCGGCGCCGAGCGCGGCGCGCGCCACGCGGGTCCGCGCGAGCAGCGCCACCGCGTCGTGCGGCCGGACGTCCGGGGTGCGGGCGGTCGCCGACGCGACCAGCTCGTCCAGCTCGTACGCCAGGCCGGGCACGGCGGCCGACGGCGGCGGCACGTCCTCGTGCAGGTGCTTGTAGAGCACGGTCGCGGGGGAGTCGCCGTGGTGCGGCTTGTCGCCGGTCAGCATCTCGTAGAGGACGACACCGCACGCGTACACGTCGACGCGCGGGTCCGCGGTGCCGCTCTCGATCTGCTCCGGCGCGAGATACGCGACCGTGCCGAGCACCGTCCCGGTGGTGTTCGTCACCGTGTCCACGGCCCGTACCAGGCCGAAGTCGGCGACCTTGACCCGGCCGTCGTCCCCGATCAGGACGTTCTCCGGCTTCATGTCGCGGTGCACGAACCCGGCACGGTGGGCGGCGCCCAGCGCGGCCAGCACCGGCTCCAGGATGTCCAGCGCGGCCCGCGGCTGCAGCGCGCCGCGCTCGCGCAGCACGTCACGCAGGGTGCAGCCCGCCACGTACTCCATGGCGAGGTAGACGTACGGACCCTCGGTGCCCTGGTCGAAGACCTGCACCACGTTCGGGTGGGCCAGGCGCGCCACCGACTTCGCCTCGCGGATGAACCGCTCGACGAACGCCCCGTCGGCCGCGAGCGCCGGATGCATCACCTTGAGCGCGAGAACGCGGTCCAGGCGGGTGTCCACGGCCCGGTAGACCGTGGCCATCCCGCCGACCGCGATCCGCGCCTCGACGCGGTACCGCCCGTCGAGCAGCTGCCCGACCAGAGGGTCCTGAAGGGTCGTGTCCACGCAGGTGAGTGTACGAGCCGTCACTGACACCGACGTCCGCGCCGGAGCACTGCAGCCGACCTGTGACGCTTCGCACCGCGGGGACGCACCCGGGCCGGTCAGAACGCGGGGCGCTCCGGGTCCAGCACCGCCCGGCCCTGCGCGGGGGACGACGCCTCGGCGAAGTGGCGCCGGGGAATGCGCCCCGCGCGGTACGCCAGCCGCCCCGCCTCCACGGCACACCGCATGCCGGCGGCCATCAGTACCGGCTCCTGGGCGCGCGTGACCGCCGAGGCGAGCATCACCCCGGCACAGCCCAGCTCCATCGCCAGCGCCACGTCGGACGCCGTGCCCGCCCCCGCGTCCAGGATCACCGGCACGCGCGCGTGCTCCACGATCAGCTGGAAGTTGTGCGGGTTGCGGATCCCGAGCCCGGACCCGATGGGCGAGCCGAGCGGCATCACGGCCGCGCAGCCGACGTCCTCCAGCTTCCGTGCCAGCACCGGGTCGTCGTTCGTGTACGGCAGCACGGTGAACCCGTCGTCCACCAGCGTCTCCGCCGCCTCCAGCAGCTCGATCGGGTCCGGCAGCAGGGTCCGCTCGTCGGCGATGACCTCCAGCTTGATCAGATCCGTGCCGAGCGCCTCCCGGGCCAGGCGCGCGGTCAGCACCGCCTCGCCGGCCGTGAAGCAGCCCGCCGTGTTCGGCAGCACCCGGATGCCGAGCTTGTCCAGCACCGACAGCACGGACCCGTGCACCGACGGGTCCACCCGCCGCATCGCGACGGTCGTGAGTTCCGTGCCGGAGGCCACCAGCGCGCGTTCCAGCACGTCGAGGCTGGGCGCCCCGCCGGTGCCCATGATCAGACGGGACGTGTAGGACGTACCGCCGAGGACGAAGGGGTCGTCGGCCATGGTCAGCCTCCTTGGACGGCGGTGAGGACCTCGACGCGGTCGCCCTCGGACAGGGGCGTCGACGGCCACTCGGTGCGCGGGATCACGGTTTCGTTGAGGGCGGCGGCCACGCCGGACGGCGCCGCGGTGAGCGATGTGACGACGGTGTCGAGAGCCGTGCCGGGCAGGACCTCCCGGGGCTCCCCGTTGACGGAGATGTTCATGCGGGCTGCTCCGTGAGTGCGGTGCTGAAACGCTTCGGGGTGAAGGGGCGGGCCTCCTCGGGCAGGTCCCCGGTGGCCAGCGCGTGCGCCATGGCGTCGCCGGTGACCGGGGTGAGGAGCACGCCGTTGCGGTAGTGCCCGGTGGCCAGCAGCAGTCCGGGCAGCTCGGTCGGGCCGAGCAGCGGCGCGTTGTCCGGGGAGCCGGGCCGCAGCCCGGCCCGGGTCTCGGTCAGGGGCAGCTCGGTGATGCCGGGCACCAGCTCGTGCGCGTCGCGCAGCAGCTCGTAGACGCCGCCCGCGGTGACCGTGGTGTCCCAGCCCAGTTCCTCGCTGGTCGCGCCGATCACCAGCTCGCCGTTCTCGCGGGGCACCAGGTACACGTGGCTGCCGCGCACGATGGCGCGCACGGTACGGCTCAGGAACGGCGCGTACCGTGGCGGCACGGTCAGCCGCACGACCTGCCCCTTCACGGGCCGCACCGGTGGCAGCACGGCCTTCGGCACCCCGGCGAGCCGCCCGCTGAGGCTGCCCGCGGCGAGCACGGTCTGCCCGGCGGTCAGCTCCGTGCCGTCGGCGGTGACGACGCCCGTGGCCCGGTCGCCGAGGACCATGAGCCGCTCGGCCCACTGCCGGTGGAAGGCGACCCCGGCCTGTTCGCAGGCGGCCACGAGCGCGCGGGCCAGGCGCCGCGGGTCGACCTGGTGGTCGCCGTCGACCCGCAGGCCGCCGCGCACCCCGGGCGCGAGCATCGGCTCCAGGCGCCGGCAGTCCCGCCCGGACAGCCACTCCGACTCCAGCCCCGACTGCCGCTGGAGGATGTGCAGTTCCCGCAGGTGGGCGCGGTCGTCGGCGTCCAGGGCGACGGCGAGCGTGCCGCAGCGGCGGTGGCCGGGGTCGTGCCCGGTGAGGTCGGTGAGCTCCGCCACGAAGTCCGGGTAGCGGCGGGCCGACGCGAGGTTGAGCGCGAGCAGGGTCTGCTCGCCGTAGTGCAGTTCCGTGACGGCGGCCAGCATCCCGGCGGCCACCTGGGCGGCTCCGCCGCCGGGCTCGGGATCGACGACGGCCGTGGCGAATCCGCGCTGCGCGGACCGCCAGGCCGTCACCAGGCCGATGATTCCGCCCCCGACGACGAGGACGTCTGGTGTGCGCGTGGGCGACATGGGCGTCCAGCCCCTCCCTTCGCCGGCATGACCCGGATCAGGTTCGTACGGTCGGAGGCCGCCAGCCTCCCTCTCAGCCCGGTGCGTCCGGGCTCCCGCGAGTGCTTTACGTCGGTCACCCTAGCCCTCGCGGGTCGCGCCGGGTAAGGGAGCCTCCGCCGCGCCACGCGCGCGTGGACGAGAGCCGGGGGTCGCGGGAGGACGGCGGGACCGGCGTTGTGGAGCAGGTCACGCGGCACGACCGCTGACTGACAATCTGTCAGTTGTCTATGGTGATCAGGTGAGCGAGCAGACGCAGGACCGGGCAGGGGACGCGCCACGCCGCGTGGTCGTCGTGGGCGCGGGCATGGCCGGCGTGCAGACCGCCGTCGCCCTGCGCGAACAGGGCTTCACCGGCACCGTGACCGTGATCGGCGCCGAACCCCACCAGCCCTACGACCGGCCCCCGCTGTCCAAGGCCGTCCTGCTCGGCACGGCCGAGGGCTCCGCCTTCGACATCGACTTCGAGGCGCTCGGCATCGAACTGCGGCTCGGCCGCGAGGTGCTGGGCGTCCGCCCCGCCGACCACGCGCTCGACACCGCCGAGGGGCCGGTGCCGTACGACGTCCTCGTGCTGGCCACCGGCGCCGAACCGATTCCCCTGCCGGGCGCCGAAGGCGTGCCCGGCGTGCATCTGCTGCGCACCCTGGACGACGCCGAACGGCTGCGGCCCGTGCTCGCCCGCCAGCACGACATCGTGGTCGTCGGCGCCGGCTGGATCGGCGCCGAGTTCGCCACGGCGGCGCGCGAGGCGGGCTGCGCGGTGACCGTGGTCGAGGCGGCGGACCGGCCGCTCGCGGGCGCGCTGCCCTCCGAGGTGGCGGAGCCGATGGCCACCTGGTACGCCGACGCGGGTGCCGTCCTGCGCACGCACACACGCGTGGAGCGCGTCGAACCCGGCGCGGTGATCCTGGACGACGGCTCGCGCATCCCGGCCGGCGCGGTCGTCGTCGGCATCGGCGCCCGCCCCGCCACGGCCTGGCTCGCCGGCTCAGGCATCGCCCTGGGCGCGTGGGGCGAGGTGGTCGCCGACGCGCGGCTGCGCACCTCGGCGCCGGACGTCCACGCGGTCGGCGACTGCGCCTCCTTCCCGTCCGGGCGGTACGGCGAGCGGCTGCTGGTGCACCACTGGGACAACGCGCTCCAGGGCCCGCGCACGGTGGCCCGCAACATCGTCGGCGGGGCGAGCGGCGAGGCCGCCGCCGTGTACGACCCGGTGCCGTACTTCTGGTCCGAGCAGTTCGGGCGCTTCGTGCAGTACGCCGGCCATCACACGGCCGCCGACACCGTCCTGTGGCGCGGTGACCCGTCCGGACCGGCCTGGACGGTCTGCTGGCTGCGCGAGGACCGCCTGGTCGCCCTGCTCGCGGTGGGACGGCCGAGGGACCTGGCGCAGGCCCGGCGGCTGATCGAGGCGGGCGCCACGATGGACCCACGGCTGCTGGCGGACCCGACGCGGCCGTTGAAGACGGCGACGGCCTGACGGCCCTCAAGGGGGCGACGGTCCGGCACCCGCGTGGCCTCCGGAGGGTGGCCCTTACCCGCCCGGACTCGGGGAGGACGGCGGCCCGGACCCGCGCGGCCTCGGGGTGGACAACGGCCCGGACTCACGCGGCTCCGGGACGGCAACGCCCGGCACCTGTGCCACACCCCCCGTACACGGCCCGTGCACACGCCGACGCGGGGGGCTCCGACTTCCGACTGTCAGTGGCAGATGGCAGGCTTGTTTCCGTGACCGAGATTGACGCAAAGATCGATGCTCTCGTCCCCGCCTGGCTCACCCTCCCCGACATCGCCGAAAAGCTCGGCGTCGAGGTGACGCGTGTGCGGCAGCTGGTCAAGGACGGCCAGCTCATCGCCGTGCGCCGTGGTGAGAACCGCGCGCTGCACGTCCCCGCCGCCTTCATCGACGGGGACAAGGTCGTCAAGGGCCTGTCCGGAACCCTGACGCTCCTGCGGGACGACGGTTTCACGGACGAAGAGATGCTGGAATGGCTCTTCACCCCCGACGACAGCCTGCCCGGCACGCCCGCGCAGGCCCTGAGCGAGAATCGCGGCACGGAGGTGAAGCGCCGCGCCCAGGCGCTCGCCGTCTGACCTGAGCCCGACCCGACACACCGTCCGGCGTACGGGCCGGAACCCACCGGGGTCCCGGCCACAGCCCAGCACGGCCCGTCCCGGGACGATCCGGCCCGTACGCCACCGACATCCGCACGGCCACCGGCGCGGACCGGCCCGCGCACCGCACCGACATCCGTGCGCGTCACAGGCATCCGTGCGCCACCGACGGCACACATGCCGCGCACCGAACCCGGGGGGAACCACGTATGCCCGACACCGCCCTCAGTACCGACACCGCACGCGCCGCGCTCGCCGACGCCCGTGTCTACCTCTGCACGGACGCCCGCAAGCGCCAGGGCGACCTGCCCGAGTTCCTGGACGCGGTCCTGGCCGGCGGGGTCGACATCGTGCAGCTGCGCGACAAGGGCATGGAGGCCGCCGAGGAGCTGGAGCACCTGAAGGTCTTCGCCGACGCCTGCGCCCGGCACGGCAAGCTCCTCGCGGTCAACGACCGCGCGGACGTCGCCCACGCCGCCCGCGCCGGCGTCCTCCACCTCGGCCAGGGCGACCTCCCGGTCCCCGCCGCCCGCGCGATCCTCGGCGACGGCGTCCTGATCGGCCGCTCCACGCACGCCGAGTCCGAGGCCGCGGCAGCCGCCGCCCAGGACGGCGTGGACTACTTCTGCACCGGCCCCTGCTGGCCCACCCCCACCAAGCCCGGCCGCCACGCCCCGGGCCTCGACCTGGTGCGGTACACGGCCTCCCTCGGCACCGACCGCCCCTGGTTCGCCATCGGCGGCATCGACCTCGGCACCCTCGACCAGGTGCTGGAGGCGGGCGCCCGACGGGTCGTCGTCGTCCGGGCGATCACCGAGGCGGACGACCCGGGCGCGGCGGCGGCGGAGTTCGCCGAGCGGCTGCGTAAGGCGTAGGCGGACCCCGAGGGCCCGCGCCCGCCAGGTGGACCTGCGGACCCCGTGCGGGCCCTGATGTCCAAGGGATGGACAAGAGGTGGACAATTCGGGCAAATTTCCAGCATCCGGTTGGGGGACCGGCACCGCCTGACTAACCTGCGGGTATGGCCCTCGGAACCGCATCCACCAGGACGGATCGCGCACGGACAGTGCGCGACATGCTCGCCGGCGGCAAGACGACGTACTCCTTCGAGTTCTCCGCGCCGAAGACGCCCAAGGGCGAGCGGAACCTGTGGAACGCGCTGCGCAGGGTCGAGGCGGTCGCGCCCGACTTCGTCTCCGTGACCTACGGTGCCGGCGGCTCGACGCGCGCCGGCACGGTCAAGGAGACCCAGCAGATCGTCGCCGACACCACGCTCACCCCGGTCGCCCACCTCACCGCGGTGAACCACTCCGTCGCCGAACTGCGCAACATCATCGGCCAGTACGCCGACGCAGGCATCCGCAACATGCTCGCGGTGCGCGGCGACCCGCCCGGCGACCCGATGGGCGAGTGGGTCCCGCACCCGCAGGGCCTGACCTACGCGGCCGAACTCGTCCGGCTCATCAAGGAGTCGGGCGACTTCTGTGTGGGCGTCGCGGCCTTCCCGGAGATGCACCCGCGCTCCGCCGACTGGGACACCGACGTCGCGCACTTCGTCGACAAGTGCCGGGCCGGCGCGGACTACGCGATCACCCAGATGTTCTTCCAGCCGGAGTCCTATCTGCGGCTGCGTGACCGAGTCGACATGGCCGGCTGCGACACCCCCGTCATCCCCGAGGTCATGCCCGTGACCAGCGTGCGGATGCTGGAGCGGCTGCCCAAGCTGAGCAACGCCTCGTTCCCCGACGCCCTGAAAGAGCGGATCCTCACAGCACAGGACGATCCGGCGGCTGTACGCTCCATTGGCATCGAGTTCGCCACGGAGTTCTGCGCGCGGCTGCTGGCCGAGGGTGTTCCCGGCCTGCACTTCATCACGCTGAACAACTCCACGGCCACGCTGGAAATCTACGAGAACCTGGGCCTGCACCACCCGCCGCGGGCCTAGACCGGCCGCACGGGTTTACGACACACTGCGTAGCGGTCACTGGGAGAGGGGCGTACATGGGCTGGACGGTCCTCTACATCGCGTTCGGCATCGTCGCGCTGTGGCTGCTCGGCGAGGTGCTGCTGCAGTACAAGGCGCGCCTGCGCTGGCGGCTGCTGGCCTTCGCCGGGTTCCTCGGTGTCGTCGTCGGTGTACTCATTCCGTCCGTCGTCGTCATCGGACTGGGCGCCGCCGCCTTCGCGGTCGGCCAGACCTACGTCACGCTGTCGTTCCGGCGTGGCTTCGCGGCCGGCTGGGCGGTCAACGCGCCCGCCCTGAGCAGCAAGTCCCGCCGCTACGACCGCGACCGCCAGAAGCCCTCCCGGGACGACTCGGGACCCGAGTCCGACGGGAGCGGCTACGACACCGGGCGCACACACCGTGACGACGGGCTGTCCTCCGGGCAGGACGCCTACGACCGCGACGACGTCTTCACGCCGGCCCGTCCCCCTGCCGATCCGGCCGCCGCCGAGACCACCGCGGTCTACGAACCGCAGCCGCTGCCCGACGACACCGGCTCCTACGGCACGTACGGCGACACCGGCTACCCCCAGGGCGACCCGCAGCACGCGGACGCCGCCCAGGGCGCCGACCAGAACTACGCCTACGGCCACCCCACCGGCTACGACCAGAACTACGGCTACGACACCACGGGCCAGCAGCAGTACGCCGCCTACTCCGACCCGTACATCGGCACGCAGACCTACGGCGGCGCCCCGTACGACCCGTCGGGCTACGGCCAGCAGGCGTACGGGCAGCAGGGCTACGGCCAGGACCCGTACGCCTCGGGTTACGGCGGCGAGACCCCGCCCGGCGGCGTGTGGGTGCCGCAGCAGCGCAGCACCGACGACCCCTACGGCGGGGAACTGCCGCCCGAGCAGCCCTACCCGTACCAGGGCGAGCAGCCGCAGCAGCCGATGCCCGGCACGGGGTACGACGAGCAGTACCGCTACTGAGCGGCACGGCTCCCGCGCGGCACGGCTCCTGAGCGGCGCCGCCCGCGCTCGCCAGGCGCCGCCCCGGTCACTGCGAGCCGCGGAACTCCGGTCCCTCCACGATCAGCCCGGCCACCAGCGCGCCCGACATGCCCGCGTGCGGCAGCCCGCCGCCAGGGTGGGCCCAGCCGCCGACGGTGAACAGGCCCGGTACGAGGGTGCTGTTCGACGGATGCAGCAGCCGACCGCCGGCCGCGGCCAGCGCGGGCGCGGGCACCGCACCGGCGCCGGTTTCCGCGGCGATGTCGGTCGGCGTGCGCACCTCGCGCCACAGGATCCGGTCGCGCAGGCCGGGAACGGCCCGCTCGGCGGCGGCGATCATGCGGGCGGCGTGCTGTTCGAGGACGTCGGACCCGGCCCGGCCCCACTCGCCGGGCAGGGCGGGCACGGTCGATGTCAGGGTCACCGCCTCGTGACCGGCGTCCGGGACCAGCTCGGGGTCGTCGGGCCGCAGGACCGTCACCGTGGGCGGTACGACCGCGCCGGGCGGCGTGCCGAACAGCGCGTCCAGCTCCGCGTCCCGGTCCGCCGCGTGCACCACCGTGCGGTGCGCCGCCCCCGCCGGCCGCGCCCCGCGCAGCGCCAGCAGCACCGTGAGCCGGCTCGCCGTCCCGCGCTGCGGCGGGACCCCGGCGTCCCCGCGCACCGCCGACTGCCCGGCGAGCCGGTCCAGCACGCCCGGCGCGACACCGGCGACCACGACATCGGCCTCCGCCACCTCCTGCCCGGCCAGCTCCACGCCCGCCGCCCGGCCGTCCTTCTCCACGATCGCGGTCACCTCGGCGCCGAAGCGGAACTCCACCCGGCGGGCCACGCACCGGTCGTGCACCGCGCGGGCCAGCTCCCGCAGCCCACCGCGCACGTACCACATGCCGAAGGCGTGCTCCATGTACGGCAGCACGGCCGCGCTCGCCGGCGTGACCCGCGGGTCCAGGCCGTACGCGAGAGCGTGACTGTCCAGCAGTGCGGCCAGCCGCGCGTCCCGCAGCTCCCACGCGCCCACCTCGGCGAGCGTGCCGGCCCGGCGGGTGCGCAGCAGCCGCTTGTGCGGGACCGCCGGATACGGCTCCCGCTCGGCCAGCACCTGCCAGTTGGGCCACAGCGGCTCCTCCAGCAGGGGCCGGCGCGTGCGGTCCCAGGCCTCGCGGGCGCGCACCAGGAAGTCGCCCCAGCGGCGGCCCGCGCCCCCGCCCAGCGCCTCGTCCAGGGCCGCGACGACGCCCGCGCGTGAGGCGTTCGGCAGCGAGACCTCCGTGCCGTCCGCGAAGACGTGCCGCGAGGAGGGGTCGACCTGGACCAGATCGACGCAGGCCTCCAGCGGCTCCCTGCCGGTCTTGACGAACAGGTCGCGCCACACGGCGGGCAGCGGCAGCAGCCCCGGGCCCGTGTCGAAGCGGAAGCCGTCCCGTGCCACGCGGCGCAGCGCTCCGCCGTACGTCTGCGTCCGCTCGTACACCGTCACCCGGTGGCCCGCGACGGCCAGCCGGGCGGCGGCAGCCATCGCGCCCATCCCGGCGCCGATCACCGCAATCCGTGCCATGCCAGCGACTTTATCCGCCCCCACTGACAGTCCCGCCGCGCACCCGTGAGCAGCGGCTTTCGACTGTCGGCTGTGCGGGCCGACGTCCGGGTAGTACCGGCGCGGACGCGATCCGCGCCAGGGGCGGCGCGGGCCGGTGGGGGCGGGTGCGCAGGCGTGAGTAGGTGTACCTAGATCGGCAGATGAGTACGCGCGCGGATGGGGGCCGGCCCGCTCGAACGAGAGAGTGGAGGCACGGAGAAGGGGCGCGGCACCGGAACCGGCGACACGGGGCGCCGGAACGGTGCGGCCCTCGATCCGCTCCTTCCGCCGACCGGCGGTCGGCGGGAGTGAGGCAGGGGGAGACCCGGGGGCGACCGGAAACGGGGGCCGACGGGGGGACGTACGGGGGAACAGGGGAAGCGCCGGTCGGCCGGTGGCCCGCGGGGGACGCGGCCATGGCGGACCGGCGCTTCTTCGCACGCCACAGCCGCCCGACGGCAGCCGCGCAGCACCCGCGTCGCCCGCTCGGCAGCACCCGCGCCGGCTGCTCGCGCCGGCCGCTCACCCCGTGCGCGTGACGGCGCCCGCGCCGCCCCCTCACCCCCGCCCGCTCACCCGCCCCTGCAACAGCCGGGACAGTGCCGCGTGCACGTCGTCCAGGGAGCGCTCCGGCTGGAAGGCCTGCCAGTCGAGTGCGGCCACCAGCACCATGCCGACCAGCGCCGCCGCCGTCAGCGGCACGTCGATCTCCTCGCTGAACTCGCCGGCCGCCACGCCCTCCCGCAGCACGTCCTCGACGACCGCGACGGCCTGCTGACGGACCACCATCAGCGTGGACTGCCAGGCGCGGTTGGTGCGCCACAGCTCCGCGACGTAGAGCTGTGTGAAGGCGGGGTAGCGGTCGATGAAGACGAGCCCCGCGCGGATCATCGCGTCCAGGGCGTCGACCTTGCCGCCGCCCTCGCGCGCGGTGCGCTCGGCGGCCTCCCGCAGGGACGCGGTGAGCAGGCCCACGCCGTGCCGCAGCAGTTCCTCGAACAGGACGGACTTGCTCGCGAAGTTGTAGTACACCGTGCCCTTCGCGACTCCGGCCCGCTCGGCGATCTCGTCCACCGTGGTGGCGGAGAAACCCTGTTCGGCGATGAGCGTGACGGCCGCCTCGTAGAGCTTCTGCCGGGTGGTCTCACGGCGGGTTCTGCCGCCCGACGTGGCGCTGCTGCTTTCCATGGTCCCGATTCTCACAGCAACGGGCCCCTTCCCGGGCACGGTCGGGCGGTCACAGGGTCAGCTCCGGGTGCAGCCGGTCCAGCGTCCACACCTGGCGGCGGCGGGCCGACAGGGCGGTCAGCGCGAGCGCGCCCGCGGTGAACGCCACCAGCACCGCGCACGCCTGCCACACCGGCCCGAGTCCGCCGCCCGTGATGAGCCTGCGCAGCGCGTCCACGACGTGGCTCATCGGCAGGAAGGGATGCAGCGCGTTGAAGAAGCCGGGGCTGGTCTGCACGGGGTACGTGCCGCCCGCCGACGTCAGCTGGAGCATCAGCGCCGCCAGGACGAGGATCCGGCCCGCCGCGCCGAAGCGGGCGTTCAGCCACTGCACGATCGCCGCGAAGCACGCGGTCACCAGGAACAGGAAGCCCACCGTGCCGGCCGCCCGCGCCATCCGCAGCCCGACCGCCCAGTGCAGCACCGACATCAGCGCCACCGTCTGGAGCACCCCGATCGCCACCACCGGCAGCCAGCCGGCCAGCGCGATCCGCCATGCCGGGGCGCCTGCCGCGAGTGCCCGCCGGTTCAGCGGCGCGATCACCATGTACGCCACCATCGCGCCCACCCACAGGGACAGCGGGATGAAGTACGGGGCGAAGCCGGTGCCGTAGTTGGGCGCCTTGTGCAGGTCCTCGGACACCAGCCGGACCGGGTCCGCCATGACCTCCGTACGCCGGTCGCGGTCCTCGTCCCCGTAGTCGGGGATCTGCTCCGCGCCCGCGTGCAGGCCGCCCGCGAGCCGTCCGGAGCCGTCGACGAGCTTGTACATGCCGCCGTTCAGGTCCTGCGCGCCCGTCCTGAGAGCGCCGACGCCCTCGTCCAGGTCCGCCGCACCGGTCTCCGCGCCGCCGAGCCCTTTGTTCAGCTTCTTGGCGCCCGCCGCGACCTTCCCGGCGCCCTCGTTCAGCTTGTTGATCTTCTTGACGGCGCTGTCGAGGTCCTCGGACAGGTGCGGCGCGTGGTCGGCGAGCGCCTGCGCCTGCTTCTGCAGGGCCGCGAGGTGCCGGTCGAGCTGCTTCAGGTCGCCGTTGTGGCCGGCGATCAGCGTGTCGAGACCGTCCGCGACGACCGCCACGTCGGCCGCGGCGTCCCTCGCCTTCGCCAGATCGGCGCAGGCCGGATCGGGGAGTACGGGGTCTTCGCAGCGCGTCCTGTGGATCGCGCTCAGCGTGCCGGACGCGGCGTGGGCCGTCCGGGCGGCGCCGGGCGCCCGCTCGGCCAGCGTGTCGAGGTTGCCGCGGATCGCGCCGGAGGAGTCGGCGACGAGCCGTGCCGTGTCCCCGATGGTCTTCTCGTTGTCCCTCAGGAACGGGCCCGCCCTGTCCGTGATGCCGTTGACCAGGTCGGCGAGCCGCTGCGTGCCGTCGGCGACCTGCCGGGAACCGGCCTGGAGGTCGCCCGCGCCCGTGTGCAGCTTCTTCAGCCCTTTGGCCAGCCGGCCGCTGCCGGCCTCGGCGTCCACCAGCCCGTCGGCGAGGTCCTTCGAGCCCTTCTCCGCCTTGCCGATCCCGCCCTTGAGCCGGTCGGCGCCCCGGGCGGCCCTCACCGTCTCGCCGTGGATGCCGGAGAACGAGATGAAGATCCGGTCCAGGAACGACCGGGACGCCTTCGTGGACGCGGCCTGCCGTACCTCGCCGAAGACCGTCCGCGAGATCTGCCCGACGATGTAGTTGTTGGCGTCGTTCGTCCGCACTTGCAGCGCGCCGGTCGCGGGGGAGTCCCCCGAACTGGACGCGATCCGCCTGCTGAAGTCGGCGGGCACGGTGAGCGACAGGTAGTACGTGCCGTCCTCCACGCCCCTGCGGGCCTCGGCGGCGCTGACCTCCCGCCAGTCGAAGGTCCCGCTCTCGCGGAGCCCCTCGGCGATGTCGTCGCCCGCCGTGAGCCGCTTGCCGTCGGCGCTCGCGCCCTTGTCGTCGTTCACCAGCGCGACGGGGATGCGGTCCAGCCGGCCGTACGGGTCCCAGAAGGACCACAGGTACAGCGCGCCGTACAGCAGGGGCAGCACCAGCAGCGCGACCAGCGCGGCCCTGGGCAGCCTGCCGCGCGCGAAGCGCCTCAGCTCAAGCGCGGCCAGTCCCGGCGAGCGCATCGGCCGCCGCCTCCTTCGCTACGTCGTCGCTCTCGCCGGTGCTCCCGCCGTCACCGGTGCTGCCGCTGTCGTCGTCCGAGCCGGCCGCGGGCCGCGTGTGCACGACGACCGCGCCCTCGGGAGCCTCACCGCACACGGCCACCACCGTCGTGCCGCCGTCGACGACCGACCTCAGCAGCGACCACACCTCGGCACGCTCGGCGGGCGACAGCTTCAGGTCGGTGTCGTCCACGCCGAGCAGCCGCGGGCGGCCGACGAGCGCGAGCGCGACGGACAGCCGCAGCGCCTCCAGCCGCTCCACATCCCGCACGGCGGTCCGGAGGCCCTTGGGCAGCGCCGCCGGGTCGAGGCCGGCGGCGGCCAGCGCGGCGTCGACCCGCAGCTCCGCCTCCCTCCGGCGCTCGGCGGGCGGACGCAGCAGCGCGCGCGGCGAACCGCCGAAGCGGCGCTGGAGCAGCGCCCGCTCCCGCAGGTGCTCGCCCACGGTCAGGGCCGGGTCCAGCTCGGCGACCCCGGCGACGTGCGCGAGGGCGCTGACGCGCCGGACCGCCGGCATCCGCCCGGGCAGCCGGGCCTCGCCCACGGCCGCCGTGCCCTCCGTCGCCTTCATCCGCCCGGTGAGCGCGAGCAGCAGGCAGGTACGGCCGGACCCCGAGGGCCCCACGACCGTGATCAGCGAACCGGGTTCCGCGTCGAAGCCGACCCCCCGGAACGCCCAGCCGCGAGGCCCCCGGAGCCCGAAGTCCCGGGCCGTGACCGCGATTCCGTGCACGGCGCCCCCTCCTCGCACTCACTCTTTTGAGCTGACTGGTCAGTGCAAAAATTAGCCCGAACTTGCGATCGAAGCAAAACCGCAGGTCAGAACGGATTGTCAGTGCCATACCTCACGATGGGCACATACGGCACCTCGTACGAGGGCGTGCCGTCACACAGACGACAGGAGGTTCGTCATGGCCAGCTCGTCCGCAGCAGCCGCCCGCCGGCGCCGCGCCACCGGCCCTGCCCCCTCACTGACCGGCCCCGCCACCGACGTGCACCCCGTGCTCCGCCGCGCCACGGCACCGCCCGCCGCCCTCGACCTGCTCGCCAAGGCCCGCGCCGGCCTGGACGAGGCCACGACCCTCGACACACCCAATGAGCGGTACGCGACGGCCCACCTCGCCGCCCTGCGCACCGCCGCCGCCGTCCTCGCCGCGCACGGGCGCCCGGAGACCACCCCCCGGGCCCGCGCCCGCATCAGGAGCGCCTGGGACGTGCTCCCCGAGATCGCGCCCGAGCTCTCCGAGTGGAGCGCGCTGTTCGCCTCGGGAGCCCCGCGCCGCGCCCGGGCGGAGGCGGGCATCGAGGGCGCGGCGAGCAGCCGGGACGCCGACGACCTGATACGGGACGTGGCGATGTTCCTGCGCCTGGTGGAGCGGATGCTCGTCCTCCAGCCGGTCCTGCCCCAGCCGCGCGCGGACACCGACCAGCCGGAGCGGCGCGGCCGGGGTGCCGGCCCGGACCGGGACATGCCGGACGCGGGCTGACGGCACCCGCCGGGCGCCCGGGCGGCACGGCGCCCGGGGTGACCAGGGCAGGGCACTGGAGGCAATAGGGTGGAGGGCGCCTGAAGCCCTGCCCGCCCGCACTCCGGACCGGGAGGGGTGCCCGTTCGCTCCGCCGTCCACCGGGCGGTGCCGTGCCGAGGAGTCAACTGCCGTGTCGGACCCGATGCGCCCGCCCGTCTCCCACCCCCATCGAACGGCGTCGCCGCACTCCGGCTCCTCCCGGTCCCGCGCCTCACTGCGTACCGCCGTGGTCTGGGAGGTCCTCCAGGACGCCCTGGACCGCCGGGCCAAGGCCACGGGCCGCCCGGTGCTGGACGTCCTCGACACCGGCGGCGGCAGCGGAAAGTTCGCCGTGTCCGCCGCCAGCCTCGGCCACCGCGTCACCGTCGTCGACCCCAGCCCGAACGCGCTGTTCGCGCTGGAGCGCCGCGCCGCCGAGGCGGACGTCGCCGACCGCGTACGGGGTGTCCAGGGCGACGTCCACGGCCTCTTCGGCGTCGTGGAGCGCGGCGGGTACGACGCCGTGCTCTGCCACGGCGTCCTCGAATACGTCGACGACCCGGCCGAGGGCGTCCGCAACGCGGTCGCCGCCCTGCGTGCCGAGGGCGTCCTCAGCCTGCTCGCCGCGGGCCTCGGCGGCGCGGTGCTGGCCCGGGCCCTTGCCGGCCACTTCAAGGAGGCCCGGCAGGCCCTCGGCGACCCGGACGGCCGCTGGGGCGAGGGCGACCCGGTGCCGCGCCGCTTCACCGCCGAGCAGCTCACCGGACTGGTCGAGGGGGCCGGTCTCGAGGTGACCGCCGTGCACGGCGTGCGGGTCTTCGCCGACCTCGTGCCCGGCGTGCTGGTGGACACCGAGCCCGGTGCCCTGGAGGCGCTGCTGAAGCTGGAGGAGGCGGCGGCCGGGCTTGCGGCGTTCCACTCCGTGGCCACACAGCTCCATGTGCTCGGTGAGACTAGAGGGACGCACGAGGCCTGAGCAGGCCCGCCTCGTGCGCCGCTGATCAGCGCATCGATGGCACATGGAGTACGCCACAGGCCCCCCGAACGGCGGCGCGGCGCCGTATGATCGAGGGAGACCGTCCGGCATGACGGGCCGGTGGCTGGGGAATGGAAGCTTCAGCGGCCGGGACGTCCATGGCGGGTTCCGGTTGGCCAATTGGCGCAGAGGGGCGGGTTTCACGGGGGCGATTCCCTGCCTATCCTGAAGAGACCCCCCCGGGTCGCCCCGGCGACTGCACGATGAGGAGGACTCCGTGCCGCTCTCGGAGCACGAGCAGCGCATGCTCGAGCAGATGGAGCGAGCGCTGTACGCCGAAGATCCCAAGTTCGCGTCGGCGCTCGAGGGAAGCGGGCTGCGCACGTACACCCGGCGGCGGGTCTACCAGGCGGTTGCCGGCTTCCTCGTAGGTATTGCGCTCCTCATGGCCGGTATGGTCGCCAAGCAGGTCTGGCTCAGCGTCGTCGGCTTCCTTGTGATGCTCGGCTGCGCCGTCCTCGCCGTGACCGGCTGGCGCAAGGCACCCAAGCCGGGTGAACAGCCGGCCGCCGGTGCCCCGGCAGCGCGCCGCCAGGGCAGGCAGCGCCGCTCCATGATGGACCGCATCGAGGAGCGCTGGCAGCGGCGCCGCGACGAACAGGGCCATTAGCCCGGCCTGTGACTCCCCTGCACATACGACACACGTGAGGGGGTGACCACCGGCATCCGGTGGTCACCCCCTCACGTGCGTGTCGCCGGGCGGCAGCGCGCCGCCCGGCCGCTCCTCAGCCCTGCTGTCCCGTCGGCCTGCGCAGTGCCGGGCGGACCGCCGCGGCGCGGCGCTTGACGCCCGTCCACCACGCCGATGCCACCCACACCACCCGCACGGTCGAACGCGGCGCGAATTCCGCGCGCAGCCACGTACCGCGGCTCGCCGCGGCCGTCAGACCGGCGATCACCCGGCGCACGTCGTCCGCGAGGCCCGGCACCGGATGCGGCCGGGGCGCGTAGAGAACCTGCTCCACGGCGCCCGCCACCCGGTGCACCGACGACGCGGCATCCCCGTCGAGCTGCCCCAGCCTGACGATCCGGGCGGCTGCCCCGCGCGGCGTCTGCGACTCGTCCGGCGCGATCCCGAAGTCCCACGCCGTGTCGGTCAGCTCCTGCCACACCGCCAGGGTGTGAGCCGCCGCACCCTCCTCGGAGCGGCCGTGCCCGCCGAGCCGCACGGCCCGCGTACGCAGCCGCCACAGCATCGGGGCGAAGGGGAGCACCGCCGCGGCGAGCCCGCCCAGCACCCACAGCAGCACCACCCACCACTTCGGCCCGCCGCCGTCCACGGCCGGCGCCGCCTGCGAGGACTCGGTCGGGCAGGCGCCGTCGAGCCGCTTCTGCTCCACTGTGCAGCCCTCGCTCCTGGAGGGAGCCGCGGACGGCGCCGTCGACGCCGACTCCGACGGCCGGGCCTGGTTCGGCAGCGTGCTGCCCGGCGTGTCCGGCACCGTGTACGCCGGGGTCGTACCACGGCTCGGCGTCGGCTCGAAACGGGTCCAGCCCACGCCCTCGAAGTACAGCTCCGGCCAGGCGTGCGCGTCCTTCAGGCCCACCGACACCGTGCCGTCGGCCTGCGGGGTGCCCGGCGCGAAGCCCACCGCGACCCGGGCCGGTATCCCCAGCGAGCGGGCCATGGACGCCATCGCGAAGGAGAAGTGCACGCAGAAGCCCTGCTTGTCGCGCAGGAAGCGGGCGATGGCCTGCGACCCGCTGCCGACCTGGACCCGGGTGTCGTACTCGAAGTCGCCGGTCACGGAGAAGTAGTCCTGGAGCTTGACCGCCTGCTCGTAGGGGTTCGCCGCGCCCTCGGTGACCTGCTGGGCCGTGCGGGCCACCACCTCGGGCAGCGAGTCCGGCAGCTTCGTGAACTCCTTCGTCAGCGACGTGGGCGGCGCCGGCGCGGCGGCGAGCTGCTCCGCCGTCGGCTGCACGTCCAGGCTCGACACCCGGTACGCCAGACCGCGCGTGTTCTGCCCGTGGTCGCCGACCAGGGTCATGCCCTCCGGCTCGTACCGCCAGTCGCCGCGGATCCGGACGCCGCTCGGCGGGTACGGCATGGGCAGCCAGTCCTGGGCGTACCAGCCGGCCGCGGAGATCGTCGTGTCGAACTCGGTGCGCTTCACGTCCGGTCCGAGGCCGGGAGGCGCCGGGAAGCCGTCCTCCGGCACGGCCGTGATCTCCCGCTTGGCCGGCTTCCACGTGGTGCCGTCGAAGTCGTCGAGCGACACGATCCGCAGGTAGAGGTCGGAGACGTCCTCCGTCTCGGTCCGCAGGGTCAGGACCGTGCGGTCCTCGTCCACGTTCAGACTGTCGCGCAGGGACACCAGCGGGTTCACCGCGGAGATCGTGCCGCCGCCGCCCGAGCCCGCGCCGACGCCCGCTCCGGCGGCGTCCAGCAGGCCGCCGTTCATGGCGGGCAGCCCGAGCGGTGCCACCAGGGCCACGCCCAGCGCGACCACGCCTATGCGCCGCCCGGTGCGCACCGGGGACAGGGCGCGCGACTCGCCGCCCGGGACGCGCGGAGCGCCGCCGAACACCCGGCCCCACTGGGAGAGCCGGTCGCGCCCCTCGGCCAGCAGCAGCACCAGATAGCCCGTCGCCGCGACCAGGAACCACACCCAGTCGGCGCCGCCGTCGGACAGCCCCGCCGCCACCGAGTACAGCGCGAGCAGCGGCAGCCCGGCCGGGGCCGCGCTGCGGTACGTGACCGCCACGGCGTCCACCAGCAGCCCGATCACCAGCACGCCGCCGACGAGCATCAGCCGGATGCCGCCGGACAGCGGCGCCGGGATCGCGTACCGCCCGACGTCGTCCACGCCCCGCTGGAGCAGGTCGGCGAAGTGGGCGAAGGCCTCCGGGCCCGGGACCAGACCCGCGACGGCCTGCTCCCGCGCGAAGACCAGGGTGAGCATCACCAGCGAGACGAGCGCCTGCACGGCCACGGTCAGCGGACGGGCCAGCGGCACCCGGCGCGTCGCCATGCCCACGCCCGTCTGCACCGCCAGCAGGAAGCCCGCCTGAAGGATCCACGTGGCCGGATCGACCAGGGGCAGCAGGGCGCCCGCGGCCATCAGCGTCGCCGCCCAGGCGCACAGCGCCAGCCGTGCCCGACCGCTCATGACCGCCCCTCCCCGCCACTGCCCGCGACGGCACCGGTGCGCTCCCGGTCCGCCTGCCGCCACATCTCGTCCAGCGAGGCGCCCCGCGGCACGGCCACGGCCGTCCAGCCCGCCTCGCGCAGCATCCGCAGCCGGTGCCCGCTCTCGTGCAACGGACCGGCCACGTCGCTGGGTTCCCGCCCCCACGCGTTGCTGTCCAGCAGGAAGGCGACCGCGGCCCCGCTGCGGTGCCGCATCCGCGCGGCCACCGCCGCCTGCTGCTCGTCCAGGTCGCCGATGAAGGCGACCAGCAGCCCCTCGCTCCCGCCGCGCAGCACGTCGTACGCCCGGGACAGGCCGGCGCCGTCGGAGTGGTCGATCACCGCGAGGGTGTCCATCATCATCCCGGCCGCGTCCGCCGCCTCCTGGCTGGCGCCCGCGAAACCGTCCGAGCCCTCGCCGGGAACCGAACTCCCGGTGTCCGTCAGCAGCCGCACCGAAAAACCCCGCTCCAGCATGTGCACCAGCACGGACGCGGCGCCCGACACCGCCCACTCGAACGCCGAGTCGGGACCCGCGCCCCGGAAGGCGACGGCCCGGGTGTCGAGCAGCACCGTGCAGCGGGCCCGCTGCGGCTGCTCCTCGCGGCGCACCATCAGCTCGCCGTAGCGCGCGGTGGAGCGCCAGTGCACGCGGCGCAGGTCGTCGCCGTAGCGGTAACCGCGCGGGATCACGTCGTCCTCGCCGGCCAGCGCCAGGGAGCGCTGCCGTCCGTCGCCGTACCCCTTGGCCTCGCCGCCCAGCCGCACCGGCGGCAGCGGCTCCACGCGCGGGATCACCGTCAGCGTGTCGTACGCCGAGAAGGACCGGGTCAGCTCGCACATCCCGAACGGGTCGGTCAGCCGCAGCTGAAGCGGGCCCAGCGGATAGCGTCCGCGCAGGTCGGAGCGGACCCGGTAGGACACCTCGCGGCGCCCGCCCGCCTCCACCCGGTCCAGCACGAAGCGGGGACGCGGGCCGAGCACGTAGGGCACCCGGTCCTGGAGCATCAGCAGGCCCGTGGGCAGCCGCGTGACGTTGTCCATCCGCAGATGGACACGGGTCTCGCTGCCGGCGGGCACGCGCGCGGGGGAGAGCCGGCGGCTGCCCGCGACCCGGTGCCGCGTGCGGTACAGGACCGTCGCGCACACCAGCGGCAGCACCGCCAGCAGCAGACCGACCCGGAGCAGGTCGCTCTGCCCGAGGACGTACGCGCACACGGCCGCCGCGACACCGGCCGCCAGGAAGGAGCGGCCACGGGTGGTCAGGCCGGACAGCGCCGTACGGACGCCGCCCTTGTCGCCGCCCTCGCTCTCCGCGAAGCCGGCGCCCCCCGGGGCCGGGGAGGTCATCACAGCGCCCGCGGCGGCTGCCGGCCGTACGCCGGTGCGCCGCGGCCCAGGCCGTAGCCGCCCTGCGACTGCGGGGTGGCGGGCACCGGCGTGTGCTGGAGGATCTCCTGGACGACCTGCTCCGCGGTGCGCCGGTTGAGCTGGGCCTGGGCGGTGGGCAGCAGGCGGTGCGCGAGGACGGCGACGGCGAGCGCCTGGACGTCGTCCGGCAGCGCGTACTCCCGGCCGCTGAGGGCCGCGGACGCCTTCGCCGCGCGCAGCAGGTGCAGCGTCGCGCGCGGGGAGGCGCCGAGTCTGAGGTCGGGGTGGGTGCGGGTGGCGGCGACCAGGTCCACCGCGTACCGCCGGACCGGTTCGGCGACGTGCACGCCGCGCACCGCCTCGATCAGCTTCAGGACCTCGTGCGCGTGCGCCACCGGCTGGAGGTCGTCCAGCGGGTTGACCCCGCCGTGGACGTCGAGCATCTGGAGCTCGGCCTCCGCGCTGGGGTAGCCGATGGAGACGCGCGCCATGAAGCGGTCGCGCTGCGCCTCGGGCAGCGGGTAGGTGCCCTCCATCTCGACCGGGTTCTGCGTCGCCACCACCATGAAGGGGCTGGGCAGCTCGTACGTCTTGCCGTCGATGGTGACCTGCCGCTCCTCCATGGATTCGAGGAGCGCGGACTGGGTCTTGGGCGAGGCGCGGTTGATCTCGTCGCCGATCACCACCTGCGCGAAGATCGCGCCCGGTTTGAACTCGAAGTCGGAGCGCTGCTGGTCCCAGATGGACACACCGGTGATGTCCGACGGCAGCAGGTCCGGCGTGAACTGGATGCGGCGCACCGAGCAGTCGATGGACCGCGCCAGGGCCTTGGCCAGCATCGTCTTGCCGACTCCCGGGACGTCCTCGATCAGCAGGTGTCCCTCGGCGAGCAGCACGGTCAGCGAGAGCCGTACGACCTCCGGCTTGCCCTCGATCACGCTCTCCACCGAAGCGCGCACGCGCTCCACCACGGCGGTCAGATCCTCCCCCACCGTCGCACCTACTCCGGTGGGGAGACCTCCATGGCTCGCTCGATCGTCATAGGTCGTCACCCGGCCCTCCTCGGCCCTTCCCCGCGCTCACGCGTGAGCAGGGGGTACCTCGAACATCCCGGGCCGACGCTCTGTGGTGCGGACCGGCCCACCCCGAACACGGACACCTCGCGGGAGAGGTCCCGCGCGACGCCACACCCGCATTCTTGCTGCCGTTACCGTTTCGTGTCACTCGCCTGTGGACAACTGGCCGCGATATGTCGGGTCTTAACACCTTTCGCGCCATGCGCGGTGTGCCGTTTCCGGGGCGGGTGGCCTGGTCAGGCGGGGTCGACCTCGTTCAGCAGGCCCGTCTTCAGGTCGAAGACGAAGCCGCGGACGTCGTCGGTGTGCAGCAGGAACGGCGAGGTGCGCACTCGCTGCATCGACTGGCGCACGTCCTGCGCGGCGTCCTGGAAGCACTCCACCGCCCAGGCGGGACGCTGGCCGACCTCCATCTCCAGATCGTGCCGGAAGTCCTCGGTGAGGGTCTCCAGGCCGCAGCCGGTGTGGTGGATGAGGACCACGCTGCGCGTGCCGAGGGCGCGCTGGCTGATGGTGAGGGAGCGGATCACGTCGTCGGTGACCACGCCGCCCGCGTTGCGGATGGTGTGGCAGTCGCCGAGTTCCAGGCCGAGCGCCGCGTGCGGGTCGAGACGGGCGTCCATGCAGGCCACCACGGCGACACGCTGGACGGGGCGGGCGTCCGTGCTGGGGGCGGTGAACGCGGCGGCGTACCGCTGGTTCGCCTCGACGAGACGGTCGGTGACGGAGCCGGGGGCGATGGCGGCCTCGGAGCCTGCGGGTACGGGTGCAGAAGTCGTCATGCGGACGACGGTAATGGTCACGCGTGCTCGCGGCTCGCTGTGAGAGGGGACAAAGAACGCCATTGCGTCTTGTTGTGAGCTAACCCACAAGGGTGGTGACCCTGCCGCCGGCCGGGTGATGTTCCCCTTCGTTCCCGCGCCGGAGGGTTCGCCCCGCGACCGGGGCCGCGACGCGCAGGCCGGTTGATTGACCGGGCGACAGGGTGGACTAAAGTGACGCGAAGCGGGAGGCGAGGCTCTCCCTGCTGGACTGAATTCTTCCGGAGACCCCGGCACGACGTCCGGAGATCTCCCCGCGTGCGCGGCGCGTACGTACGGCTCGGCCTCCCCCGCTCCCCGGTCGGCTGACGCTTCCGGCGCCGGCCGGCCTCCTCTTGGCGAGCGGGCGGGGCCCGGCGGTGCGGACGGCGGCGCCGGATCTGAGAGGGCCCCTTGAGCGAGAGTCGACACGTCCCGGTGATGCTCCAGCGGTGCCTGGATCTGCTGGCGCCCGCCCTGGAGCGGCCGGGAGCGGTCGTCGTCGACTGCACCCTCGGCCTCGGCGGCCACAGCGAGGCCCTGCTGCACCGGTTCCCCGGGGCGCGGCTCGTCGCCCTGGACCGGGACAAGGAGGCGCTGCGGCTGTCCGCCGAGCGGCTCGCCCCGTACGGGGAGCGCGCCACCCTGGTGCACGCCGTGTACGACGAACTCCCCGAGGTGCTCGACCGGCTCGGCATCCCGCGCGTGCAAGGCGTCCTGTTCGACCTCGGTGTCTCCTCCATGCAGCTCGACGAGGCCGGCCGCGGCTTCGCCTACGCCCAGGACGCCCCGCTGGACATGCGCATGGACCAGACGACCGGCGTCAGCGCCGCCGAGGTCCTCAACACCTACCCGCCGGGCGAACTCGTCCGCATCCTGCGCGCGTACGGCGAGGAGAAGCAGGCCAAGCGGATCGTGGCCGCCGTCGTGCGCGAACGCCAGAAGGAGCCGTTCAGCAACAGCGCGCGGCTGGTGGAGCTGATCCGCGACGCGCTGCCGCAGGCCGCCAAGCGCACCGGCGGCAACCCGGCCAAGCGCACCTTCCAGGCGCTGCGCATCGAGGTCAACGGCGAGCTGGCGGTCCTGGAGCGGGCCGTTCCGGCCGCCGTGCGGGCCCTCGACGTCGGCGGGCGGATCGCCGTGCTGTCGTACCACTCGCTGGAGGACCGGCTGGTCAAGCAGGTCTTCGCGGCCGGCGCCGCCACCACCGCGCCGCCCGGGCTGCCCGTCGTGCCCGAGCGCTACCAGCCCCGGCTCAAGCTGCTGACCCGCGGTGCCGAACTTCCCAGCGAGGAAGAGGTCGCGGCGAACCGCCGGGCGGCGCCCGCCCGCCTGCGCGGGGCCGAGCGCATCAGGGAGGACGTGGAGTGAGGCGGGTGCCGCACGGTCGGTTCGGAAACCGGACCCGGGGGAGGGCGCGTGAGTAGGAAGACCCAACTCACCGGCAAGGCGCGGTCGAGCGCGAGGTCCGGGGCGGGCGCGCGGGTGCCGTCGGCCGGAAAACCCCTGCTCGGGCGGAAACCCGAGCTGAGGGGCAGGGCGGCCCGGCTCGCCCAGTTGTTCCCGACCGGGCAGGGCCGCCAGGCTGCCCGTACCCCGTTCGTGCTGCTCGTCGTCCTGCTGCTGGGCGGCGGCCTGATCGGGCTGCTGGTGCTGAACTCCGCCCTCAGCGAGGGCTCGTTCCGGCTGGACGACCTGCAGCGGCAGACGCAGGAGCTGACCGACGAGGAGCAGGCGCTCCAGCGGGACGTCGACGCCTACTCCGCACCCGACGCCCTCCAGCGCCGCGCCCGCGAGCTCGGCATGATCCCCGGCGGGGACCCGGCCTTCCTCGGCCCCGACGGCCGTATCAAGGGCGTCCCGGGCCCCGCCGCCGACCGGCGGACGTCGCACACCATGCCCCTCCTCCTGCCGCCCGCGGCGCAGCCCACCGAGGGACCGGCCACCGGTCCCACGCCCGCCCCGACGCCCCAGGGCCCCGTAGGGCCCGCCATGACCCCGACCCCCGGCAGGTGACGGAAGTGTCCGACAGGGAACCGCCCCGCCGCCGCGTGCCCGGACCCGCCCGGCCCGCCCGCCCCGGCGGCGCCCGGCCCCGCAAAGCCGCCGCCCGCCCGGCCGTCCGCCGCCCCCGCCCGCCCCGCCCGGCCTCCCCGCGCGTCATCCGCCTGGGCAGCCCACGCCCCCGGCTGCGCCTGGTCGGCGTCGCGCTCACCCTCGTGCTGATCGCGTTCACCCTGCGGCTGCTCCAGGTGCAGGCCGTCGACGCGAGCACCTACAGCGCCAAGGCCCAGCAGAACCGGTACGTCGTGCACACCCTGGCCGCCGAGCGCGGCGGCATCACCGACCGCAACGGCGTGGCCCTCGCGGCCAGCGTGGACGCGTACGACATCACGGCCGACCCGACGATGTTCACGCGCGAGCAGCTCGAGATCGGCGACGGGCCCGAACAGGCGGCGGCCCTGCTGGCGCCGATCCTCGGACTCGACCAGGGCGACCTCGCGCGGAAGCTGCGGCCCGCGAAGAAGGACCTGCGCTACGTCCGGCTCGCCCGCAGCCGCACCCCCCAGGTCTGGAACCAGATCAAGGACCTCAAGAGCGCGCTCGCGAAGAAGGCGGAGAAGGACAAGGCCACCGTCAACGTCCTCGCGGGCGTCTTCGCCGACCCCAGCAGCAAGCGCGTGTACCCGAACGGCGACCTCGCCGCCGGGATACTGGGCTGGGTCAACAGCGAGGGCAAGGGCGGCGGCGGCATCGAGTCGCAGCTCGACAAGCAGCTCGCCGGCAAGGACGGCAAGATCCGCTACGCCCAGTCCGGCGGCCGGCAGGTCCCCACCGTAGGCTCGAACGAGACGCCCGCCGTGCCCGGCAGCGACGTCGAGCTGACCATCGACCGCGACATCCAGTGGGCCGCGCAGGACGCCATCTCCGAGCAGGTCAGGAAGTCCCGGGCGGACCGCGGCTACGTGATCGTCCAGGACACCCGGACCGGCGAGATCCTTGCCATGGCCAACGCGCCCGGCTTCGACCCGAACGACCTGTCCACCGCGAGCCCCGAGGCGCTGGGCAACGCGGCCCTCCAGGACGCCTACGAGCCCGGCTCCACCGCCAAGGTCATGTCGATGGCGGCCGTGCTGGAGGAGCATGCCGCCACGCCCATGACGCGCGTCGTCGTGCCCAACCGGCTGCACCGGGGCGACCGGCTGTTCAAGGACGACGTGGACCACCCGACCTGGTACCTCACGCTCAACGGCGTCCTCGCCAAGTCCAGCAACATCGGCACCATCCTGGCCACCGGCCAGCTCGGCACGACCCAGCGGGAGTCCAACCGCGTCCTGTACTCGTACCTGCGCAAGTTCGGTCTCGGCAGCTACACCGGGCTCGGCTTCCCCGGCGAGACCAAGGGCATCCTCGCCCCGCCCGACCAGTGGTCCACCTCGCAGCAGTACACGATTCCTTTCGGCCAGGGCGTGTCCATCAACGCGATGCAGGCGGCGTCCGTCTACTCGACCATCGCCAACGGCGGCGTACGCGTCGACCCCAGCCTGGTGCGCGGCACGAAGGGCGCCGACGGGCGCTTCACACCCGCCCCGAAACCGAAGAAGACGCGGGTCGTGAGCCCGAAGACGGCGAAGACCCTCGCCCAGATGCTGGAGTCGGTGGTGGACGACGAGGAGGGCACCGGCACCAAGGCGCGGATCCCCGGGTACCGCGTGGCGGGCAAGACCGGCACGGCCAACCGTGTGGATCCGGCCACCGGCAAGTACCACGGCTACACCTCGTCGTTCGCCGGGTTCGCGCCCGCCGACAAGCCCCGCGTCACCGTCTACTGCGCCATCCAGAACGCCACGAGAGGCAGCTACTTCGGCGGCCAGATCTGCGGACCGGTCTACAAGCAGGTCATGGAGTTCGCCCTGAAGACCCTCCAGGTGCCGCCGACCGGCGCCCCGCCCGCCCGGCTCCCCGTCACCTACCAGCCCTGATCAGCCCGCACCCCTGACCGGTCGCACCCGGTCGGCACGGAACCACCCAGGAACACCTCGTGACAACGATCACCCCCGGCCCCGGGAACCACAGCGACCCCGGCCCCTCACTTCGCTCCAGGGCGGGTACGCCCGGTACGCTCACCGCCGTGCCACACGCTGATCAGTCCCAAACCACCCAGAAGGGCCACCCCGTGAGCCATCCGGGACCGCCCCGGCCGGAGCGGGTCACCGCCACACCTCTCGCGGAACTCGCCGGTCAGCTGGGTGCCGAGCAGCCGCGGACGGACCGCGCGGTCGAGGTCTCGGGCATCACCCACGACTCGCGCGCGGTCCGCCCCGGCGACCTGTACGCCGCACTGCCCGGCGCCCGCGCGCACGGCGCCGACTTCGTCACGCAGGCCGCCGGCCTCGGCGCCGCCGCCGTGCTGACCGACCCGACGGGCGCCGACCGCGCGGCCGCCACCGGCCTGCCGGTGCTGGTCGTCGCCGACCCGCGGGCCCGGATGGGCGAGCTGGCCGCCACCATCTACGGCCGGCCCGGAAGCGACCTGCTCCAGATCGGCATCACCGGCACCTCCGGCAAGACCACCACCGCCTACCTCGTCGAGGGCGGCCTGCGCACGGCCCACTCCACGGGCCTGATCGGCACGGTGGAGATGCGCATCGGCGACGAGCGCATCAAGTCCGAGCGCACCACGCCCGAAGCGACCGACCTGCAGGCCCTGTTCGCCGTCATGCGCGAACGCGGCGTCGAGGCCGTCGCCATGGAGGTCTCCAGCCACGCGCTCGTGCTCGGCCGGGTCGACGGCTGCGTCTTCGACGTCGCCGTCTTCACCAACCTCAGCCCGGAACACATGGAGTTCCACTCCGGCATGGAGGACTACTTCCAGGCCAAGGCGCAGCTGTTCACACCGGAACGCAGCAGGCTCGGCGTGGTCAACGTCGACGACGAGTACGGCCGCAGGCTCGCCGGGGAAGCCACCGTCCCGGTCGTCACCTTCTCCGCCGAGGGCCACCCGGACGCCGACTGGCGCGCCGAGGACGTCCGGGTCGGGCCGCTGGACTCCACGTTCACCGCGATCGGCCCCAAGGGCGAGCGGATCGCCGCCACGTCGCCGCTCGCCGGGCCGTTCAACGTGGCGAACACCCTCGCCGCGATCGCCGCCCTGGCCGTCGCCGGACTCGACCCGCAGACCGCCGCCGACGGCGTGGCCGCCGTGCCGGGCGTGCCGGGCCGGCTGGAGCGCGTGGACGCCGGGCAGCCCTACCTCGCGGTCGTCGACTACGCCCACAAGACCGACGCCGTCGAATCGGTGCTGCGCGCCCTGCGCAAGGTCACCGAGGGCCGCATCCACATCGTGCTCGGCTGCGGCGGCGACCGGGACACCACCAAGCGCGGGCCGATGGGCGCCGCCGCTGCCCGGCTCGCCGACACCGCCGTACTGACGTCGGACAACCCCCGCTCCGAGGACCCGCTCGCGATCCTCGCGGCCATGCTCCAGGGCGCGGCGTCCGTGCCCGCGCACGAGCGCGGCGAGGTCCAGGTCTTCGAGGACCGGGCCGCGGCCATCGCCGCCGCCGTCGCCCGCGCGGAGCCCGGCGACACCGTGCTGGTCGCGGGCAAGGGCCACGAGCAGGGCCAGGACATCGCCGGAGTGGTCCGTCCCTTCGACGACCGCCAGGTGCTTCGCGAAGCCATCCAGAAGACCCAGGGATGAAATCCCGCATGATCCAGGGGATGAACTTGTGATCGCCCTCTCCCTCGCCGAGATCGCAGAAGTCGTCGGCGGGCAGACGCACGACATACCGGACCCCTCCGTGCAGGTCACCGGGCCGGTCGTCCGGGACTCCCGCGAGGTGGAGCCCGGCAGCCTCTTCGTCGCCTTCGCCGGCGAGCGCGTGGACGGCCACGACTTCGCGGAAGCGGTCGTGGCGGCGGGCGCGGCGGCCGTACTGGCGTCCCGCCCGGTCGGCGTCCCCGCGATCGTCGTACCGGACGTGCAGGCCGCCCTCGGCGCCCTCGCCCGGCACGTCGTCGCCCGGCTCGGCGCCACCCTCGTCGCCCTCACCGGCTCCGCGGGCAAGACCAGCACGAAGGACCTCATCGCCCAGGTGCTGCGGCGCAAGGCGCCCACCGTGTTCACCCCGGGCTCCCTCAACAACGAGATCGGGCTGCCGCTCACCGCGCTCAGCGCGACCGCGGAAACCCGTTTCCTGGTGCTGGAGATGGGCGCCCGCGGCATCGGCCACATCCGCCACCTCACCGAACTGACGCCCCCGCGGATCGGCCTCGTCCTCAACGTCGGCAGCGCCCACATCGGCGAGTTCGGCGGCCGTGAGCAGATCGCGCAGGCCAAGGGCGAACTCGTCGAGGCCCTCCCCGCGGCCGACGAGGGCGGCACGGCGATCCTCAACGCGGACGACCCTTTCGTACGGGCCATGGCATCCCGTACGAAGGCGAAGGTGCTCCTCTTCGGAGAGTCCGGCGAAGCGGACGTGTCCGCCGAGAACGTGCGACTCACGGACAGCGGACAGCCCTCCTTCAGGCTTCGCACACCCTCCGGTGCAAGTGATGTGACCATGCGCCTGTACGGTGAGCACCACGTGTCGAACGCGCTCGCCGCGGCCGCCGTCGCCCACGAGCTGGGCATGTCCGCAGACGAGATCGCCGTCGCGCTCTCCGAGGCGGGCTCCCTCTCCCGCTGGCGGATGGAGGTCACCGAGCGTCCGGACGGCGTGACGGTCGTCAACGACGCCTACAACGCGAACCCCGAGTCCATGCGGGCCGCCCTGCGCGCGCTCGCGGCCATCGGCAAGGGGCGCCGCACGTGGGCGGTGCTCGGCAAGATGGCCGAGCTCGGGGACGAGGCGCTCGCCGAGCACGACGCGGTCGGACGGCTCGCCGTCCGGCTCAACGTCAGCAAGCTCGTCGCGGTCGGGGGCAGGGAAGCGTCCTGGCTGCAACTGGGCGCATATAACGAGGGTTCGTGGGGTGAGGAGTCGGTGCACGTGTCCGACGCACAGGCGGCGATCGACCTGTTGCGCAGCGAGCTGCGCCCGGGAGACGTCGTACTCGTGAAGGCGTCCCGGTCGGTCGGTCTGGAGAGCGTCGCCGAGGCGCTGCTCGGGACCGGTGCCGAGGGTGAGGTTGCCGCCCGATGATGAAGCAGATCCTGTTCGCAGGGGTCATTGGCCTGTTCCTCACCCTGGTCGGCACCCCGCTGCTGATCAAGCTGCTGGCCCGCAAGGGCTACGGCCAGTACATCCGGGACGACGGCCCGCGCGAGCACCACAGCAAGCGCGGCACGCCCACCATGGGCGGCATCGCGTTCATCTTCGCGACGATCGCCGCGTACTTCCTCAGCAAGGTCATCACCGGCTACCAGCCCACCTTCTCCGGTCTGCTGGTGCTGGGCCTGATGGCGGGCATGGGCCTGGTCGGCTTCCTCGACGACTACATCAAGATCGTCAAGCGGCGTTCGCTGGGCCTGCGGGCCAAGGCGAAGATGGCCGGCCAGCTCATCGTCGGCATCGCCTTCGCGGTGCTCTCCCTGCAGTTCGCGGACAACCGCGGCAACACCCCGGCCTCCACCAAGCTGTCGTTCATCACGGACTTCGGCTGGACGATCGGCCCGGTGCTGTTCGTGGTCTGGGCGCTGTTCATGATCCTGGCGATGTCGAACGGCGTGAACCTGACGGACGGTCTGGACGGCCTGGCCACCGGCGCCTCCGTCCTCGTCTTCGGCGCCTACACCTTCATCGGCGTCTGGCAGTTCCAGGAGTCCTGCGCCAACGCCCAAACCCTGACCAACCCGGGCGCCTGCTACGAGGTGCGCGACCCCCTCGACCTCGCCGTCGTCTCCTCGGCGCTGATGGGCGCCTGCCTCGGCTTCCTGTGGTGGAACACCTCACCGGCCAAGATCTTCATGGGCGACACCGGTTCGCTCGCGCTCGGCGGCGTGCTCGCGGGCCTCGCCATCTGCTCCCGCACCGAGCTGCTACTCGCCATCCTCGGCGGCCTGTTCGTCCTGATCACCATGTCCGTGGTGATCCAGGTCGGCTCCTTCCGCATGACCGGCAAGCGCGTCTTCCGGATGGCGCCACTGCAGCACCACTTCGAACTCAAGGGCTGGTCCGAAGTCCTCGTGGTGGTCCGCTTCTGGATCATCCAGGGCATCTGCGTGATCGTCGGACTGGGCCTCTTCTACGCGGGATGGGCAGCGGACAAGTGACCGACTGGCAGGGGAAGAACGTCACCGTCGCCGGGCTCGGCGTCTCCGGCATCCCGGCGGCCAGGGTCCTGCACGGGCTCGGCGCGCGGGTCACCGTCGTCAACGACGGCGACGACGACCGCGCCCGCGCGCAGGCCGCCGAACTCCGGGCGCTCGGCATCACCGTGCGCCTCGGTGACGGAGCGACCCTGCCCGACGGCACCGAACTGATCGTCACCGCACCGGGCTGGAAGCCCGACAAGCCGCTGTTCACCGCCGCCGAGCGGGCCGGCGTCCCCGTCTGGGGCGACGTCGAGCTGGCCTGGCGGCTGCGCGGCCCGGACGCCGCGCCCTGGCTCGCGGTCACCGGCACCAACGGCAAGACCACCACCGTGCAGATGCTCGCCGCCATCCTGAAGGCGGCGGGCCTGCGCACGGCCGCCGTCGGCAACATCGGCGTCTCCCTGCTCGACGCGGTGCTCGGCGAGGAGACGTACGACGTCCTGGCCGTGGAGCTGTCCAGCTACCAGCTGCACTGGGCGCCCTCGCTGCGCGCCCACTCCGCCGCCGTGCTGAACCTCGCCCCCGACCACCTCGACTGGCACGGCTCCATGGAGGCGTACGCCAAGGACAAGGGCCGCATCTACGAGGGCAACCGCGTCGCCTGCGTCTACAACGTCGCCGACCAGGCCACCGAGGACCTGGTCCGCGAGGCCGACGTCGAGGAGGGCTGCCGCGCCATCGGCTTCACCCTGGGCACACCGGGCCCCTCCCAACTCGGCGTCGTGGACGGCATCCTGGTCGACCGGGCCTTCGTGGAGAACCGGCACAAGAACGCCCAGGAACTCGCCGAGGTCTCCGACGTCCACCCGCCCGCCCCGCACAACATCGCCAACGCCCTCGCGGCGGCGGCCCTCGCCCGCGCCTTCGGCGTACCCCCGCAGGCCGTACGGGACGGGCTGCGCGCCTTCCGGCCCGACGCGCACCGCATCGCGCACGTCGCCGACGTGGCCGACGTGGCCTACGTGGACGACTCCAAGGCCACCAACACCCATGCCGCGCAGGCCTCGTTGGCGGCGTACGAGTCGATCGTCTGGATCGCCGGCGGACTCGCCAAGGGCGCCACCTTCGACGAACTCGTCGCCCGGTCCGCCGAGCGCCTGCGCGGCGCCGTCCTGATCGGCCGGGACCGCGCCCTGATCCGCGAAGCCCTCGCGCGACACGCCCCGGAAGTACCCGTGGTCGACGTCGACCGGACCGACACTGGGGCGATGCTCCAGGCCGTCCAGGAGGCCCAGCGGCTCGCCCGCCCGGGCGACACGGTGCTGCTGGCCCCGGCCTGCGCCTCGATGGACATGTTCGTCAACTACAACAAGCGCGGTGACGCGTTCGCGGAGGCCGTTCGCGAACTCGGCGCCTGACCCGGCCGCCTGAGCCGGGCGACCTCGGGAGGGACGCGTGGGACGGTCCAGGCCGACGGCCGGCGGAGGCCGCGATGCCCGGTAGCAGCACCCGGCGTCCGCCCGTGCAGCGGGCCGTCAAGCGGCCCGTCGCCGGCGGACCGCTGCCCGACAACCCCGTACTCCGGCTCCACCAGCGGGCCCGCCGGGCCTGGGACCGGCCGCTGACCGCGTACTACCTGATCCTCGGCGGCAGCCTGCTGATCACCGTGCTCGGCCTGGTGATGGTCTACTCGGCCTCCCAGATCACCGCCCTGCAGATGTCGCTGCCCGGCTCGTACTTCTTCCGCAAGCAGCTCGTCGCGGCCGCCATCGGCGGCGGGCTGATGTTCCTCGCCTCCCGGATGCCGGTGAAGCTGCACCGCGCGCTGGCCTACCCGATCCTCGCCGGAGCGGTGTTCCTGATGGCCCTCGTGCAGGTGCCGGGGATAGGGATGTCGGTCAACGGCAACCAGAACTGGATCGCCGTCGGTGGCTCCTTCCAGATCCAGCCCAGCGAGTTCGGCAAGCTCGCGCTCGTGCTGTGGGGGGCCGACCTGCTCGCCCGCAAGCAGGACCGCAAGCTGCTCACCCAGTGGAAGCACATGCTGGTGCCGCTGGTGCCGGCCTCCTTCATGCTGCTCGGACTGATCATGCTCGGCGGCGACATGGGTACCGCGATCATCCTGACGGCGATCCTGTTCGGCCTGCTGTGGCTGGCGGGCGCGCCCACCCGGCTGTTCGCCGGCGTCCTGGCGGTCGCCGGGCTGCTCGGCGCGGCCCTGATCACGACCAGCGAGAACCGCATGGCGCGGCTCGCCTGCCTCGGCGCCACAGACCCCGGCCCCGGCGACGTCTGCTGGCAGGCCGTGCACGGCATCTACGCCCTCGCCTCCGGCGGGCTGTTCGGTTCCGGGCTCGGTGCGAGTGTGGAAAAATGGGGCCAACTCCCCGAAGCGCACACCGACTTCATCTTCGCCATCACCGGTGAGGAACTGGGCCTGGCGGGGACACTGTCGGTGCTCGCCCTCTTCGCGGCTCTAGGCTATGCGGGTATCCGCGTGGCCGGACGCACGGAGGACCCCTTCGTGAGGTACGCCGCGGGAGGTGTGACCACCTGGATCACGGCCCAGGCCGTGATCAACATCGGTGCGGTGCTCGGCTTGCTGCCGATCGCCGGCGTCCCCCTCCCGCTGTTCTCCTACGGGGGATCCGCCCTGCTGCCGACCATGTTCGCCATCGGGCTGCTCATCGCGTTCGCGCGCGACGAGCCCGCTGCGCGGGCGGCGCTTGCGATGCGGCAACCCCGCTTTGGTAGAAAGCGGGGGGCTGGGGGCCCGGCGGCCGGTCGGAGTCCCCGGAGTTGGAACACGATGCGACGGCGTGCCTCGGCGGCACGCTCGTCCGGAGAGCGGTGAATTTCGGTGCATGTCGTACTCGCCGGCGGAGGAACCGCGGGCCACATCGAGCCCGCGCTCGCCCTCGCGGACGCCCTGCGCAGGCAGGACCCGACCGTGGGGATCACGGCCCTGGGCACGGAGCGCGGTCTGGAGACCCGGCTCGTGCCCGAGCGGGGCTACGAGCTGGCGCTGATCCCGGCCGTACCGCTGCCGCGCAAGCCCACCCCCGAGCTGATCACCGTCCCGGGCCGGCTGCGCGGCACGATCAAGGCGACCGAGCAGATCCTGGAGCGCACCAAGGCCGACTGCGTCGTCGGCTTCGGCGGCTACGTCGCCCTGCCCGGGTACCTCGCGGCCAAGCGGCTCGGCGTGCCGATCGTCGTCCACGAGGCCAACGCCCGCCCCGGCCTCGCCAACAAGATCGGCTCGCGCTACGCCTCGCAGGTCGCCGTCGCCACCCCGGACAGCAAGCTGCGCAACTCGCGCTACATCGGCATCCCGCTGCGCCACTCCATCGCCACCCTCGACCGGGCCGCCGCCCGCCCCGAGGCCCGCGCGATGTTCGGCCTGGACCCGAACCTGCCGACGCTGCTGGTCTCGGGGGGCTCGCAGGGCGCCCGCCGCCTCAACGAGGTCGTCCAGCAGGTCGCGCCCTACCTCCAGCAGGCCGGCATCCAGATCCTGCACGCGGTCGGCCCGAAGAACGAACTGCCGCAGGTGCACCAGATGCCGGGGATGCCGCCGTACATCCCGGTAAGTTACCTGGACCGGATGGACCTCGCGTACGCCGCGGCCGACATGATGCTCTGCCGCGCGGGCGCGATGACCGTCGCCGAACTGTCCGCCGTCGGGCTCCCCGCCGCCTACGTCCCGCTGCCCATCGGCAACGGCGAGCAGCGGCTGAACGCCCAGCCGGTGGTCAAGGCCGGCGGCGGCCTGCTGGTGGACGACGCGGAACTCACCCCGCAGTGGGTGCAGCAGAACGTGCTGCCGGTCCTCGCCGACCCGCACCGGCTGTTCGAGATGTCCCGCGCCGCCGCCGAGTTCGGCCGCCGGGACGCCGACGACCTGCTCGTCGGCATGGTGTACGAGGCGATCGCCGCCCATCGTGCACACCGCTAGGCACTGACGGAAGGCAGGAAGCGTGGCCGGAACGACGACCGCCGAGCGCGGTGAACGCCGACGGGAGTCGTCCGGCCCGCCCCTTGTCCGGCGCCTCGGACCGCGCCGCCTGCGCACCATCGCCGTCGCGGCCCTCGCCCTGGTCCTGCTGACCGCGGGGGCCGTCTGGCTGCTGTACGGGTCGGCCTGGCTGCGCGTGGAGCGGGTGTCGGTCTCCGGAACGCGCGTGCTGACGGAGGCTCAGGTCCGCGAGGCGGCCGACGTGCCCGTCGGGGCGCCGCTCGTGTCGGTCGGCACCGACGCCATGGAAGCGCGGCTGCGGGAGAGACTGCTGCGGATCGACACGATCGACGTGACCCGTTCCTGGCCGAACGGAATCCGGCTGAAAGTGACCGAGCGGAAGCCGGTACTCCTTGTCCAAAAAGCCGGAAAGTTCGTGGAAGTGGACGACGAAGGTGTCCGCTTCGCCACAGTTTCCCGGGCACCGAAAGGCGTTCCGCTCCTGGAATTGCGCCTCGCCCGATCCGGTTCGGCCGCCGCGAGCCTGCGCCGCTTCGACGAGGCCAGGCTGGTGCGCGAGGCGGTGCGGGTGGCCGGTGACCTGCCCGGCCGGATCGCCCGCGACACACGGAGCGTCAGGGTCCGCTCCTACGACGACATCTCCCTCGAGCTGACCGGCGACCGCACCGTGGAGTGGGGCAGCAGCGAGAAGGGCGCGGTGAAGTCTCGCACGCTGACGGCCCTGATGAAAGCGACGCCGGACGCCGGGCACTTCGATGTCAGCGTCCCCACCGCCCCCGCGTCGTCGGGTAGTTGACGCACATCCGCGCAGGCCAGCACCCTGGTTGGGCGTCGCAGTGCCTGATCACATAGGGTGAAAAGAAAAACGGGAGGTTCGGCGTGTTCGTTGAACGGGCGCCACTTGTCGACTTAGTGTCCTGTTCGGAAGAGTCCAGGAAACAGACACACTGGTAACCCTAAACTTCAGGGTTAGGGTTCGGGTCGGCGAAACGGACCGTCCCATTCGGCATCAGTCGTCGGATCGCGGAACGCGGCGCGTTACGGTGATTCGACGACACGTAACTCGAGGCGAGAGGCCTTCGACGTGGCAGCACCGCAGAACTACCTCGCAGTCATCAAAGTCATCGGTGTCGGCGGCGGTGGTGTCAATGCCATCAACCGGATGATCGAGGTCGGTCTCAAGGGCGTCGAGTTCATCGCCATCAACACCGACGCGCAAGCTCTGTTGATGAGCGACGCCGACGTCAAGCTCGACGTCGGCCGTGAACTCACCCGCGGACTCGGCGCCGGAGCCAACCCGGCCGTCGGCCGCAAGGCCGCCGAGGACCACCGCGAGGAGATCGAGGAGGTCCTCAAGGGGGCCGACATGGTCTTCGTGACAGCCGGTGAAGGCGGCGGCACCGGCACCGGCGGCGCACCCGTCGTGGCCAACATCGCACGCTCCCTCGGCGCCCTCACCATCGGTGTGGTCACGCGCCCGTTCACCTTCGAGGGCCGGCGCCGCGCGAACCAGGCCGAGGACGGCATCGCCGAGCTCCGCGAAGAGGTCGACACCCTCATCGTCATCCCCAACGACCGGCTGCTGTCCATCTCGGACCGCCAGGTCTCGGTGCTCGACGCCTTCAAGTCGGCCGACCAGGTCCTGCTCTCCGGTGTGCAGGGCATCACCGACCTCATCACCACGCCCGGCCTGATCAACCTCGACTTCGCCGACGTCAAGTCGGTCATGTCCGAGGCCGGTTCGGCCCTCATGGGCATCGGCTCGGCCCGCGGCGACGACCGCGCGGTGGCCGCGGCCGAGATGGCGATCTCCTCCCCGCTGCTGGAGGCGTCCATCGACGGCGCCCGCGGCGTGCTGCTCTCCATCTCCGGCGGCTCCGACCTCGGCCTGTTCGAGATCAACGAAGCCGCCCAGCTGGTCAGCGAGGCCGCCCACCCCGAGGCCAACATCATCTTCGGCGCGGTCATCGACGACGCCCTCGGCGACGAGGTGCGGGTCACCGTGATCGCGGCCGGCTTCGACGGCGGCCAGCCGCCCAACAAGCGCGACACCGTCCTCGGCTCCTCCTCGGCCAAGCGCGAGGAGCCCGCTCCGGTACGGCAGGAGACCCGCCCGTCCTTCGGCTCGCTCGGCAGCGTCACGCCGAAGGAGGACCCGGAGCCCAAGCCGGAGCCGGTCAGTGAACTCCCGGTCGCCCCGCCGGTCCCGCCGGCGCCGCGCACCTACTCGGACAGCGCGGCCGAGGAGCTGGACGTGCCGGACTTCCTGAAGTGATAGGCCGGCGCGACACCGTGAACGGCGCGCACTTCGCCTTCACCGACCGGTGGGGCGGGGTGAGCGCCGTTCCGTACGAGGAGCTCAATCTCGGGGGCGCCGTCGGTGACGACCCCGCCGCCGTGCGCACCAACCGCGAGCTCGCGGCGAAATCCCTGGGGATCGACCCGGCCCGCGTGGTCTGGATGAACCAGGTGCACGGCAACGCCGTCGCCGTGGTCGCCGAGCCGTGGGGCGATCGCCCCGTACCCGAGGCCGACGCGGTCGTCGCCGCGCGCCGCGGCCTCGCCCTCGCCGTCCTCACCGCGGACTGCGTGCCCGTGCTGCTCGCCGACCCGGTCGCCGGGGTCGCCGCCGCGGCCCACGCGGGCCGGCCCGGCCTGGTCGCCGGGGTCGTCCCCGCCGCCGTACGGGCCATGACGGAACTGGGCGCCGAGCCCTCCCGGATCGTCGCCCGCACCGGGCCCGCCGTCTGCGGCCGGTGCTACGAGGTGCCGGAGGAGATGCGCGCCGAGGTCGCCGCCCTCGAACCGGCGGCGCACGCCGTGACCACGTGGGGGACCCCGGCGGTCGACGTGAGCGCCGGGGTGCACGCGCAGCTCGACCGGCTCGGGGTGCGCGACCGGGAGCAGTCGCCGGTGTGCACGCTGGAGTCGGGCGACCACTTCTCGTACCGCCGCGACCGCACCACCGGGCGGCTCGCCGGCTATGTCTGGCTGGACTGATGGGCATGACGGACCGCAGGGACGAACTCGCCGGGAACCTGGCGAAAGTGGAGGAGCGCATCACCGCCGCGTGCGTGGCCGCCGGCCGCAAGCGGGAGGAGGTGACCCTGATCGTGGTCACCAAGACCTACCCGGCGAGCGATGTGCGGATCCTGTCGGAGCTCGGGGTGCGGCACGTCGCCGAGAACCGTGACCAGGACGCGGCGCCCAAGGCCGCCGAGTGCTCGGATCTGCCCCTCACATGGCACTTCGTTGGCCAGTTGCAGACCAACAAGGTGCGGTCCGTGGTCGGTTATGCCGGTGTCGTGCAGTCGGTCGACCGTTCCCGGCTGGTCACCACGCTGTCCAAGGAGGCGGTGCGGGCCGGGCGCGAGGTGGGCTGCCTGATCCAGGTCGCGCTCGACGCCGGGGAGAGCGCGCGCGGGGAGCGCGGTGGCGTGGCCCCGGAGGGGATCGGGGAATTGGCCGATCTGGTCGCCGGTTCGCCGGGGCTGCGGCTCGACGGCCTGATGACCGTCGCTCCGCTGACCGGCGAGTACGCCGGGCGGCAACAGGCGGCGTTCGAGCGGTTGATGGATTTGTCGACCCACCTGCGCCGAGTCCATCCGGCTGCCACCATGGTCTCGGCAGGAATGAGCGCGGATCTTGAGCAGGCCGTTGCGGCCGGGGCGACACATGTACGCGTCGGTACGGCGGTACTCGGCGTCCGCCCCAGGCTCGGGTAACGTCGCCAAGAAGTCGGACCACAGCAGAAAATATGGTCATTTCCGCCGAAAGGCGGGCAAAACGACCTGTGGATCGCAGGCATTTGGCAGTCAGCCGATCCACCACAGAGCGGAGGACTCAGAGCATGGCCGGCGCGATGCGCAAGATGGCGGTCTACCTCGGCCTCGTGGAGGACGATGGGTACGACGGCCGGGGATTCGATCCCGACGACGACTTCGAACCCGAACTGGACCCCGAGCCCGAGCGAGATCACCGGCGGCACGAGCCGTCGCACCAGTCGCACGGTGCACACCAGTCCCAAAGGGACGAATCGGTGCGAGTGGTGCAGCCTCCGGCACCGCGCGAGCCGGTGCCGCAGTCCGCTTCGCTACCCGCGGAATCCAGCCGCCCGGCGCGCATCGCGTCCGTGGCATCCATCACACAAGAACGTCAGTCCCTGGAGAAGAACGCACCGGTGATCATGCCCAAGGTCGTGTCCGAACGAGAGCCTTACCGGATCACCACACTTCACCCCCGGACCTACAACGAGGCCCGTACCATCGGGGAACACTTCCGTGAGGGCACTCCGGTGATCATGAATCTCACTGAGATGGATGACACAGACGCCAAGCGACTTGTCGACTTTGCGGCCGGTTTGGTGTTTGGTCTTCACGGCAGCATCGAGCGGGTGACGCAGAAGGTGTTCCTGTTGTCGCCTGCTAACGTCGATGTCACGGCGGAGGACAAGGCCCGCATCGCAGAGGGCGGGTTCTTCAACCAGAGCTGAGACGCACGACCGGTAGAAGTACTTTTGGAAGTACGCAGGCAGGGGAGAGGGAAGCACGAGCATGAGCGTGGTCCTGGATGTCGTCTACATCGCGCTGATGTGCTTCCTCATCGTGCTGATCTTCCGGTTGGTCATGGACTACGTCTTCCAGTTCGCCCGCTCGTGGCAACCCGGCAAGGCGATGGTGGTCGTTCTGGAGGCCACCTACACTGTCACTGATCCACCGCTCAAGCTTCTGCGGCGGTTCATCCCGCCGTTGCGTCTCGGGGGCGTGGCGCTCGACCTGTCCTTCTTCGTACTGATGATCATCGTCTACATCCTGATCTCGATCGTGAGCCGGCTGTGAGCGATGTGACCTACCGTCTTGCCGAATGCCGACGACTACGTTGAGGTGAAGAGATGCCGTTGACCCCCGAGGACGTGCGGAACAAGCAGTTCACGACCGTCCGCCTCCGAGAAGGCTATGACGAGGACGAGGTCGATGCCTTCCTCGACGAGGTCGAAGCCGAACTGACGCGCCTGCTCCGCGAGAACGAGGACCTGCGCGCCAAACTCGCCGCGGCCACGCGCGCTGCTGCCCAGAACCAGCAGAACATGCGCAAGCCGCCCGAGCAGGACCAGCAGCAGGGCATGCGAGGTCCCGGTGCTCCGGTGCCCGCCGGCATATCGGGCCCGCCGCAGCAGCAGATGGGCGGCCCCATGGGCGGCCCGCCCCAGCTGCCGAGCGGTGCCCCGCAGCTGCCCGCCGGTCCCGGCGGTCAGGGCGGTCCGCAGGGTCCCGGCCCCATGGGTCAGGGTCCGATGGGCCAGGGCCCGATGCAGGGCCAGATGGGCCACGGCCCGATGGGCGGCCCCATGGGCGGTCCCGGCATGCCCGGTCAGGGCGGCCCCGGTGGCGACAGCGCCGCGCGCGTCCTGTCGCTGGCCCAGCAGACCGCCGACCAGGCGATCGCCGAGGCCCGTTCCGAGGCCAACAAGATCGTCGGCGAGGCGCGTTCGCGTGCCGAGGGTCTCGAGCGTGACGCCCGTGCCAAGGCCGACGCCCTGGAGCGGGACGCGCAGGAGAAGCACCGGGTCGCGATGGGCTCCCTGGAGTCCGCCCGCGCCACGCTGGAGCGCAAGGTCGAGGACCTGCGCGGCTTCGAACGCGAGTACCGCACGCGGCTGAAGTCCTACCTGGAGTCGCAGCTGCGCCAGCTGGAGACCCAGGCCGACGACTCGCTGGCCCCGCCGCGCACGCCCGCGACCGCGTCCCTCCCGCCGTCCCCGGCGCCTTCCATGGCCCCGGCCGGCGCGAGTGCCCCGTCGTACGGCGGCGGCAACCAGACGATGGGCGGCAACCCCGGCCAGTCCGGGCCGTCCTACGGTGGTCAGCAGCAGATGTCCCCGGCCATGACCCAGCCCATGGCTCCGGTCCGGCCGCAGGGCCCGGCGCCGATGGGGCAGGCTCCCTCCCCGATGCGTGGGTTCCTCATCGACGAGGACGACAACTGACGGGTTGTAGTACGCCGTAGGCGTCGGCAGCGTTCAGGCGGGGCCCCGGACCGAGAGGTCCGGGGCCCCGCCTTTGTGCTACGCGCGTTCGGGGTTTTTGGGGGAATTGTTCGAGGTTCAGGGGATCTGTCCGACGTACGCCACGCCGAGGGCCCGGGTCCGCCAAGATCTTTGGCGGACCCGGGCCTCCGCGTGGCCCGTTACACCTTGCGCAGGCGGAACGTCAGGGTGAGGCCCTCGTCGGTGAACGGCTCGCCGAACGTGCCGTCCGCCTCGCCCTGGGCGTAGTCCGTGGCGAGGACCTCGTCGGAGATCAGCGCCGCGTGCTCGGTCAGGGCGGCGGTCGTGGCCGGGTCCGTCGCCGTCCAGCGCAGCGCGATGCGGTCGGCGACGTCCAGGCCGCTGTTCTTGCGGGCCTCCTGGATCAGGCGGATCGCGTCACGGGCGAGGCCCGCGCGGCGCAGCTCCTCCGTGATCTCCAGGTCGAGGGCGACCGTGGCGCCCGCGTCGGAGGCCACCGACCAGCCCTCGCGCGGGGTCTCGGTGATGATCACCTCGTCCGGGGCGAGGGTGACGGTCTCGCCGTCGACCTGCACCGACGCCGTGCCCTCCCGCAGGGCGAGGGACAGCGCCGCGGCGTCGGCGTCGGCGATGGCCTTGGCGACGTCCTGGACGCGCTTGCCGAACCGCTTGCCCAGGGCGCGGAAGTTGGCCTTCGCCGTCGTGTCGACCAGGGAGCCGCCGACTTCGGAGAGGGACGCCAGGGATTCGACGTTCAGCTCCTCCGTGATCTGCGTGTGCAGTTCGCGGTCGAGGGCGTCGAAGCCCGTCGCCGCGATCAGCGCCCGCCGCAGCGGCTGGCGGGTCTTGACGCCCGACTCCGCGCGCGTGGCCCGGCCCAGCTCCACGAGCCGGCGCACCAGCATCATCTGCTTGGACAGCTCCGGGTCGATGGCGGTCAGGTCCGCCTCCGGCCAGGACGCCAGGTGCACCGACTCCGGGGCGTCCGGGCTGACCGGCACGATCAGGTCCTGCCACACCCGCTCGGTGATGAACGGGGTGATCGGCGCCATCAGCTTCGTGACCGTCTCCAGCACCTCGTGCAGGGTGCGCAGCGCGGCCTTGTCGCCCTGCCAGAAACGGCGCCGGGAGCGGCGCACGTACCAGTTGGAGAGGTCGTCGACGAACGCGGACAGCAGCTTGCCGGCCCGCTGGGTGTCGTACGCCTCCAGGGACTGGGTCACCTGGTCGGTGAGCGCGTGCAGTTCGGACAGCAGCCAGCGGTCCAGCAGCGGGCGGCCGTCCGGCGCCGGGTCGGCCCCGGAGGGGGCCCAGCCGGAGGTACGGGCGTACAGGGCCTGGAAGGCGACCGTGTTCCAGTACGTGAGGAGCGTCTTGCGGACGACCTCCTGGATGGTGCCGTGGCCCACGCGGCGGGCCGCCCACGGGGAGCCGCCGGCCGCCATGAACCAGCGGACCGCGTCGGCGCCGTGCTGGTCCATCAGCGGGATCGGCTGCAGGATGTTGCCGAGGTGCTTGGACATCTTGCGGCCGTCCTCGGCGAGGATGTGGCCCAGGCACACGACGTTCTCGTAGGACGACTTGTCGAAGACCAGGGTGCCGACCGCCATCAGCGTGTAGAACCAGCCGCGGGTCTGGTCGATGGCCTCGGAGATGAACTGCGCCGGGTAGCGGGACTCGAAGAGTTCCTTGTTCTTGTACGGGTAGCCCCACTGCGCGAACGGCATCGAACCCGAGTCGTACCAGGCGTCGATGACCTCCGGCACGCGCGTGGCCGTCTTTCCGCAGCCGCCGTGCGGGCAGGCGAAGGCGACCTCGTCGATGAACGGGCGGTGCGGGTCCAGGCCGGACTGGTCGGTGCCGGTCAGCTCGCCGAGCTCGGTGAGCGAGCCGACGCAGGTGAGGTGGTCGTCCTCGCAGCGCCAGATGGGCAGCGGGGTACCCCAGTAGCGGTTGCGGGACAGCGCCCAGTCGATGTTGTTGTTCAGCCAGTCGCCGAACCGGCCGTGCTTGACCGTGTCCGGGAACCAGTTGGTGTTCTCGTTCTCCTGGAGGAGGCGGTCCTTGACGGCCGTGGTGCGGATGTACCAGGAGGGCTGCGCGTAGTACAGCAGCGCGGTGTGGCAGCGCCAGCAGTGCGGGTAGCTGTGCTCGTACGGGATGTGCTTGAACAGCAGTCCTCGGCTGTCGAGGTCCGCGGTGAGCTGCTCGTCCGCCTTCTTGAAGAAGACGCCGCCGACCAGCGGGACGTCCTCCTCGAAGGTGCCGTCCGGGCGGACCGGGTTCACCACGGGCAGGCCGTAGGCGCGGCAGACCTTGAGGTCGTCCTCACCGAAGGCGGGGGACTGGTGGACCAGGCCCGTGCCGTCCTCGGTCGTGACGTACTCGGCGTTCACCACGTAGTGGGCGGGCTCGGTGAACTCCACGAGCTCGAACGGGCGCCGGTACGTCCAGCGCTCCATCTCGGCGCCGGTGAAGCTCTGCCCGGTGCTCTCCCAGCCCTCGCCGAGCGCCTTGCCGACCAGCGGCTCGGCGACGACAAGCTTCTCCTCGCCGTTCGTGGCGACGACGTAGGTGACGTCGGGGTGCGCGGCGACCGCGGTGTTGGACACCAGCGTCCAGGGCGTGGTCGTCCACACCAGCAGCGCGGCCTCGCCGGCCAGCGGGCCGGAGGTGAGCGGGAAGCGGACGTAGACGGACGGGTCGACGACCGTCTCGTACCCCTGCGCCAGCTCGTGGTCCGACAGGCCCGTGCCGCAGCGGGGGCACCAGGGGGCGACGCGGTGGTCCTGGACCAGCAGGCCCTTGGTGAAGATCTCCTTCAGCGACCACCAGACCGACTCGATGTACTCGGGCTCCATGGTCACGTACGCGTCGTCCAGGTCGACCCAGTAGCCCATGCGGGTCGTCAGCTCGGCGAAGGCGTCGGTGTGGCGGAGCACGGACTCACGGCACTTGGCGTTGAAGGCGGCGATGCCGTACGCCTCGATGTCCTTCTTGCCGGAGAAGCCCAGCTCCTTCTCGACGGCGAGCTCCACCGGGAGGCCGTGGCAGTCCCAGCCGGCCTTGCGGGCCACGTGGTAGCCGCGCATGGTGCGGAAGCGGGGGAAGACGTCCTTGAAGACGCGGGCCTCGATGTGGTGGGCGCCCGGCATGCCGTTGGCGGTGGGCGGGCCCTCGTAGAACACCCACTCGGGGCGGCCCTCGGACTGCTCCAGGCTCTTGGCGAAGATCTTCTGCTCGCGCCAGAAGTCGAGCACCGCGTGCTCGAGCGCGGGCAGGTCGACCTGGGCGGGTACCTGGCGGTACTGCGGCTGCGTGTTCAACGAGCTTCCTCCGGCGGACGTACTGCCTTCCGTCGGAGGGACGAGAGCCTTGTCCTGTCTACGCCGTGTGCGGCGCGCTCCCGCGGTACCACCCTCCTTGGCCCCCGCGCGTAGTGTGCGGCGGTGAGCCCTCTCATTGGGCCGCGAAGCCGGTTCTACTCGCCCTGCTGGGCTTTCTTCCGGCGGCTCCGGGGTGATCTTCACGTCGCGCTGGCCCCCGGGCTCACACCGTCCCCGGGTCGCTCTGGGCTGCGTACGCCGCTACTCGTCCCCATCCACGCTTTTCGCTCCACCCAGTGTACGGCGCCGCGCGGACAGCGGTGGACCGGTTTTCGGGGCCCCGGCGGCGGGGTGGAGCATAGAGGGGTATGACCCGAATGGTGCGGTATGCGCGTTCGGATCCCAGGACGTCCGGCTCGGCGGATTACCGGGCGGGGAGCTGGGCACAACGCATGCATGCTCGCCGCGCGCGATGCGCGAGGCGGGGGAATCGGGCGGTGTGCCCCGTTGCCGCGGGACTCAAGTCGATTTATCGTCCCAGCACGATTCGCGTGCAAGATCACAATATGTGAAGGGGCCGCGGCCATGGTGGCGAAGAAGAGCGCACAGGGAGGCTCGGCGGCCGGGGCGGGCGGCGCGGCGACACGGGTGAAGAAGGCTGCCGCGAAGAAGACGGCGAGCGGGAGCAAGAAGTCGGCGAGCGGGGGGAAGAAGCAGGCGACCGGGCAGAAGGCGGTGGCCGAGGAGGCGCCGGTCAAGAAGGTGCCGGTCAAGGAGGCGGTCGCTGAGAAGGCCGCGGCGAAGAGAGCGCCGGCCAAGAAGGAGGTCGTGAAGGAGACGGCGAAGAAGGTGTCGGCCAAGAAGACGTCGGCCAGGAAGGTGCCGGTCAAGGAGGCGGTCGCTGAGAAGGTCGCGGCGAAGAGAGTGCCGGCCAAGAAGGAGGCCGTGAAGGAGACGGCGAAGAAGACGCCGGCCAAGAAGCCGGTGGCCAAGAAGACGCCGGCCAGGAAGGCGGTCGCTGAGGCGGGGAGCGGCGAGGAGGCGGTCGCCGAGAAGGCGGGCGGCGAGAAGGCTCCGGTCAAGAAGGCGGTCGCCGGGAAGACATCGGGCAAGAAGACGGGCCTCGAGAAGGCGTCGGGCAAGGAAAGGGCCGCGCGGGAGGGCGCGGGGAAGGCGGGGTCCGGCGGGGAGGCGGGCGTGGGTGGGAGCAAGGCGGCTGCCGGGAGACCGGCCGCCGGGAAGAGCACGGCCAAGAAGGTGGGCGCGGCTGAGGCCGCGGAGCAGACGGGAGCCACGAACGTGGTTGCGAAGAAGACTCCTGGCACGGCCACGGCGGCGAAGACCGCCGTTCCCAAGGCACGGGTAGCCGCGGCGGAGCCCGGCGATCTCGCGGTGCGCCCCGGTGAGGACCCCTGGACCCCGGAAGAGGTCGCGGAGGCCCGCGCGGGGCTGCAGTCGGAGCAGGAGCGGCTGGAGACCGAGATCGCCGAGTCCGAGCGGTCCCTCGCGGGCCTGATGCGGGACTCCGGGGACGGCGCCGGAGACGACCAGGCGGACACCGGCACCAAGAACATCACGCGCGAGCACGAGCTGGCGCTCACCGCCAACGCGCGCGAGATGCTGACCCAGACCGAGCACGCCCTGGAGCGCCTGGACGCCGGCACGTACGGCCTGTGCGAGAACTGCGGCAATCCCATCGGAAAGGCCCGCATGCAGGCGTTCCCCCGGGCCACCCTGTGCGTGGAGTGCAAGCAGAAGCAGGAACGGCGGTACTGACCGGGGCGGGGCGCAGGCGTGCCGTACCCTCGTGCTCAGTCAGGTACCTAGGTTGAGGGACTCACGTGGCAGAGGCGGAGCGCATCATCGGTACGCCGGACACCCCGGACACGGCGCGGGCGCGGCAGGACCGGCCCGAGGATAACGCGTCGCCGGGCGAGCGGTCCGGCTCCGAGGGGGCCGCGGCCCCGGCCGGCGGGTCCGGCCCCGGGCCGGCGGCGGACTCCGCCGGCGCCGACCCCGCGCGGGCGGCGGCAGGCGCCGAGCGGCCCCGGGGCAAGCGCCGGATCGCCGTGCTGTTCGCGGTCGCCGCGGTCGCGTACGCCCTCGACCTGATCAGCAAGATGATCGTGGTCGCCAAGCTGGAGCACCACGAGCCGGTCGAGGTCGTCGGGGACTGGCTGAAGTTCGAGGCCATCCGCAACGCGGGCGCGGCCTTCGGCTTCGGCGAGGCCTTCACCGTGATCTTCACGGTGATCGCGGCGGTCGTGATCGTGGTGATCGCCCGCCTGGCGCGCAAGCTATACAGCACGCCGTGGGCGATCGCGCTGGGGCTGCTGCTCGGCGGCGCGCTCGGCAACCTCACCGACCGGATCTTCCGTTCGCCGGGCGTCTTCGAGGGCGCGGTGGTCGACTTCATCGCGCCCAAGCACTTCGCCGTGTTCAACCTGGCCGACTCGGCGATCGTGTGCGGCGGCATCCTGATCGTGCTGCTGTCGTTCCGGGGTCTCGACCCGGACGGCACCGTCCACAAGGACTGAACACCCCGTTTGTCCACAGGCCCGGTCGGGACCGCCGGGCGGGTCCGGCATACTCGACGGGTGAGCACGATTCCCGAGATCCGTACCCTGCCCGTGCCCGACGGCCTGGAGGGCGAGCGCGTCGACGCCGCCATCTCCCGCATGTTCGGCTTCTCCCGGACCAAGGCGGCCGAGCTCGCCGCCGCGGGGAAGGTCACGGTCGACGGATCGGTGGTCGGCAAGTCGGAGCGCGTGCACGGCGGCGCCTGGCTGGAGGTCGAGATGCCGCAGGCGCCCGCGCCGGTGCAGGTGGTCGCCGAGCCGGTCGAGGGCATGGAGATCGTGCACGACGACGAGGACGTGGTCGTGATCGTCAAGCCGGTCGGCGTCGCCGCGCACCCCTCGCCGGGCTGGACCGGGCCGACCGTCATCGGCGGTCTCGCTGCCGCCGGGTACCGCATCTCGACGTCCGGTGCCGCCGAGCGCCAGGGCATCGTGCACCGCCTCGACGTGGGCACGTCCGGTCTGATGGTGGTCGCCAAGTCGGAGCGGGCGTACACGTCGCTGAAGCGCCAGTTCAAGGAGCGCACGGTCGACAAGCGGTACCACACGCTCGTGCAGGGCCACCCCGACCCGACGAGCGGCACGATCGACGCGCCCATCGGCCGCCATCCGCACCACGACTACAAGTGGGCGGTCACGGCCGAGGGCAAGCCGTCCGTCACGCACTACGACATGGTCGAGGCCTTCCGCGCGGCCTCCCTGCTCGACGTGAAGCTGGAAACCGGCCGCACCCACCAGATCCGCGTCCACATGGCGGCCCACCGCCACCCCTGCGTCGGCGACCTCACCTACGGCGCCGACCCCACGCTCGCCAAGCGGCTCGGCCTGACCCGCCAGTGGCTGCACGCCGTCCGGCTCGGCTTCGAGCACCCCGGCGACGGCGAGTGGGTGGAGTACGCCAGTGACTACCCCGAGGACCTGCGCAACGCCCTGGACCAGGTCCGCGAGGAGACCTACGCATGAGCCTGCCGCCGTACGCGGTGCGTGTCGCCGAGGGCGCCGCCGACCGCGAGGCGTGCTTCGCGGTGCGCAAGGAGGTCTTCGTCGGCGAGCAGGGCGTGCCGGAGGACCTCGAGTTCGACGCCCACGACGCCGGAGCCGTGCACGTGCTGGCGGTCCGGGACGACGGCGTACCGCTCGGCACCGGACGGCTGCTGTACGGCGAGGCGGCCGCCGCGAAGAACGGCGGGGACCCCGAGGTGGGCTCCCTGGGGCGGCTCGCCGTGACGAAGGACGCGCGCGGGCTCGGCGTCGGGGCCGCGCTGGTGCGGGGCATCGAGGAAGCGGCACGCGCGCGTGGGCTGACGGCCGTCGACCTGCACGCGCAGACGCGGCCCTCGGCTTCTACGAGCGGCTCGGATACGAGGCGTACGGTCCGGAGTTCCCGGACGCCGGTATGGCGCACCGGGCGATGCGGCGCTCGCTCTAGACGCGCGTTCGCCGGCCGGTGGTGCCGAAGCGGCTGGTCACGGGGGCGGCGTGGCAGGGTGGAGAGCGGCCGTGTGACGTCGCGACCCCGGAGCGCTGACCGTGGATCAGTCGGCCCTGCTCCTCGTGCTGTGCTGGGGCCCTGGTGAGCGTCCCGGTCGGGGAACGGCTGGGGCTGCCGTCGCCGGTGCTGATGACCATCCTCGGGATCGGCCTCGCGCTGCCGGCTTCGTGCCGGACGTCGACATTCCGCCGGACCTGATCCTGCCGCTGGTGCTGCCGCCCCTGCTGTACGCGGCCGTGCGGCGGGTGCGGCGGATCCAAGGGGGAGATGCTGGGCGCCGCGCGGCACGAGGTGCTGGCGGCGCGCAGTGAGCCGGGGGCCGACCCGGAGATCGTGGACCGGGTGCTGCGGCACCTGGACGTGCGGAGCCTGCGGTGATCCCGTGCCCGCTCGCGGCGCCGTTCACCCGGCGGGTTCCCGGCACGGCCCGTACTGCCGGCTCACGGCGGCACCGAACACGGCACCGACCGCCGCGCCGAGGTCGGCGGGGCGGTCGGTGACACGGGTTGGATACGGGTGTGGACGTCCGCGGGCGCGGGCTCAGGTGTCGGCGTCAGTGACGTGGCGTGCCGTGCGCGCGGCGCGTGACCTTGCCGTCGGATGTCGCACGGTAGCCGTCCGACGCCGGGCGACGGCCCTCGGGCAGCACGCCGCGGCCGTCACGGGACGGCGGCAGCACCGCGTCCGCGGTGTTGACGCGGGGCAGGGCGTACGGGTGGTGGTCGGCCAGCCAGCGCAGCATCTCCTCGCGGACCGTGACCCGTACCGTCCAGATGTCGTCCGCGTCCTTCGCCGTCACCAGCGCCCGCACCTGCATGGTGTTGGGCGTGGTGTCCGTGACGGACAGGTTGTAGGCGCGGCCGTCCCAGGCCGGGCACGAGCGCAGGATGTCGCGGAGCTTGTCCCGCATCAGCTCCACCGGCGCCGAGTGGTCGAGGTGCCAGAAGACGATGCCGGTCATCTCCGCGCCGCCGCGCGACCAGTTCTCGAACGGCTTGGACGTGAAGTACGAGACGGGCATCGTGATCCGGCGCTCGTCCCAGGTGCGCACGGTCAGGAAGGTCAGGGTGATCTCCTCGACCGTGCCCCACTCGCCGTCCACCACGACCGTGTCGCCGATGCGCACCATGTCGCCGAAGGCGATCTGCAGCCCGGCGAACATGTTCGCCAGCGTCGACTGGGCGGCGACGCCGGCGACGATGCCGAGGATGCCGGCCGAGGCCAGCAGTGAGGCGCCCGCCGCGCGCATCGCGGGGAACGTCAGCAGCATCGCCGCGGCGGCGACCACCCCGACGATCGCCGACACCACCCGCATGATGAGCGTCACCTGGGTCCGCACCCTGCGGACCCGGGCGGCATTGTGGTGGTTGCGGGCGTAGCGCGAGTACGACGTCTCCACGATCGCGGCGGCGATGCGGATCACCAGCCAGGCCGCGGCGCCGATCAGGACCAGCGTCAGGACGCGGCCGACGGCGGTCTCGTGCCTCTCCAGCACCTGCGCCTCGTCGTAGGCGCCTCTCAGGAAGGCCGCGCACAGCACGAGCTGGTACGGGATGCGCCCGCGACGCAGCAGCCCCCACAACGGGGTCTCCGGATGCCGCTGGTCTGCCTTGCGCAACAGAAGGTCGGTGGCCCAGCCGATCACCACAGTGAGTACGACCGAACCGCCGACCACGATCAATGGGCGGAGCAGGTTCTCCATGCCTTCGAACCTAACCGGCCCCGGGGGGTCACGAACATGTGACTTCGGGAACGTCCGGGGCAGGGGCGCCCGCCGGGCGCGTCCGGCCGAGCCGCCGCGTTGTCACACCCGGCTGGCACCATGGCCTCATGGACATCGTGCTCTTTCACTCGACCTATGGCCTCAGGCCCGCCGTGCGCCGGGACGCGGACCGGCTGCGCGCGGCCGGACACGAGGTGTGGACGCCCGACCTCTTCGAGGGGCGCACGTTCGACACGGTCGAGGAGGGCATGGCCCACCAGGACGAGATCGGCAGGGACGAGTTGCTGAAGCGTGCCGTGCTGGCCGCCGCGCCCCGGGCGGACCGGGGCCTGGTCTACGCCGGGTTCTCGCTCGGCGCGTCCGTCGCGCAGACCCTGGCCCTCGGCGACGAGAAGGCGCGTGGGCTGCTGCTCCTGCACGGCACCTCGGACATCGCGGAGAACGCCTCGGCGGACGGGCTGCCGGTCCAGCTGCACGTGGCCGAGCCGGATCCGTTCGAGACGGACGACTGGCTGACCGCCTGGTATCTGCGGATGGGCCGGACCGGCGCCGACGTCGAGGTGTACAGGTACGCCGGGGCCGGTCACCTCTACACCGACCCCGACCTGCCCGACTACGACGAGGAGGCCGCCGAGGCCACCTGGCGGGTGGCGCTCGGCTTCCTCGACTCGCTCGGGCAGCGTCAGCCGGCTGCCCGGTAGGCGGCCCAGTTCTCCTTCATGCGCGTCACCTGGCCCGCGGTGAACTGGTACATGCACGCGTCGTACGTGTAGTCCATGAAGTTGTGGATCGGGTCGACGCCCGGCTTGCTGGCGCAGGTGTCGCGGCCCGTCGGGCACTGGTACGCGGCGCTCTTCTCAGCGGGGGTGTCCGAGACGTAGTCGCCGTTGCCGTTGCAGCCGCCCTGGAAGGTGTGGTACAGGCCCAGCCAGTGGCCGACCTCGTGGGTCGCGGTGTCGCCCTCGTCGTAGTTGGCGGCCGTGCCGCCCGGCAGCGAGGCGTCCAGCACGATGACGCCGTCCATCGTCGGGTTGGACCGGTAGGAGCTGGGGAAGGTGGCCCAGCCGAGCAGGCCGTCGCCGATGTTGGCGGTGTAGAAGTTGAGCGCGTTCGCCCCGCCCTTGCGCAGGGCGGACTTCATCGCCTTCTCCTCCGGCGAGCCGTGGCCGACGGTGTACCAGGCGGGGTTGTCGGTGTAGTCGGTGCCGGCCAGCGTGAACTGGAAGCCCGAGTCGGTGTTGCCGGTGCCCTGGCCGGCGTAGGCCGAGTTCAGGACGTTCATCTGGGCGGTGATGTCGGCGGAGCTGAGCTTGCCGGTCTCACCGTCGTGGATGACGTGGAAGTAGACCGGGATGGTCGTGGAGGCGGCGGCCGTCGTGCTGCGGCCGTTCGCGCGCAGCTTGTCGAGCTTGGCGCGCAGGTCGGCGTTCATCGCCTGGGCGCGGGCCTCGCTGATCTCGTTCGGCTCGGCGACGTGCTCGCCGTGGCCGGGGCGGGCCTCGCGGGCGGCGGCGTGCGCGTGGGCGTCCTCGGCGCACTCGGCGGCCGGGGTGCCGGCCGCGGCGACGCCGGTGGGGGCGGACAGGGGGGTGAACATCAGGGTTCCGGCCACGACGGCCGTGCCGAGAAGGCGTCTGCGCGTCAGGGACGATATCCGGGCAAGCGCACGCATGCGGGCTCCTAGCGGATGCGGTGGGGAGATGGGGCGCAGGGATCGTCCTGGCCGCCGCCCGGAGATTACGTGGACATGCCCATGCGGGTAGAGCAGTGATCAAGCCCAATCAAATACCCGGCAAACAGGGGCAATCGGGAAAGTGTCGTATGCAGAAACGTCACGCCGTCCGGAGTTTGAGATCCCGACGTAACAGGTTCGGTCACCAGGCGGGCGGTGTGTCCGGATTCGGCTCACGGCCCACACCACCCGCCGTGGCGATGTGATCTCTCTGCAATGACCCGCCGCCCCGTCGAGCTTGGCTGAAAATCGCCCTCTTGGAGCGAGCCGGTGCGGATTACACGGGGTGGTAGCTCCGCTCGACCTTCTGGGTGCCGCTGCGCGTGCGGTACGAGCGGGCCCAGGAGGAGGTCGCGTCCCGCCTCGTGCGGTCGGACAGGACGTAGTAGTCCATCTGCGCGCGCTCGGCCGTGAGGTCCAGGACGCCGTAGCCGTGCCGGTCGGTGTCGACCCAGTGGACATGCCGGTTCGCGGCGCGGATCAGCGGGGCCGCGACCGCCGAGACCGTGCCCTCGGGGGCCCTCATGATGTCGTCGAGGTTGTCGGAGGAGACCGAGGTGACCACGAACTCCGTGGCCGCGGAGGCCGACAGCGGATACGTGCCGGCGTTCACCGGCACGTCGTTGGCCCACGCCATGTGGATGTCGCCGGTCAGGAAGACGGTGTTGCGGATTGCGTGGGACCGCAGGTGGGACAGGATCTCGCGCCGGTCGTCCGTGTACCCGTCCCACTGGTCGGTGTTGACGGCCAGCCCCTCCCGCCCCAGCCCCAGCAGCTCGGCGAGCGGCTTCAGCAGTTCGGCGGAGAGCGAGCCGATGGCGAAGGGCGCGATCATCACGGAGTTGCCGACCAGCCGCCAGGTGGTGTCGGACGCCCGCAGGCCGGACTTGAGCCAGTCGAGCTGGGCGCGGCCGGTCAGGGTGCGCTCCGGGTCGTCCACGTCGCCGCTGCCGGCCGAGACCTGCCGTGAGCGGAACGAGCGCAGATCGAGCAGGGACAGGTCGGCGAGCTTGCCGAAGCGCAGCCGGCGGTAGGTGGTGCCCGCGATCGCCGGGCGCACCGGCATCCACTCGAAGTAGGCCTGGCGGGCGGCGGCCTGCCGCGCGGACCAGGCGCCCTCCGCGCCCTCGGTGTGGTTCTCGGCGCCGCCCGACCAGCTGTCGTTGGCGAACTCGTGGTCGTCCCAGATCGCGACGACCGGGGCCGCCGCGTGCAGCGCCTGGAGGTCCGGGTCGGTCTTGTACCGGGCGTGCCGGGCGCGGTAGTCGGCGAGCGTGAGGATCTCGTGCGCGGGCTCGTGCGGCCGTACGACGGTGCCGCGCGTGCCGTACTCGCCGGTCCCGTACTCGTAGATGTAGTCGCCGAGGTGCAGCCAGGCGTCCAGGTCGCCGCGGGCCGCGAGATGGCGGTACGCGGCGAAGTGGCCGGCCTCCCAGTTGGCGCAGGAGACCACGCCGAAGCGGAGGTTGGCGACGGGGGCGTCGGCGGCGGGCGCGGTGCGGGCGCGGCCGACGGGGGAGTCGGTGCCGCCGGCGGAGAAGCGGAACCAGTAGTCGGTGGCCGGCTCCAGGCCGCGCAGGTCGGCCTTGACGGTGTGGTCGGAGGCGGCGGTGGCGGTCAGGGAGCCCTTGGCGACGATGTCCGTCAGGGCCCGGTCCCTGGCGACGATCCAGCTCACCTCGGTGTCCGGGCCCGTCCCGGAGCCGGGTATCGCCTCGGGCGTGGGCGTCACGCGCGTCCACAGCAGGACGCCGTCGGGCAGCGGGTCGCCGGATGCCACGCCGTGCAGGAAGGCGGGGGCGCCGGTGGCGGCGCGGGCGGGGAGCGCGCCGGTGAGCGGCCCGGCCAGCACCGCCCCGGCGGCGACCGCCTTGACGACCGTACGGCGGCGCGGCGAAAGGGAGTCGGGCGCGGCCGTGCTGTTGGTTGATCTGTATCGACTGGTCACGGCCGATCAGATTACTGATCGGTAGGATCAAGGGCGGGCGAACCGGTAGAAGTTCGCCCGCCCTTCAGCGCGGGGTCGACGGCCGGTTGCCGGGGCCGGTGATCGGCGCCGGGCGGCCGAGGCCGGTGGGTCAGGCCTTCAGCGCCTTCTCGATCGCCGTGGTGAACTCCTCGGCCGTCATCGGCGCGTTCTTGCCGTCCGCGCCCGTCACCTTCTTGCCGTCCATGAGCAGGGTCGGCGTGCCCTGGAAGCCGTACTTCTCGCCGTCGGAGTCGAACTTCTCGCTCATGGTCAGCGCCCACTTGTCGTAGGTGCCGTCCTTGACGTCCTTCTGGAACGCCTTGTTGCCCTTCAGCGCCTCGACGCTGTTCGCCACCTCGATGAGGTAGTCGTCGTCCTTGAACTTGTCGTCGCTCTCCTCGGGGTGGAACTTCGCCGAGTAGAGCGCCGCCTTGTAGTCGAGGAACGCCTCGGGGCTGACGTCCAGGGCGGCGCCCAGCGCGCTGAGGGCGTTCCTCGAGCCCTCGCCGGGGACGTTGTTGTCGATGAACGTGGCGCCGACGAACTGCACCTTGTACTTGCCGTCCTCGAGGCCCTTGTGCACCGACTCGCCGACGGCCTGCTCGAAGGAGGCGCAGACCGGGCAGCGCGGGTCCTCGTACATCACCAGGGTCTTCTTGGCGCTGCTCTTGCCCACCACGACGGTCGTACCGTCCTCACCGGTCGTGTGGGCGGGCTTGACGAGCTTGTCGTCCTTCGCGGCGTCCCAGTACTCCGGCTTGCTCGCCTGGACCGCCGCGTAGCCGATGCCGCCGGCTATCGCCAGGACGCCGACGACGGAGCAGGCGACGATGATCTGCCGCTTGGCCTTCGCCCGCTTCGCGGCGCGTTCGCGCTCGGCGCGCAGCCGCTCCCGGGCCGCCATCTTCGCCGCCTGGCTGTTCCGCTTGCTCATGGGTTTTCTCCACGGGGACGCGCACACGTCGTGTGCGGGATACGTACGGGGGAACTACGGGTGCTCAGAGGTGGTGCCGACGTGGAGGCCCGGGGCCTCAGACGAGGGCGGCCGGGCACGGAGGTCCACGCCGTCCCAGGGAGCGCGCGAGGAGCAGACCGCGGGCGGGCGCCGTACGGCGCGCCGGGCGCGGGAAGGGGCGCGGTGCCGATCCGGCCCGCGCGGTGACGGCGGCCACGGCGATCAGCAGCGGCCGGAACGTGGCCGCGCCCACCGCCCGCAGCAGCTGGGCCAGGGCCCGCTCGCCGCGGCGCAGCCAGCCGGCCGCGAGCAGGCCCACGGCGATGTGCGCGGCGAGCAGCAGCCAGGCGGTGGCCGGCTCGGCGTGCACCACCAGGGTGGCGAGCCGGTCGGTGTCGGCGCCTGCGACCCGCGCGAGCGGCGAGCCGACCGGGGTGCCGTCGCCGCACAGCACGTCGAGGCCGACGGAGCGCAGGGGTCCGGCGACCGGGCCGCCCGCCCTGCCGTAGCAGACGTGCTGGCCGGTGGTCAGGACGGTGTCCGCGGCCAGCTCCAGCGGGACCAGCAGCGCGGCGATCCGGCCGAAGGAGCGCTCGCGGCCCGCGAGGGCGTACGTGACGGCGAAGACGGCGGCGGCGACCGCGGCCACCGTGTTCAGCGGCAGCGGGGCCCGCGACAGCAGCACGTGCGACGCGGTGCTGAGCGTCACGACGAGTGCCGTGAAGAGCGCCGCGCGCAGGGCTCTGATCGGGGTCCCGGACATGTCCATAGCGAAAGAAGAGTGTGTCACGTGCTCCGGTAAGGGGCTCCTAAAGGGAACCTGTGAGCCGGGGGGTCACAGACCCGGGATCCGGCCGTTGCGGAAAAGGTCCACGAAGATCTGGTGGTCGGCACGCGCGCGTGCGCCGTAGGCGTGCGCGAAGTCGGCGAGCAGCGGCGCGAAGCCGTCCTCGTCGGCCGCGATCGCCGCGTCGATGGCGCGCTCCGTGGAGAACGGCACCAGCGACTCGCCGGACTGGTCGTCCGCCGCCGCGTGCATCGCCGCCGTGGCCCGGCCGAGGTCGGCGACGACCTGGGCGATCTCCTCGGGGTCGTCGATGTCGCCCCAGTCCAGGTCGACCGCGTACGGCGAGACCTCGGCGACCAGCTGGCCCGCCCCGTCCAGCTCCGTCCAGCCGAGCCACGGGTCGGCGTGCGCCTGGAGGGCGCGCTGCGAGATCACCGTGCGGTGGCCCTCGTGCTGGAAGTAGCCGCGGATCGCCTGGTCGGTGACGTGCCGGGAGACGGCCGGGGTCTGGGCCTGCTTGAGGTAGATCACCACGTCGTTCTCCAGGGCGTCGCTGTTGCCCTCCAGGAGGATGTTGTACGACGGCAGGCCCGCCGAGCCTATGCCGATGCCGCGGCGCCCGACGACGTCCTTCACGCGGTAGGAGTCCGGGCGGGCCAGCGACGACGGCGGCAGTGTCTCCAGATAGCCTTCGAAGGCGGCGAGCACCTTGTAGCGCGTGGCGGCGTCCAGCTCGACGGCGCCGCCCCCGCCGGCGAACCGGCGCTCGAAGTCGCGGATCTCGGTCATGGAGTCCAGCAGCCCGAAGCGGGTCAGCGCGCGGGCGTCACGCAGCGCGTCCAGCAGCGGGCCCTGCGCGGTGTCCAGGGTGAACGGCGGCACCTCGTCGTTCTTGGCGCCGGTCGCCAGGGCGTGGATCCGCTCGCGGTACGCGCCCGCGTAGATGAGCACCAGCTCGGTGATCTGCTCGTCGCTGAGCGCCTTCGCGTACCCGATCAGGGCCACCGAGGCGGCGAAGCGCTTCAGGTCCCAGGTGAACGGGCCGACGTAGGCCTCGTCGAAGTCGTTGGCGTTGAAGATCAGGCGGCCCGTGGCGTCCATGTACGTGCCGAAGTTCTCCGCGTGCAGGTCGCCGTGGATCCACACGCGCGAGGTGCGCTCGTCCAGGTACGGTCCGCCGCGTCCGTCCGCCGCCAGGTCGTGGTAGAAGAGGCACGCCGTCCCGCGGTAGAAGGCGAACGCCGAGGCCGCCATCTTGCGGAACTTCACGTGGAAGGCGGCCGGGTCGGCGGCCAGCAGCTCGCCGAACGCGGTGTCGAACACGGCGAGGACCTCCTCGCCGCGGTGCTCGTCGCCGAGCTGCGGAACCGACATCGCTGGGTGCCTCCTGGTGCTGGTGGTGCCGGTGGTGCGTGACGGGTGGAGCGGATCTGTCATCCGGATCAACGTTCGAGGGTGCGGGCGAGTGCCCGTGATCCCCGCACGAAAGGTACGCGGGGGCGCCCGCGGGTGTCAGTGCCGAGGCATAGACTTCGACGCTGTCCCCCCAGACTGTCCGCAGCCCGCCGTCCGTCGTTTTCCCTGGAGGCCGAACGTGTCGAAACCGCCGTTCACGCACCTGCACGTCCACACCCAGTACTCGCTGCTGGACGGTGCCGCGCGGCTGAAGGACATGTTCAACGCGTGCAACGAGATGGGCATGGCGCACATCGCCATGTCCGACCACGGCAACCTGCACGGGGCGTACGACTTCTTCCACTCCGCGCAGAAGGCCGGAATCACCCCGATCATCGGGATCGAGGCGTATGTCGCCCCCGAGTCGCGCCGCAACAAGCGCAAGATCCAGTGGGGCCAGCCGCACCAGAAGCGGGACGACGTCTCCGGTTCGGGTGGTTACACCCACAAGACGATGTGGGCGGTCAACAAGACGGGCCTGCACAACCTCTTCCGCCTGTCCTCCGACGCGTACGCCGAGGGCTGGCTGCAGAAGTGGCCCCGGATGGACAAGGAGACCATCGCCCAGTGGTCCGAGGGCATCGTCGCCTCCACCGGCTGCCCCTCCGGCGAGGTCCAGACCCGCCTGCGCCTCGGCCACTTCGACGAGGCCCTGAAGGCGGCGGCCGACTACCAGGACATCTTCGGCAAGGACAAGTACTTCCTGGAGCTGATGGACCACGGCATCGAGATCGAGCGCCGGGTCCGCGACGGCCTGCTGGAGATCGGCCGGAAGCTCGGCATCCCCCCGCTGGTCACCAACGACTCGCACTACACGTACGCGCACGAGGCCACCGCCCACGACGCCCTGCTGTGCATCCAGACCGGCAAGAACCTCTCCGATCCCGACCGCTTCAAGTTCGACGGCACGGGCTACTACCTGAAGTCCACCGAGGAGATGTACGCCATCGACTCCTCGGACGCCTGGCAGGAGGGCTGCGCCAACACCGCGCTGATCGCCGAGATGGTCGACACCACGGGCATGTTCGAAAAGCGCGACCTGATGCCCAAGTTCGACATCCCCGAGGGGTACACCGAGGTCACCTGGTTCCAGGAGGAGGTCCGCCGCGGCATGGAGCGCCGCTTCCCCGGCGGCGTCCCGGAGGACCGCCAGAAGCAGGCCGAGTACGAGATGGACGTCATCATCTCGATGGGCTTCCCGGGCTACTTCCTCGTGGTCGCCGACTTCATCATGTGGGCCAAGAAGCAGGGCATCGCCGTCGGCCCCGGCCGCGGCTCCGCGGCCGGCTCGATCGTCGCCTACGCCATGGGCATCACCGACCTCGACCCGATCCCGCACGGCCTGATCTTCGAGCGGTTCCTCAACCCCGAGCGCGTCTCCATGCCCGATGTCGACATCGACTTCGACGAGCGCAGGCGCGTCGAGGTGATCCGGTACGTGACGGAGAAGTACGGCGCCGACAAGGTCGCCATGATCGGCACGTACGGCACCATCAAGGCCAAGAACGCGATCAAGGACTCCGCGCGCGTGCTGGGCTACCCGTACGCAATGGGCGACCGCATCACCAAGGCCATGCCCGCCGACGTCCTCGGCAAGGGCATCCCGCTGTCCGGCATCACCGACCCCAGCCACCCCCGGTACTCCGAGGCCGGTGAGGTCCGCGCGATGTACGAGAACGAGCCGGACGTGAAGAAGGTCATCGACACCGCCAAGGGCGTCGAGGGCCTGGTCCGGCAGATGGGCGTGCACGCGGCCGGCGTGATCATGTCCAGCGAGACCATCACCGACCACGTCCCGGTCTGGGTCAGGCACACCGACGGTGTGACCATCACGCAGTGGGACTACCCGAGCTGCGAGGCGCTCGGCCTGCTGAAGATGGACTTCCTGGGCCTGCGCAACCTCACGATCATGGACGACGCCGTCAAGATGGTGAAGGCCAACAAGGGGATCGACATCGATCTCCTGAGCCTGCCGCTCGACGACCCCACGACCTTCGAACTGCTCCAGCGCGGCGACACCCTCGGCGTCTTCCAGTTCGACGGCGGCCCGATGCGCTCGCTGCTGCGGCTGATGAAGCCGGACAACTTCGAAGACATCTCCGCCGTGTCGGCCCTGTACCGGCCGGGCCCGATGGGCATGAACTCCCACACGAACTACGCGCTGCGCAAGAACGGGCAGCAGGAGATCACGCCGATCCACCCCGAGCTGGAGGAGCCGCTCAAGGAGGTCCTGGACGTCACCCACGGCCTGATCGTCTACCAGGAGCAGGTGCAGAAGGCCGCCCAGATCATCGCCGGCTACTCGCTCGGCGAGGCCGACATCCTGCGCCGCGTGATGGGCAAGAAGAAGCCCGAGGAGCTGGCGAAGAACTTCGTCCTCTTCCAGGAGGGCGCCCGCAAGAAGGGCTACAGCGACGAGGCGATCCAGGCGCTGTGGGACGTGCTGGTGCCCTTCGCCGGCTACGCGTTCAACAAGGCGCACTCCGCCGCGTACGGCCTGGTGTCGTACTGGACCGCCTACCTCAAGGCGAACCACCCCGCCGAGTACATGGCCGCGCTGCTCACCTCGGTGAAGGACGACAAGGACAAGTCGGCGGTCTACCTCAACGAGTGCCGCCGCATGGGCATCCGGGTCCTCCCGCCGAACGTCAACGAGTCCGAGGCGAACTTCGCCGCCCAGGGCGACGACGTGATCCTCTTCGGCCTGTCCGCCGTGCGCAACGTCGGCACCAACGTCGTCGAGTCGATCATCAAGTGCCGCAAGGCCAAGGGGAAGTACACGTCCTTCCCGGACTACCTCGACAAGGTGGACGCGGTCGTCTGCAACAAGCGCACGACGGAATCGCTGATCAAGGCCGGTGCCTTCGACTCCCTGGGCCACACCCGCAAGGGCCTGACCGCGCAGTACGAGCCGATGATCGACAACGTGGTCGCGGTCAAGCGCAAGGAGGCCGAGGGCCAGTTCGACCTCTTCGGCGGCATGGGCGAGGAGGACAACAGCGAACCGGGCTTCGGCATGGACGTGGAGTTCTCCTCCGACGAGTGGGACAAGGCCTACCTGCTCGCCCAGGAACGGGAGATGCTCGGCCTCTACGTCTCCGACCACCCGCTGTTCGGCCTGGAGCACGTCCTGTCGGACAAGGCCGACGCGGGCATCTCCCAGCTCACCGGCGGTGACTACTCCGACGGCTCCGTGGTGACCATCGGCGGCATCATCTCCGGCCTGCAGCGCAAGATGACCAAGCAGGGCAACGCCTGGGCCATCGCCACGGTCGAGGACCTCGCCGGCTCCATCGAGTGCATGTTCTTCCCGGCGACGTACCAGCTGGTGTCGACCCAACTCGTCGAGGACGCCGTCGTGTTCGTCAAGGGCCGGCTCGACAAGCGCGAGGACGTGCCGCGCCTGGTGGCGATGGAGCTCCAGGTCCCCGACCTGTCCCACGCGGGCACCAACGCGCCCGTGGTCCTCACCATCCCGGCCACCCGGGTCACCCCGCCGATGGTCAGCCGCCTCGGCGAGATCCTCAGCCACCACAAGGGCGACAGCGAGGTCCGGATCAGGCTCCAGGGCCCGACGAAGACCACCGTGCTGCGCCTGGACCGGCACCGCGTCAAGCCCGACCCGGCGCTCTTCGGCGACCTGAAGGTGCTGCTCGGGCCGTCCTGCCTGGCGGGCTGAGCGCCCCGCGCGTGCGAGAGGGCGCACCCCGGCCGTGGGTGCGCCCTCTCGTCATGTGCCCGGGCTTCAACGGCTCGTCGCGCGGCGGTCGGTCGTGACCGGGAACGCGGCTTCCGCTGTGCCCCAAGCGCCGCTGTCAGTTGTGGCCGAAGCGCTTCTGCCGACCCTTGCGGCCGACGTCGCCGGGCGTCACCTGCGCGGCGCGGTCGTGCGCCGGTGTGTCCATCGCCGTCTGCTGCGCCGGGTCCACGCCGCGCTCGGCCTGCGACTGCTTGCGATCACGGTTCTTGTTCTTGGCCATGGTGATCTGCCTCCTGTGGGGGATCTCGGGGCCAGGGCCGGGATCAGATTCACACAGGCCGACAAAGAACGCATGTCGGGTAATTACCGTCTGTGACAAGGCGGGTCGTGCCGCGCCGGCCCGAAACGCCACGCCGAAGATCGAGTTCGGGCCGTTAACCCCCGCGTGGTCGGGCAGACTCGAAGGAAGCCCGAAGCAAACCTCCCGGAAAGAGGGTGGACCGCGTGGACCGCTGCATCGTCCTGGTGGACGCCGGGTATCTGCTGGGGGCCGCCGCCAGTCTCCTCGCCGGGGAACCGTCGCGCTCCCGCATCACCGTCGACCACACCGCCCTCATCCAGGGCCTGCGAGAACGGGCCGAGGCCGAGACCGAGCGGCCGCTGCTGCGCATCTACTGGTTCGACGGCGCCCCCGACCGCGTCCCGCAGCCCGAACACCGCAGGCTGCGCGTGATGCCCCGGGTCACCGTCCGGCTCGGCGCGCTGACCCGCAGCGACGGCCGCTGGGCGCAGAAGGGCGTGGACGCCGCGATGCACGCCGAGCTGACCGAGCTGGCCCGCAACCGCGCCTGCTCCGACATCGTCCTGGTCACCGGCGACGGCGACCTGCTGCCCGGCATGATGGCCGCCAAGGAACACGGCGTCGCCGTCCACCTGTGGGCCGTGCAGGCCGCCGACGGCGACTACAACCAGTCCGAGGACCTGGTCGCCGAGGCGGACGAACGCCGGGTCCTGGACCGCACGTGGATCACCCGGGCGGTCCGCGCGAAGGAACTCACCGCGGTGTGCGCGCCGCAGCCCGCGCCCCGGCCCGACATCGCCGCGATCCTGTCCGCGCCGCTGCCCGAGTCCGCGCTCGCCGTGCCCGAGCGGCCCGCCGACGAGACCCCGCACCGCCCGGCCGCCGCCGCGTCGAACGGCACCCAGGACCGGGCGCCCGCCGTGAAGGGCGGCGTGCCCACGCCCAAGGACCTCGCCGCCCTGCGCGCCCCCGGCCAGCCCTCCGCGCCGCACCCGACGACCGCGACGCTGCGCTGGTCCTCCGACAAGGGCTGGGTGGACCGGCCGCCCGCCGAGGCGCCGGAGGCCGCGTCGATGCCGACGCTCGCCCAGCTGACCACCGCCGAGCAGCGGTGGGCCGACCGGGAGGAGGACATCACCACCGTCGGCGGTGACCCCTTCGAGGTCGGGCAGGTCTTCGCCCGGCGCTGGGTGGAGCGGCTGGGCGACCACAGCCACCTCCAGCGGCTGTCCGGCATGTACCCGCGCATCCCGCACCGCATCGACGGGGAACTGCTCAGGTACGCCGCCCGGTTCGGGCTGCTCGCCCACAAGGACGACCAGATCGACGAGCACGACCGGTATGCCATCCGGGCCGGATTCTGGCGTGAGATCGGCGTCCGCACAGGGGTCGAACACGCCCCGGCCGCGGACTGAGACGCCCCCCGGCGCGGCCCCCGGGGACGAACCGGGCCCGCGGACCCCGTAGTCTCGTCCCTTGTGAGTAGGCGCGCGGCACAGGCGGTTCGGCACGGCGGTGACGTCGTGTGCGCGGTGCGCGGGCTGACCAAGACCTACCCGGCGGTACGGGGCAGGCGCGGCGTACCGGGCACGCCCGAGGTCAGGGCCACGGACGACGTGGGGCTCGACATCCGGGGCGGCGAGATCTTCGGGCTGCTCGGCCCGAACGGCGCCGGCAAGTCCACCCTCGTACGCCAGCTGACCGGGCTGATGCGGCCCGACACCGGCAGCGTCGAGATCCTCGGCCACGACATCGTGCGCCACCCGGAGCGGGCCTCCCGCATCCTCGCCTACCTCGGGCAGGAGTCCACCGCCCTCGACGAGCTGACCGTGTCGCTGGCCGCCGAGACCACCGGACGGCTGCGCGGCCTGGACGTGCGCAGCGCACGGGCCGAGCGGGACGACGTGCTGGAGGAACTGGGCCTCACGGGGATCGCCGGGCGCCCGCTGAAGAAGCTCTCCGGCGGGCAGCGCCGGCTCGCCTGCTTCGCCGCCGCGCTGGTGGGGGAGCGCCCGCTGCTCGTGCTGGACGAGCCGACCAGCGGCATGGACCCGGTGGCGCGGCGCGCCGTCTGGGCCGCCGTCGACCGGCGCCGCGCCGAGCGCGGCACGACCGTCCTGCTCGTCACGCACAACGTCATCGAGGCCGAGACGGTCCTGGACCGGGTCGCCGTCCTCGACCGGGGGCGGGTGATCGCCTGCGACACCCCGGCCGGGCTGAAGGAGCAGGTCGCCGGCGAGGTCCGGGTCGACCTGGTGTGGCGCGAGTCCGCCCCGCTGCACGTCCCCGAGGTCGCCGCGCTGCGGGACCACGCCGTGCGCGCGGGCCGCCGCTGGACGCTGCGGCTCGCGCCCGAGGAGGCCCGCGCCGTCGTCGCCACCGTCACGGGCGGGGCCGCCTTCGCCGCCCTGGACGACTTCACGCTGGCCACGCCCAGCCTGGAGGACGTGTACCTGGCGCTGGGCGGCGCCGCGCAGCAGGGGCTGGTGAAGGCGTGAACCTGCGGGTCCTGAGCGCGGGAGCCTCCGCGTCCGTACCGGACGGGGCGAGAGCCGGAGTCGAACCTGGTGAAGGGGAGCAGCGCGACGTGAGTGCCGTACCCGCCGATGTCCTGCCGGGCGGTGCCGTGACGGTGGGGGAGACCGTGACGAGCGCCGCCGAGCTCGGGCCGCGGGCGCGGCTGTGGCCGTCGCTGGCGGCCGTGTACCGGGCACAGCTGTCCCGGGCGCGGGTGGCGCGCATCCCGCTGCTGTTCGTGGCGACCTTCCAGTCCGTCGGCATCATGATCCTGATGCGCGGCGTCGTGGACGGCGGGGAGGAGGCGCGGACCGTCGTCGCCGGCTCCGCGGTGCTCGTCGTCGCGTTCGTCGCGCTGAACCTGCTCGCCCAGTACTTCGGGCAGCTGCGGGCCAGTGGCGGCCTCGACCACTACGCGACGCTGCCGGTGCCGCCCGCCGCGGTGGTGTTCGGCGCGGCCGGCGCGTACGCCTCCTTCACGGTGCCCGGCACCGTCGTGACCGCCGTCTTCGGGTGCGTGCTGTTCGGGCTGCCGCTGGCCCACCTGTGGATCCTCGCCGCGGTGATCCCGCTCGCGGGCGCCGCGCTCGCCGGCCTCGGCGCCGCGCTGGGGCTGCTCGCGCCCCGGCCGGAGCTGGCCACGCTGCTCGGCCAGCTCGGCATGTCGGCGGCGCTGCTGCTCGGCGTGCTGCCGCCGGAGCGGATGCCGGAGGTGGTGCGCCTGGCGCGGAACCTGCTGCCGTCGACGTACGGCGTGGAGGCCTTCGCGCGCACCTTCGGGCCCGACCCCGACTGGGCCTTCGTCCTCGGTGACCTCGCCGTGTGCGGCCTGGTCGGCGTCGTCTCGCTCGCCGTGGCGACCCGGGCCTACCGCCGGGCCGCCGTCCGGTGACACGCCGGGCGTCCGGACCTGGCACGATGTCAGGGTGACCGCACCCCATACGCCACCTCCTCCGCCGCACGACCAGTCCGCGCACCGGGCGTGGCAGCAGCCGGCCCCCGGGTACGCGGCGGACGCGCCCCGGGGAAGCGGGCTCGGCCGGTACGGGCAGGACGGCCCCGGTATGAAGACGGAACTGCGCGAGGCCGCCGTGACCACGGTCGCGGTGACGCTCGCCGGAGCGCTGCTCGGGGTGCTGTGGTGGTGGCTGGCGCCGCACGTGCCGCTGGTCGGTGACGTGTCCGACGGCAGCTGGGTGGTCTACCTCAAGGACACCGAGGGCGAGCAGGCGGTGGGCGTGGACGGAACGTTCACGCTGCTCGCGCTGGCCTTCGGCACCGTCAGCGCGGGCGTCGCCTTCCTCGCGCGGCGGCGCGGGGGAGTGCCGCTGGTGGTGGCGCTCGCCGTCGGCGGACTGCTCGGCTCGCTGCTCGCGTGGCGGCTCGGCGTGTGGCTCGGGCCCGCACAGGACGTCGTCGCGCACGCCAAGGAGGTCGGCAAGGGCGTGACCTTCTCGGCGCCCCTGAGGCTCGGCGCGAAGGGCGCGCTGCTGGCGTGGTCCCTCACGGCGCTGGTCGTCCACCTGGGCCTGACGGCGATGTTCGGCCCACGGGACCCGGAGCCGGACCCGGAGTACCAGCAGGGGCGGACGGCGGAGGGCACGCCGCCGAAGCGGTGAGCCCGGTGCGCCGGGCGGGGCGTCGCGGGGCCGGGCGCCCCGGCGCCAGGAAAGGGCTCCCTGCGGGGCGGTGCCGGGGCGGCACCCCGCCCCGGCACCGCCCCGCTGCTACTCCTTCCCGATCGGCGCCACCACCGCGTCCGTCAGTTTCGCCAGGTCGTCCGGGGACAGCTCCACCTCCAGGCCGCGGCGGCCCGCCGAGACGCAGATCGTGGGGTGCGCGGACGCCGACGCGTCCAGCACCGTGCGGAGCCGTTTGCGCTGGCCGAGGGGGGAGATGCCGCCGCGGACGTAGCCGGTGGCGCGTTCCGCGAGGGCCGGGTCGGCCAGCGCGGACCGCTTGCCGCCGACCGCCGCGGCCAGCGCCTTGAGGTCCAGCCGGCCCGCCACCGGCACGACCGCGACCGTCAAGGCGCCGTCGACGTCCGCCACCAGCGTCTTGAAGACCCGGTCGGGAGAGACACCCATCGCCTCGGCGGCCTCCTCGCCGTACGACGGGTGGGCGGGGTCGTGGTCGTAGGAGTGCACCGTGTACGTCGCCCCGGCCGCGGCGAGCGCCACCGTCGCGGGGGTGCCACCCGGCCCCTTGTCCTGCTGCTTCTTCGCCTTCTTCGCCATCCCGGCCTTTCCCTGGGAGTTGCGCGCCTCAGTTGAGGCTCGTCGGGCCGCGCGTCAGTTCAGCCGCCGGCAACGACGGAAGACTACGGAGGATCGCCGTCTCCGAGCGTAGGAGTTTCAGCTCGTCGCGCAGCCTGGACGCGGTGTCCGGCGCCTGGAGCAGCCGCTGCTTGGTCGGGGTGTCGAGCATCATCGCGGCGGCCACCAGGTACGACACCACGGACGGCTCGTCCGGCAGGTCGGCGCCGGTCGCCAGCGACCGCTCCCGCGCCCCCGCGAGCCGCTTCTGGTACTGTCGGAAGGCCCGCAGCACGCCCTCGGCCAGCGTGCCCGCCTCGTCGCCCGGGTCCTCCTCCAGGGTCTCCAGCTCGGCCGTCAGGAACGGGCCCGAGGCGTCCACCGACAGCAGCCGCACCCGGGTCGTGCCGGTCGCCAGCACCTCGAAGGTGCCGTCGGGCCGCTCCCGGATCGTCGCCGCGTCCGCGACGCAGGCCACCTTGTGGAACGCCCTGGCCGGGTCCGGGCCGAAGCCGGCGGACGGCCCGCGCTCCGGCAGCGCCGTCGGGTCGGGCATGCCGGGCGACGTGGCCGCCACCTCGTGCCCGTCGCGGATCGCCACGACGGCGAACCGGCGCGGTTCGTCCTCGGGGGTCTTCAGCAACTCGCGCATCATGGCGCGATAGCGCTCCTCGAAGACGTTGAGCGGGAGCACCAGCCCCGGGAACAGCACCGAGTTCAGGGGGAAGAGGGGGAGCCGGACGGTGGTCACGACGCAGAAGCCTAATGCTCGCCGCGGTGGGCATGTCCGCCGCGCCCACCGCGCGGGTGGCCGAAACCGGCGGCGGACAGGGCGGCGGCCACCGCGGCGCGGACCTCGCCCCGCACCCGGAGGAACCGGCCGAGCGGGTCGTCGGTGTCCCTGCGCGGCCGGTGGCGGCGTCCCTGCACGGCCGGTGCCGGCGCCGTGCGCGGCCGGTGGCGGCGGCCGGTGCCGGCCCGGCGGGTCGGTTCCTGTGGGTCAGTTCCGGTGCAGCAGTCGGGTCGCGCCCGCCGCCACCGTCGTGGCAAGTACCCAGCCCAGCAGAACCATGGCCGCGGCCAGCCACTGCCAGCCGCCGCTCAGCTGCCAGAAGCCCACCTGGCCCAGCTCGATGACCGGAAGCAGCAGGTCGAGGGCGAACAGGGCGGGGTCCCAGTCGGGGTGCTCGCCGCGCTTCAGCGGTGGATGGTCGGCCTGCGAGAAGGCGAGGGAGCCCGCCGCCCACAGCACCGCCATCCACACCACGGCCCGGCCCGGCCGGTACCCGTAGGCGACCGTCCAGTCCTGCGCGTACCCCCACAGCTTCGCGGCGAGCGGCAGGCTCTCGCGGCGCCGGCGCTGCTTGGCGAGCAGCACCTCGCGGGCGTCCTCGTCCTCGCCGCCGGCCCGCAGCACGGCGGCGAGCAGCTCGTACGGCTCGGGGTTGTACTCGGCGGTCGCGGCGGCCACCCAGGCGAGGCGCTCGGCCAGCGGGAACGGGCCGCGCGGCACCAGGTTCTCGTACGTGAAGCCGCCCATGTGCAGCCGGCCGGGGCCCGGCCAGCTGTCCGCGCGGTCCATCAGGTTGACGACCCGCGCCCCGGACAGCACCACCCGGCCGCGCTCCGGATGCTCGCTCAGGAAGCGCAGTTCGGGTGTCTGCACGCGGCGCAGCGACAGCTCCTGCTCGTCGGTGAGCGTGAACCGGGCCTGTCCGAAATCGACCGCGTCCCCGAACCGCCCGTCGTCCAGCCGCACCCCGCCCCGGCACTCGAAGCGCTGGACGCGGGTGCCCTCGGCCGGTGTCGTGCCGCTCATCAGCGGGTTCCCGAGGCCGGCCGGGGTCAGGTACAGCGTGCGCTCCACGGTCAGCTGCGGGGCGTTCAGCGCGAGACGGGTGTACCGGTTGGCCAGCCGGGCGCCGCGCAGGCTCAGCGACACGCCGACGGTGGCGCCGCGCAGGCTCAGCTCGCCGTCGGTCTCCAGCATCTCCGCCTGGAAATCCTGGCCGACGGCGAGACCGTCGGCGGCGATCGAGCGGCCGCTGCGGTCGCGGCGCACGATCGCCATGTTCAGCATCAGGTCGGTGCCTATCCGGGCGTCGGTGAGCCGTATGCCGCGGTGGAAGCGGCAGCGCGGCAGGTGCAGGTCGCCCTCCGTGTGCACGCGGGCCGCCTCCAGCCGCGGCACGTCGCAGTCCACCAGCCGGACGGTGCTGAAGCGGGCCTCCGGCAGCAGGATCTCCCGCTCGAAGCGGCAGCCCCGCATCTCCAGGTACGGCGTGACCGTGCCGCCCGCGAGGTCCAGCGAACCGCTGATCTGCACGCCGACCAGCTTCAGCGACGACACCCGGCCCGCGAGCGCGGGCGGCCCGTCCAGCAGCAGCCAGCACACGATGCGGGCCCGCACGGTCCGCTCAAGGCCCCACGGGTGCCCGCCGTGCGGGTCGTCCACCTGCGGGTCCCCGCTGCTCAGGTCGTAGACGCTGCCGTTGCGGAAGGCCTGCCACATGCCGGCCTCGGCGGCGGTCAGGTCGTCGGGCAGATCTCCGGCGCGGACGCCCGCCCCCTCGTTCACAGCAATCCCCCCTTCCCCTGCTACTCGCGAGTCGGTGTCTTCGTACACGTGTTCATGCCCGCTGAGTGACGAACTGAACACAAAAAGTCACGGAAAGTAAGGGCGACTTTCCGGCTCGCCCGAGGGTGCCGCACCGGCCGGGGAGGGGGGTGGCAAAGGGGCACGTATCAGCCATTGATACGCGCGGACGGTGCTCGTCGCGGGTCTGAGAGAATTGAGCACGTGATCTCCCGAATCGATCTGCGCGGCGACGCCCTCCCCGAGGGTCCCGCCCTGCGCGAGCTGCTGCCCCGAGCCGACTTCGACGTCTCGGCCGCCCTCGAGAAGGTGCGTCCGATCTGCGAGGACGTGCATCATCGCGGCGACGCGGCGCTGATCGACTTCGCCGAGCGGTTCGACGGCGTCAGGCTCGATCAGGTGCGGGTACCGGCCGCCGCGCTCACACGCGCCCTGGAGGAACTGGACCCGGCCGTCCGCGCGGCCCTGGAGGAGTCCGTCCGCCGCGCCCGCCTCGTCCACCGCGCCCAGCGCCGCACCACCCACACCACGCAGGTCGTGCCCGGCGGCTCGGTCACCGAGAAGTGGGTGCCGGTCGAGCGTGTCGGCCTGTACGCGCCCGGCGGCCGGTCGGTCTACCCGTCGTCCGTGATCATGAACGCCGTGCCCGCCCAGGAGGCCGGCGTGGAGTCGATCGCGCTCGCCTCACCGGCGCAGGCCGAGTTCGGCGGCCTGCCGCACCCGACGATCCTCGCCGCGTGCGCCCTGCTCGGCGTGGACGAGGTGTACGCCGCGGGCGGCGCCACCGCCGTCGCGATGTTCGCGTACGGCACCGAGTCCTGCCCGCCCGCCAACATGGTCACCGGCCCCGGCAACATCTGGGTCGCCGCCGCCAAGCGCTACTTCACCGGCCGGATCGGCATCGACGCCGAGGCCGGCCCCACCGAGATCGCGGTCCTGGCCGACGCCACCGCCGACCCGGTGCACATCGCCTCCGACCTGATCAGCCAGGCCGAGCACGACCCGCTGGCCGCCGCCGTCCTCGTCACCGACTCCCCGGAGCTCGCGGAGGCGGTCGAGAAGGAGCTGGAGCCGCAGATCGCCGCCACCAAGCACGTCGACGACCGGATCGTCCCCGCCCTCAAGGGCAGGCAGTCCGCGATCGTGCTGGTCGACGGCGTCGAGGAGGGTCTGCGAGTGGTCGACGCCTACGGCGCGGAGCACCTGGAAATCCAGACGGCCCGGGCCGCCGAGGTCGCCGAGCGCGTCAAGAACGCCGGCGCGATCTTCGTCGGCCCCTGGGCACCCGTCTCCCTCGGGGACTACGCGGCGGGCTCCAACCACGTCCTGCCCACCGGCGGCTGCGCCTGCCACTCCTCCGGCCTGTCCGTCCAGTCCTTCCTGCGCGGCATCCACATCGTGGACTACACCAAGGACGCGCTGGCCGAGGTCGCGCACCACGTGGTGACGCTGGCGGAGGCGGAGGACCTGCCCGCGCACGGCGCGGCGATCAAGGCCAGGTTCGACTGGAAGGTGCCGGAGAGCCAGTGAACATCCGGATCGAGGATCTCCCCGTACGGGACGAGCTGCGCGGCAAGTCCCCCTACGGCGCGCCCCAGCTGGACGTCCCCGTCCGGCTGAACACCAACGAGAACCCCTACCCGCTGCCCGAGCCGCTGGTCGAGCGGATCACCGAGCGGGTCCGCGAGGCCGCCCGGCACCTCAACCGCTATCCGGACCGGGACGCGGTCGAGCTGCGCACGCAGCTCGCCAGGTACCTGACCGACACCTCCGGGTACGAGGTCGGTCGTGCCAACGTCTGGGCGGCCAACGGCTCCAACGAGGTCATCCAGCAACTGCTGCAGACCTTCGGCGGGCCGGGCCGCACGGCGATCGGCTTCGAGCCGTCGTACTCGATGCACGGCCTCATCGCGCGCGGCACGGGCACCGGCTGGATCTCCGGGCCGCGCGGCGAGGACTTCACCATCGACCTCCCGGCCGCCGAGAAGGCCATCGCCGAGCACCGGCCGGACGTCGTCTTCGTCACGACCCCCAACAACCCCACGGGCAACGCCGTCCCGCCCGAGACGGTCCTCGCCCTGTACGAGGCGGCGCAGGCGGCGAAGCCGTCCATCGTCGTCGTGGACGAGGCCTACGTCGAGTTCAGCCACGGCGACTCGCTGCTGCCGCTCATCGACGGCAGGCCCCACCTGGTGGTCTCCCGCACCATGTCGAAGGCGTTCGGCGCGGCCGGCCTGCGCCTGGGCTACCTCGCCGCGCACCCGGCCGTCGTGGACGCCGTCCAGCTGGTCCGGCTGCCGTACCACCTGTCGGCCGTCACCCAGGCGACCGCGCTGGCCGCCCTGGAGCACACCGGCACCCTGCTCGGCTACGTCGAGCAGCTGAAGGCCGAGCGGGACCGGCTGGTCACCGAACTGCGCGCGCTGGGCTACGAGGTGACGGCGTCCGACGCCAACTTCGTGCAGTTCGGGCGGTTCGGCGACGCCCACGAGGCATGGCGGCGGATCCTCGACCGGGGCGTCCTGGTCCGGGACAACGGCGTACCGGGATGGCTGCGCGTCACCGCGGGCACCCCGGCAGAGAACGACGCGTTTCTCGACGCGGTACGTGAGTTGAAGAAGGAGCTGGACGCATGAGCCGCGTTGGGCGCGTGGAGCGCACCACCAAGGAGACGTCGGTGCTGGTCGAGATCGACCTCGACGGCACCGGCAGGACCGACATCGCCACCGGGGTCGGCTTCTACGACCACATGCTCGACCAGCTCGGCCGGCACGGTCTGTTCGACCTGACCGTGAAGACCGAGGGCGACCTGCACATCGACTCGCACCACACCATCGAGGACACCGCCCTCGCACTGGGCGCCGCCTTCCGGCAGGCCCTCGGCGACAAGGTGGGGATCTACCGCTTCGGCAACTGCACCGTCCCGCTGGACGAGTCCCTCGCCCAGGTCACCGTCGACCTGTCCGGCCGCCCCTACCTCGTGCACACCGAGCCCGAGAAGATGGCGCCGATGATCGGCGAGTACGACACGACGATGACCCGGCACATCCTGGAGTCCTTCGTCGCGCAGGCGCAGATCGCGCTGCACGTGCACGTGCCCTACGGACGCAACGCGCACCACATCGTGGAGTGCCAGTTCAAGGCCCTCGCCCGGGCCCTGCGCTACGCGTCCGAGCGTGACCCGCGCGCGGCCGGCATCCTGCCTTCCACGAAGGGCGCGCTGTGACCGGGCTGTCGACCCTGCTGATCTTCGTCGGGCTGTTCCTGCTGGGCGGCGTGATCTCCTTCGCCAAGCAGCAGATGCCCAAGAGTCTGATCGTGCTCCTCTCCATCGGCGCCGCGATGTGCCTCGTCGCGGGCGTCCTGAGGCTGGAGGTGTGGAATTGAGCGCCAAGAGCGTCGTCGTCTTCGACTACGGCTTCGGCAACGTCCGCTCCGCCGAGCGCGCCCTCGCCCGCGCGGGCGCCGACGTCGAGATCACCCGTGACTTCGACAGGGCCATGAACGCCGACGGGCTGCTGGTGCCCGGCGTCGGCGCGTTCGCCGCCTGCATGACGGGCCTGAAGGGGGCGCGCGGCGACTGGATCGTGGACCGGCGGCTGTCCGGCGGGCGCCCCGTGATGGGCATCTGCGTCGGCATGCAGATCCTGTTCGCGCGCGGCGTCGAGCACGGCGTGGAGGCCGAGGGCCTCGGCGAGTGGCCCGGCTCGGTCGAACCGCTCCAGGCCGACATCGTGCCCCACATGGGCTGGAACACCGTGGCGGCACCGGCCGGCTCCCAGCTGTTCGCGGGCCTGGACGCGGACGCGCGGTTCTACTTCGTGCACTCCTACGCCGTGCACGAGTGGCAGCTGGAGGCGCACAACCCGACCCTCGCCGCACCGAAGGTCACCTGGACCACGCACGGCAAGCCCTTCGTGGCGGCCGTGGAGAACGGTGCCCTGTGGGCGACGCAGTTCCACCCCGAGAAGTCCGGCGACGCCGGAGCCCAGCTCCTCACCAACTGGATCGAGACCCTGTAGAGATGAGCACGCTCGAACTCCTCCCCGCCGTCGACGTCCGCGACGGCCAGGCCGTCCGCCTCGTGCACGGCGAGTCCGGCACCGAGACCTCCTACGGCCCCCCGCTGGAGGCCGCCCTCGCCTGGCAGCGCGCGGGCGCCGAGTGGCTGCACCTCGTGGACCTGGACGCCGCGTTCGGCACCGGCGACAACCGCGAGCTGATCGCCGAGGTCGCCGGGGCGATGGACATCAAGGTCGAGCTGTCCGGCGGCATCCGCGACGACGACACGCTCGCCGCCGCCCTCGCCACCGGCTGCACCCGCGTGAACCTCGGCACGGCCGCCCTGGAGACCCCCGAGTGGGTCGCCCGGGTCATCGCCGAGCACGGCGACAAGATCGCCGTCGGTCTCGACGTACGCGGCACGACGCTGCGCGGCCGCGGCTGGACCCGCGACGGCGGCGACCTCTACGAGACGCTGGAGCGCCTCAACAAGGAGGGCTGCGCGCGGTACGTCGTCACGGACATCGCCAAGGACGGCACCCTGCAGGGCCCCAACCTGGAGCTGCTGAAGAACGTCTGCGCGGCGACCGACCGCCCGGTGGTCGCCTCCGGCGGCGTCTCGTCCCTGGACGACCTGCGCGCCATCGCCGCGCTCGTCCCGCTCGGTGTCGAGGGCGCGATCGTCGGGAAGGCCCTGTACGCGAAGGCGTTCACCCTGGAAGAGGCCCTGGAGGCGGTGGCCCAGTGAGCGACGTACGACGCGTCACGACCGGAGCGCCCTGGGAGGACACGTTCGGCTACTCCCGGGCGGTGCAGCTCCCCAACGGCCTGGTGCTGGTCTCCGGCTGCACGTCCGTCGTGGACGGCCAGATCGCCGGGGGCGACCCGTACGAGCAGACCGTCAACGCCTTCAACGTCGCGTTCCGGGCGCTGGAGGAACTCGGCCTCGGCCGCGAGGACGTCGTACGGACCCGCATGTACATCACGCACGCCCGGGACGTGGACGACATCGGGCGCGCCCACAAAGAGCTGTTCGACGCGATCCGGCCCGCCGCGTCCATGATCATCGTTTCGGGCTTCGTGGACCCCAGCCTGGTCGTCGAGGTCGAGGTGGAGGCATTCCGCTCCGGCACAGGACACGGAGCGTCCGCATGACCCTGGCCGTACGAGTCATCCCCTGCCTGGACGTGGACAACGGCCGGGTCGTCAAGGGCGTCAACTTCCAGAACCTGCGCGACGCGGGCGACCCCGTCGAGATGGCCAAGGTGTACGACGCCGAGGGCGCCGACGAGCTGACGTTCCTGGACATCACGGCCTCGTCCGGCAACCGCGAGACGACCTACGACGTGGTGCGGCGCACCGCCGAGCAGGTGTTCATCCCGCTGACCGTGGGCGGCGGTGTGCGCACCGCCGAGGACGTGGACAAGCTGCTGCGCGCGGGCGCCGACAAGGTGGGCGTCAACACGGCCGCCATCGCCCGGCCCGAGCTGATCCGGGAGATCGCCGAGCGGTTCGGCCGGCAGGTGCTGGTGCTGTCGGTGGACGCGCGGCGCACGCCGTCCGGCTCCTTCGAGGTGACCACGCACGGCGGACGCCGGGGCACCGGCATCGACGCCGTGGAGTGGGCGCACCGGGCCGCCGAGCTGGGCGCGGGCGAGATCCTGCTCAACTCGATGGACGCGGACGGCACCAAGGACGGCTACGACCTGGAGATGATCGCGGCCGTCCGCAAGCACGTGAGCGTCCCGGTGATCGCCTCCGGCGGCGCCGGCAAGCTGGCCGACTTCGCGCCGGCCGTCGACGCGGGCGCGGACGCGGTGCTCGCGGCGTCGGTGTTCCACTTCGGCGACCTGCGGATCGGCGAGGTCAAGCAGGCGCTGCGCGAGGCCGGGCAGCCGGTCAGGTAGCGCGCGGTTCCCGGCCCCGGCCGCTCCTGCGGCGGGCCGGGGCTTTTCCGATCCGAAATACGAAAGGGAAGTTGCGCAAAATAAGTTGTGCAAGTTTCCCTTCGTATCTACGGTGGGTGCATGGCAAGCAAGGAGAACCGGCGGATCACCGACATGGGCACGCTCAAGGCGCTGGCCCACCCCCTGCGGATGCAGCTGTACCGGCTGCTGTACGTCAACCGCACGGCCACCGCCTCACAGCTCGCCGACCAGGTCGACGAGGCCGTCTCCCTGGTCAGCTACCACCTGCGCAAACTCGCCGACCACGGCCTCATCGAGGAGGCCGAGCCGCAGAGCGGCGACGGGCGCGAGCGGTGGTGGCGGCCCGCGTCGGACGGCCTCAGCATCCACGACGAGGACTTCAGCGACGCCCCCGAGAAGGCCGCCGCGCACACCGCCGCCTCCCGGCTCATCTATGAGCAGCGCAGCGAGCTGTACCGCCGGCACCTCGACGCACGGCCCCACTGGAGCGCCGAGTGGAAGCGGGCCTCCTTCGATTCGGAGTACCTGGCCCGGCTCACCGCCGCCGAACTCGCCGAGCTGTCGGGGGAGTTGCACGCACTGCTGAAGAAGTACGACCAGAAGGGCCGCGCCGCCGAGGCCGCCGGCGACACCGAGGGGCGCGAGAACGTCGCGCTGCACGTGTACGGGTTTCCGTTCCGGGTCTGAGTCCGCGCCGGCGTCTCGTTCCGTGTCCGACCCCGTCTCCGAGAGGACGTCCGCCCGTGACCGCGACACTCCTGAGCAAGGCCCCCGTCTCCGGCCGACCCGCCCACCGGGACGGCAACGTCCTGCGCTGGGTCGGCGCCTACACCGCCTCGATGGTCGGCGACCACATGTACTACCTCGCGCTGTCCTGGGCGGCCGTCAGCGCCGGTACGCCCGCGCAGGCCGGGCTCGTGATGACGGCGAGCGCGGTGCCGCGTGCGCTGCTGATGCTGGGCGGGGGAGTGATCGCCGACCGGTTCGGGCCGCGCCGGGTCGTCATCGGCAGCGACGCCGTGCGCTAAGCGGCCGTCCTCGCGGTGGCCGCCCTGCTGTTCCTCACCGAACCGGGACTGTGGCCGCTGGCCGCGCTGGCCGTGGTGTTCGGCACCGTCGACGCCGTGTTCCTGCCCGCCGTGGGCGCCCTGCCCGCGCGGATGACGAGCCGGGACCAGCTCGCGCGGGTGCAGGGCATGCGCGGGCTCGCCGTCCGCGTCGCGGGCGTGGTCGGCGCCCCGCTGGGCGGCCTCGCCGTGGCCCTCGGGGGCGCGCCCACGGCCTTCGTCCTGTCCGGACTGCTGATAGCGGTGTCGATACCGCTGCTGATCAGCGTCCGCGTCCGCGAGCTGCCGCCGGACGGCACGCTGACCGCAGGCGCAGGCGCCGCACCCGCCGGTCCCACGGCCTGGGCCGACCTTCGCGACGGCCTGCGCTACGTCCGCCGCCACCGCGTGCTCGCCCCCCTCATGCTGGCCATCGCCCTCGGGGACCTCGGATTCGTCGGGCCGTTCAACGTCGGGCTGACCCTGCTGGCCGACGAACGCGGCTGGGGCGCCACCGGCATGGGCTGGGTGCTCGCCGGGTTCGGCACCGGCGCCGGGCTCGCCTCCCTGCTGCTGACCGTGCGGGGGCGCCTGCCGCACGCCGGGTACGTCGTGGCATGCACGCTCCTGCCCGGCGCCGCCGCCATCGGATACTTGGCCCACGCACCCGGCATCGGCGCCGCCACCGGCACCGCGCTGGTCGTCGGGCTGCTCGCCGGGCTCAGCGGCGCCCTGTGCGGGGCGCTGCTCCAGACCCACTCCGAGCCCGCCCGCCTGGGTCGCGTCACCGCCGTGGCGAGCCTGGTCAGCCTCGGTCTCGCGCCGCTCGGCATGCCGGTGGCCGCCGCCGCGATCGGCGTCTGGGGCACCGGACCGGTGTTCGTCACCAGCGCGGTCGTGTGCGGCCTCGGCGGAGTCGTCGTGCTGTGCTTTGGCGACCTGCGGCGCGCCGAACTGCCGCGCTGACACCGCCGGTTCTGCGGCCGGGCCGCCCCGTCGGCCCCGGACCCGGCCCGGTCGAGGGCGGTCCAGGGCCGGGCCGGTCTCAGATCCCGAGCTGCTTCGACCCGTACAGCTGGGCGATCGCGTCCGGGTCGCCGTCCGTGTCGACCTTGGCCGCGCCCTGCCGGCCGTAGGCGAACAGCACCAGCTCCGACGGCTCGCCGGTCACCGTCACCACGGGCGTGCCGCGCCGGGCCACCGCCGTCTGCCCGTCCGGCCGGCGCAGCACCAGTCCGGTCGGCACATTGCGCCCCATCAGCCGGGCCGTGCGCTCCAGCCGGGACCACAGCGCGTCCTGGAAGACTCTGTCGAGCTCGCGCGGCGTCCAGTCCGGCTGGGCCCGCCGCACGTCCTCCGCGTGGACGTAGAACTCGACCGTGTTCGACATCTCGTCGATCTGCTTCAGCGAGAACGGCGAGAAACGCGGCGGGCCGGTACGGATCAGCTGGATCAGCTCCTCGTACGGCTTCGCCAGGAACTCCGCCGTCACCCGTTCAAGGCGCGGCGCGAGCTGCTTGACCAGCAGGCCGCCCGCCGCGTCCGGACGGCGCTCGCGCACCACCACGTGCGCGGCCAGATCACGCGTCCGCCAGCCCTCGCACAGAGTCGGCGCGTCCGGGCCCGCGGTCTCCAGCAGGTCGGCGAGAAGGAGTCGTTCACGCTTCGCATGGGTCGACATGCCGCCAGCCTACGACCGCCTCCCGGGTCCGCACAGTGGACGTCCGGCCGGACATGCGTGCGCGCGGCACAATGGCACCCATGACCAGCTCGTCCCCCCGGCCCAGCCGACTCGACCCGGAGCTCGCCGCGCGCCTCAGGCGCAGCCCGGACGGCCTCCTGCCCGCCATCGCCCAGCAGTACGACACCGGGGAGGTGCTCATGCTCGGCTGGATGGACGACGAGGCGCTGCACCGCACCCTGACCACCGGCCGCTGCACCTACTGGTCCCGCAGCCGCCAGGAGTACTGGGTCAAGGGGGACACCTCCGGCCACGTCCAGCACGTCAGGTCCGTCGCCCTCGACTGCGACGCCGACACCGTGCTGGTCAAGGTCGACCAGATCGGCGCCGCCTGCCACACCGGCGCCCGCACCTGCTTCGACGCCGACGTGCTGCTGAAGGACGCCGGTTCCGGCGCGGCGGCGCGGGATCAGTAGGGTCGGCCGCCATGGACCTCGAGACGTTCCGCAAGCTCGCCGCCGACCGCCGCGTCATCCCCGTCACCCGCAAGCTCCTCGCCGACGGCGACACGCCGGTCGGCCTCTACCGCAAGCTCGCCGCCGAGCGCCCCGGCACGTTCCTGCTGGAGTCCGCGGAGAACGGCCGCTCCTGGTCCCGCTACTCCTTCGTCGGCGTGCGCTCCGCCGCCACGCTCACGGAGCGGGACGGCCGCGTCCACTGGCTGGGCACCCCGCCCGTCGGCGTCCCCACCGACGGCGACCCGCTCGCCGCGCTGCGCGGCACCGTCGAGGCCCTGCACACCCCGCACCAGGAGGGCATGCCGCCTTTCACCGGCGGCATGGTCGGCTACCTCGGCTACGACATCGTGCGCCGCCTGGAGAAGATCGGCCCCGGCGAGCGCGACGACCTGCGGCTGCCCGAGCTGACCATGCTGCTCACCAGCGACCTCGCGGTGATGGACCACTGGGAGGGCTCGGTCCTGCTGATCGCCAACGCGATCAACCACAACGACCTGGAGACCGGCGTCGACGAGGCCCACGCCGACGCCGTGGCCCGCCTCGACGCCATGGAGGCCGACCTGTCCCGCCCGGTCGCGCAGCCCCCGGCCGTGCTCCCGCCGTCCGAGCTGCCCGAGTACACCGCGCTGTGGGGCGGCCCCGACTACCAGCGGGCCGTCGAGGACATCAAGGAGCGCATCCGCGCGGGCGAGGCCTTCCAGGTCGTGCCCTCGCAGCGCTTCGAGACGCCGTGCACGGCCGGCGCCCTCGACGTCTATCGGGTCCTCAGGGCCACCAACCCCTCGCCGTACATGTACCTGTTCCGGTTCCCCCACGGGGACGGAGAGGTCTTCGACGTCGTCGGCTCGTCCCCCGAGGCGCTGGTGAAGGTCGAGGACGGGCGGGCCCTGGTGCACCCCATCGCCGGCACCCGGCACCGCGGCGCCACCCCGCAGGAGGACCAGGCCCTCGCCGACGAACTCCTCGCCGACCCCAAGGAACGCGCCGAGCACCTCATGCTGGTCGACCTCGGCCGCAACGACCTCGGGCGGGTCTGCGAGCCGGGCTCCGTCGAGGTCGTGGACTTCATGTCCATCGAGCGGTACTCGCACGTCATGCACATCGTCTCGACCGTCACCGGACGCGTGGCACGGGGCCGCACCGCCTTCGACGTCCTCACCGCCTGCTTCCCCGCGGGCACCCTGTCCGGCGCGCCCAAGCCGCGCGCCATGCAGATCATCGACGAACTCGAACCGTCCCGCCGCGGCCTGTACGGCGGCTGCGTCGGCTACCTCGACTTCGCCGGCGACTCCGACACCGCCATCGCCATCCGCACCGCCCTGCTGCGCGACGGCACCGCCTACGTCCAGGCCGGCGCCGGCGTCGTCGCCGACTCCGACCCGGTCGCCGAGGACACCGAGTGCCGCAACAAGGCGGCGGCGGTGCTGAGGGCGGTGCACACCGCGAACCGGCTCGGAAAGTAGGACGGTTCTCACGTGAACCCCGGGTGACGTGCCGTCCGGGGTTCAGGCGATAGTGGAGTACGTGACTGCCGCACCGCACCCCCGTACCGAAGCCGCAGGCCCCGCGCGGGCCGGCCGCCGCAGCCTCGCCGCCGCCCTCCTCAGCGGCGCCCTCGGCGCGGCCGTGGCCCTGCTGGCCACCCGGCAGCGCTGGGCGGAGGGCACCGCGACGGTGGCCGGCGGCGAGTTCCCGCTGACCGTCAGGGGCAGCGACGTCACCGGCGTCCCCGCCGCGCTCGCCGTCGTGGGCCTCGCCGCGCTCGTCGCCGTCTTCGCCGTCCGCCGCACGGGCCGCGTCGCCGTCGCCGCCCTGCTCGCCCTGAGCGGCGCCGGCACGATCGCCGCCGCCGCGCACGGCGCCACCGACAGCACCGCCCTCGACGAGAAGGCCGCGCAGGCCTCCGGCGACACCTCGGCCACCGTCGACGCGCTCAGCCACACCGGCTGGCCGTACGTCGCGGTCGCCGGCGGCGTCCTGCTCCTGCTCGCCGGACTGCTCGCACTGCGCTACGGCAGGCTGTGGCCCGCGATGTCCGGCCGCTACGAACGCGGCACCGCCCGCCCCGGCCGCCGCACCGCCCCCGCCACCGACCCCGACCGCCCCGAGGACCTGTGGAAGGCTCTCGACCGGGGTGAGGACCCCACGGGAGCCTGAGCGCGCCGGGCGGCACGCACGCGTGGCGCACCCGGGCTCACGGCACCCGCACGCGTGCGGGACAATGAGCGCGAGCATCCTGCTCGGACACGTACACAGCAACGAGGAGCAAGCAATGGCGGGCAGCAGCCACGGTCACACCCCGGCCGCCTGGACCGGTGTCATCATCGCCTTCATCGGTTTCTGCGTCTCGGGCGCGTTCATGGTGATGGCGGTGCCGGCGGGCTTCTGGGCCGGCATGGTCATCGTGGTGATCGGCGGCGTCATCGGCGGCCTCATGAGCAAGATGGGCCTCGGCCAGCCGCGCAACGCCCGCGCCGCGCGCAAGGCCGTGCAGGGGCGCGAGCCGGCCGACGCCTGAGCGGCACCCGTACGACCTGGCCGAGGGGCGGGCCCGGACCCCGGGTGCGCCCCTCACGCGCGTCCGCGTGCCGCGCGGGGCACAATGCGGACGTGGAAGCCGACATCCCGCGCCCACCGGACGCCCAGCACCGGGCGGCGGCCCCGCCGCACGTCCCGCACCCGGCGGCAGCTCCTCCGCACCCGCGTCCCCTGCCCCACCGGCACCCGCAGCCGCGTCCCGTGGCGCGCCGACTGGCGGCCCCCGCCGCTGCCCTCGCGGCCGTCGCGGGGGCCTTCACGTACGTCGGCGCGGTCGACCCGAACGAGCCCGGCCACTACCCGGCCTGCCCGCTGCTTCGGCTCACCGGCATCCACTGCCCCGGCTGCGGGGGACTGCGCAGCGCGCACGCCGTCGTCCACGGCGACCTCGCGGCGGCGCTCCAGGACAACGCGCTCGCCGTCGCCGGCTATCTGCTGTGCGCCGTGCTGTGGACCGTCTGGGTGGTCCGCGCGGCGCGCGGCCGGCCCCTGCGGATCGACCTCGGCCCCGTCCACCTGTGGAGCGCGGGGGCGTTGCTGCTGGTCTTCACGGTGCTGCGCAACCTGCCGTTCGGCGGCTGGCTGCGTCCCTGACCGGTCCCCGGTCTGTCCATCTTGTGGGACCGGCGTCAACCGGATGCGAGACCCGGGCCGCCCTGCGGATACCATCGCCATGACCACCGGTTTCGCCCAGCGGTTCGCCCGGGGAGGCGAGGACGGTGGCGCAAGCCCACCGTTTGACAGTCCACCGTCTGGAAGGGGGCCGCTCGCGTGAGTGTGCTCGACGAGATCATCGACGGAGTCCGTGCCGACCTCGCGGAGCGGCAGGCGCGCGTCAGCCTCGACGAGCTCAAGGAGCGCGCGGCGAAGGCTCCCGCGGCCAAGGACGGCGTGGCGGCCCTGCGCGGCGACGGCGTCAAGGTCATCTGCGAAGTGAAGCGCTCCAGCCCCTCGAAGGGGGCGCTCGCCGCGATCGCCGACCCCGCCGGGCTCGCCGCGGACTACGAGGCGGGCGGCGCGGCCGTCATCTCCGTCCTCACCGAGCAGCGCCGCTTCGGGGGCTCACTGGCCGACCTGGAGGCGGTCCGCGCGCGCGTGGACGTCCCCGTGCTGCGCAAGGACTTCATCGTCACGTCGTACCAGCTGTGGGAGGCCCGCGCGTACGGCGCCGACCTCGCGCTGCTGATCGTCGCGGCCCTCGACCAGGCCGCCCTGGAGTCCCTCATCGAGCGCGCCGAGTCCATCGGGCTCACCCCGATCGTGGAGGTGCACGAGGAGGAGGAGGTCGACCGGGCGGTCGACGCGGGCGCCAAGGTCATCGGCGTCAACGCGCGCAACCTCAAGACCCTCGAGGTCGACCGCGGCACCTTCGAGCGGGTCGCCCCCGAGATCCCCGCCCACATCGTCAAGGTCGCCGAGTCCGGCGTCCGCGGCCCCCACGACCTCATCGCGTACGCCAACGCCGGCGCCGACGCGGTCCTGGTCGGCGAGTCCCTCGTCACCGGCCGCGACCCGAAGGCCGCCGTCTCCGACCTGGTCGCGGCGGGCGAACACCCCGCACTGCGGCACGGCCGCGGCTGACCCCCACCAGGCCCACCTCGATGACGCCCACCGTGACCCCCAGGGACCGGCACGCCCGCCTGGCCCGGGGCTGCCGCCCCCGGGGCTGCCGCGCGCCCGCACGCCGCGTCCACGGCCGCCGAGTGCGGTACGTGATCGGCGACGAGCCCGGCCAGGTCAACGGCCGCCGATGGCAGCGCCCCTTCTAGGGGCGCGGGGAACTGCGCGACAAGCCACCACGAGGCCCGCAGCCACCACACCACCCCCCGCCCCACGGCGAACAGTGTCTTTTCCACGCACACACCGTGAGGTACCCGCATGCCCAGCGACTTCTTCATCCCCGACCCCCAGGGTCAACTCCCCAGCGCCGAGGGCTACTTCGGCGCGTTCGGCGGCAAGTTCATCCCGGAGGCCCTCGTCGCCGCCGTGGACGAGGTCGCCGTCGAGTACGACAAGGCCAAGGCCGACCCCGAGTTCGCCCGCGAGCTGGACGACCTGCTCGTCCACTACACCGGCCGCCCGAGCGCCCTCACCGAGGTGCCCCGGTTCGCCGAGCACGCCGGCGGCGCCCGCGTCTTCCTCAAGCGGGAGGACCTCAACCACACCGGCAGCCACAAGATCAACAACGTGCTCGGCCAGGCGCTGCTCACCCGGCGCATGGGCAAGACGCGCGTCATCGCCGAGACCGGCGCGGGCCAGCACGGCGTCGCCACGGCCACGGCCTGCGCCCTGTTCGGCCTCGACTGCACGATCTACATGGGCGAGATCGACACCCAGCGGCAGGCCCTGAACGTCGCCCGCATGCGCATGCTGGGCGCCGAGGTCGTCGCCGTGAAGTCCGGCAGCCGCACCCTGAAGGACGCCATCAACGAGGCGTTCCGCGACTGGGTCGCCAACGTCGACCACACCCACTACCTGTTCGGCACCGTCGCCGGCCCTCACCCCTTCCCGGCGATGGTCCGCGACTTCCACCGCGTCATCGGCGTCGAGGCCCGCCGCCAGCTCCTGGAGCGCGCCGGGCGGCTGCCCGACGCCGCCGTCGCCTGCGTCGGCGGCGGCTCCAACGCCATCGGCCTGTTCCACGCCTTCATCCCCGACGAGGGCGTCCGCCTGATCGGCTGCGAACCCGCCGGGCACGGCGTCGAGACCGGCGAGCACGCCGCGACCCTCACCGCCGGCGAGCCCGGCATCCTGCACGGCTCCCGGTCGTACGTCCTCCAGGACGACGAGGGCCAGATCACCGAGCCCTACTCGATCTCGGCCGGTCTGGACTACCCGGGCATCGGCCCCGAGCACTCCTACCTGAAGGACAGCGGACGCGGCGAGTACCGCGCGGTCACCGACGACGCGGCCATGCAGGCGCTGCGCCTGCTGTCGCGCACCGAGGGCATCATCCCCGCCATCGAGAGCGCGCACGCGCTGGCCGGCGCCCTCGAGGTGGGCCGGGAACTCGGCAGGGACGGGCTGATCGTGGTCAACCTGTCCGGGCGCGGCGACAAGGACATGGACACCGCCGCGCGGTACTTCGGCCTGTACGACACCGACGCCGAGGTGGCCGCCGACGCGGCCGACACCGCGGAGATCGAGGGGGACGCCAAGTGAGCGGGAACATCCAGCTGCTGACCGACACCCTCGCGGCGGCGAAGGCCGAGGGGCGCTCGGCGCTCATCGCCTACCTGCCCGCCGGGTTCCCGACCGTCGACGGCGGCATCGCGGCCGTCAAGGCGGCCCTGGAGGGCGGGGCGGACGTCGTCGAGGTCGGCCTGCCGCACAGCGACCCGGTCCTCGACGGGCCGGTCATCCAGACCGCCGACGACATCGCCCTGCGCGGCGGCGTGAGGATCGCCGACGTGATGCGGACGGTCCGCGAGGCCCACGAGGCCACCGGCAAGCCGATCCTCGTCATGACGTACTGGAACCCCATCGACCGCTACGGCGTCGAGCGCTTCACCGCCGAACTCGCCGAGGCGGGCGGCGCGGGCTGCATCCTGCCCGACCTGCCCGTGCAGGAGTCGGCGCTGTGGCGGGAGCACGCCGACAAGCACGGGCTCGCCACGGTGTTCGTCGTCGCGCCCAGCAGCAAGGACGAGCGGCTCGCGAAGATCACCGCGGCCGGCAGCGGCTTCGTCTACGCCGCCTCCCTGATGGGCGTCACCGGCACCCGGGAGACGGTCAGCTCGCAGGCCCAGGACCTGGTGCGGCGCACGCGCGCCACCACCGACCTGCCCGTCTGCGTCGGCCTCGGCGTCTCCAGCCCCGCCCAGGCCGCCGAGGTCGCCCGCTTCGCGGACGGCGTCATCGTCGGCTCGGCGTTCGTGAAGCGGATGCTGGACGCGCCGGACGACGCCGCCGGCGTCGAGGGCGTCCGCGCGCTCGCCGGGGACCTCGCGAAGGGCGTGCGCGGACAGGCGTAGAACGGGTGTGACAAGCGGGATGGTCATACGGGTCCCTCGTACGGGTGGACCTGGGGCCGGGGAGGCGCGGTGCGCCTCCCCGGTTCGTTCTGCGGGGTGTGAGCGAGAAGAACCGAGAGGCAAAGCGCACCGCCCGGGAGCGGCTGGCGGTCGAGCGCGAGAAGCACAGGGCCGCCGAGAAGCGGCGGCGGGCGCTCATCGTGGGCACCGCCGTGGTCGGCGTCCTGGGACTGGCGGCGGTGATCGGCGTCGTCGCGGCCAACGCGGGCAAGGACGACGGCAGCGAGTCGGCGGGCCCGGTGGTGACACCGTCGGGGGCGCAGGGCAAGGACGGTCTCGTCATCCCGGTCGGCAAGGAGAGCGCCAAGTCGACGCTCACCATCTGGGAGGACTTCCGCTGCCCGGCGTGCAAGGGCTTCGAGCAGGCCTACCGCTCGGCGATCCACGAACTGACGGCGGCCGGTCAGCTGAAGGTGGACTACCGCCTGGCCACGATCATCGACGGCAACATGGGCGGCAGCGGCTCCCGCACCGCGGCCAACGCGGCGGCCTGCGCCCAGGACGCGGGCAAGTTCACCGAGTACCACGACGTGCTCTACGACAACCAGCCGCAGGAGGTCGACGACGCCTTCGCGGACACCGGCAAGCTGCTGGACCTGGCGCGCAAGGTGAAGGGGCTGGACACGGCCGAGTTCCGCACGTGCGTCAAGGAGGGCACGCACAACAGCTGGGTGGCCAAGTCCAGCGAGGCGTTCTCCAAGGGCGGGTTCACGGGCACCCCGACCGTGCTGCTCAACGGCAAGAACATCTACCAGGACCGGACGATGACCCCGGCGAAGCTGAAGCAGATGGTGCAGGAGGCCGCGAAGGGCTGACGGACCGGCTCCCTGCTGCGACTCCGCCTGTTTCGTCCCCGCCCGTTATGGAGCCGTAGCCGGTGCGGCTGCCGAGGGCGCGGTCCGGCACGGTAGCGTCGACCCTGCCATGGAACTTGCCTACATTCCCAGCCCGTCGCGCGGGGTGCTGTACCTCGGCCCCGTTCCGCTGCGCGGCTACGCGTTCTGCATCATCATCGGTGTCTTCATCGCCGTCTGGCTCGGCGGCAGGCGCTGGGTCGCCCGCGGCGGCCGGGTCGGCACGGTTGCGGACATCGCGGTCTGGGCCGTGCCGTTCGGCCTGGTCGGCGGCCGGCTCTACCACGTGATCACGGACTACCAGCTGTACTTCAGCGAGGGCCGTGACTGGGTGGACGCCTTCAAGATCTGGGAGGGCGGCCTCGGCATCTGGGGTGCGATCGCGCTCGGCGCGGTCGGCGCGTGGATCGGCTGCCGGCGCCGGGGCATCCCGCTGCCGGCGTACGCCGACGCCGTCGCCCCCGGCATCGCGTTCGCGCAGGCCCTGGGGCGCTGGGGCAACTGGTTCAACCAGGAGCTGTACGGCCGGTCGACCGACCTGCCGTGGGCGGTGGAGATCACGTCGTCGGCGGACGGCCGGGTGCCGGGCACGTACCACCCGACGTTCCTGTACGAGTCGCTGTGGTGCATCGGCGTCGCGCTGCTCGTCATCTGGGCCGACCGCCGCTTCACCCTGGGGCACGGCCGGGCGTTCGCGCTGTACGTCGCCGCGTACTGCGTGGGCCGGTTCTGGATCGAGTACATGCGCGTCGACGACGCCCACCACATCCTGGGCCTGCGGCTGAACAACTGGACCGCGCTGCTCGTGTTCCTGCTCGCGGTGGTCTACATCGTCGTGTCGGCGAAGAAGCGTCCGGGCCGCGAGGCCGTGGTCGAGCCGGGGACGGAGAGCGCCGCCGCCGACGACGCCAAGGCCGCCGACACCAAGGACGCCGACGTCGAGGACGGCGACAAGGCCGACGCGGTGGACGCGGACGGTGCGAAGGACGAGGCCGAGGCGGAGCCGACGCAGAAGTCGTGACCCCCGGCAGTACGGCGAGGGCGCCCGGAGTTCCTCCGGGCGCCCTCGCCGTACTGCCGGGCGCGTTCAACGGCGGCGGGACAGGGCCGACGCGCGCCGGGCCGCCCCGGCCACCGCCGCGTCCACGAAACGGCGCTCCGCCAGGGCCTGCGCGCCCGCGTCCTGAGCTGCCGTCTTGACGACCGTCTCCGCCTGCTCGATCTCCCGCCGCGTCGGCAGATACGCCCGCTCGATCACCGGGAGCTGCGCGGAGGGATGGCCGCCCGGCCCAGGCAGCCCAGGGCCCGGCCGCGCGCGGGACGCGGCAAGCCCTTCCGGGTCACGGGTGTCCGGGTGCCCCGACCGGGGCGGCGGGGCGAGCCCGGCCGCCCGCGCGGCCACGATCACCCCGGAGCGGGACCGGTCGCGGCCCGCGTCGTCCCGTACGCCCAGACCGGCCCGGAGGCCGGCCCCGCCGAGCGCGATGCCGCGCGGCGCCGGGTGGCAGGAGGCGACCGCGAAGGCGTGCCCGACGCCCAGGGCCGTCTCCAGCAGGGCGTACAGAGGGCTCTCGCCGGTGTGCAGCGCCGCCGGACCACGTCCGACGGGCCGGTCACCTTCGGCAGCCGCAGCCCGCCGAGGGCCGCGGCCGGGGCGAGCGCCCGCCAGAATCGGCCGCGCCCCACGGGCCGTCGAGGGCGTTGACCGGGACCGGCTGCGGCCGCTGGATGCCCTACGCGGTTCTCCTCCCAGGGGTGGGCGTTACGGGCAAAGCCGCAGGTTAGAACAGCCTTTCCTTGCTGGCAGGGCCGGTATGAACGGCGTACCTTTGGTGTTGTCGAAAAATGGAACTCGTCCAAAGAAGCCTTTTGGGGGACCGGCATGGCCATCATCGAGACCGAGGCGGCGCTGCACGAGGCGCACCGCGGCAACCACACCCACCGGGACGTCAACGGCGGCTGGCTGCGCCCCGCCGTCTTCGGCGCGATGGACGGCCTGGTCTCCAACCTCGCCCTGATGACCGGCGTGGCCGGCGGCGCGGCCGGTCAGCAGACCATCGTCCTGAGCGGCCTCGCGGGACTCGCGGCCGGCGCCTTCTCGATGGCGGCCGGCGAGTACACCTCCGTCGCCTCCCAGCGCGAGCTGGTCGAGGCCGAGCTGGACGTCGAGCGCCGCGAGCTGCGCAAGCACCCGAAGGACGAGGAGGCCGAGCTCGCCGCCCTGTACGAGTCCCGCGGCGTCGAACCGGGGCTCGCCCGCGAGGTGGCCCGGCAGTTGTCGAAGGACCCCGAGCAGGCCCTGGAGATCCACGCCCGCGAGGAACTCGGCGTCGACCCCGGCGATCTGCCCTCCCCGCTGGTCGCGGCCGGGTCGTCGTTCGGCTCGTTCGCACTCGGCGCCCTGCTGCCCGTCCTGCCGTACCTGCTCGGCGCGAGCGCGCTGTGGCCCGCCGTGCTGGTGGCGCTGGCCGGGCTGTTCCTGTGCGGCGCGGTGGTGGCCAGGGTGACGACGCGGACCTGGTGGTACAGCGGGCTGCGGCAACTCGCCCTGGGCGGCGCGGCGGCCGGTGTGACGTACGCCCTGGGCACGATGTTCGGAACGGTCGTAGGATAGTGCGGCTCCTACTTATGCGAAGGACCGCATAAGTAGCCGTTACTCGCTGGTTTCGCGCGCGTGACCACCGGGCATGAGCCGTAAGCGCTGGGGGCAATGAGGCCCGCGGCGCATCCGCGGGGCGGGCGACGACGCCCGGCCCGCCGTCGGGACGACGGACACCGATCTGTCCGCCTCGCCCCCCACCGCCTCCGCCACCCGGCGCCACACCCTCGCCGCGACCCCTGCGGTGTCCGCATGCTGGAACGGAGTATCCGGTTCCCGAGAACCGCTCCATCATGTAACCTGCACGAAATTTTGCACTCACGCAGAGGGCCAACGTCGTCCCTCGGCACCGCACATGCCACATGACGACGACGGGAGAGCCGATGCGTACGCCGCGCCAGCCGTCCCAGCACTCCGCGAAGGGCCAGAACCGGTCCTTCATGGATGCTCGCCCTGCTGCGCAGGGTATGTACGACCCCCGCAACGAGCACGACGCCTGCGGCGTCGGCTTCGTCGCCACCCTCACCGGCGAGGCGTCCCACACGCTGGTCGACCAGGCTCTGACCGTGCTGCGCAACCTGGAGCACCGCGGTGCCACCGGCTCCGAGCCGGACTCCGGCGACGGCGCGGGCATCCTCTCCCAGGTGCCCGACGCCTTCTTCCGCGAGGTGGCCGGATTCGAGCTGCCCGAGGCGGGCGCCTACGCGGTCGGCATCGCCTTCCTGCCCGAGGACACCCTCGCCGACGCCGTCTCGCACATCGAGACGATCGCCGCCGACGAGGGCCTGACCGTCCTCGGCTGGCGCGAGGTCCCGGTCGCACCCGAACTGCTCGGCGCCACCGCCCGCTCCACGATGCCCGCCTTCCGGCAGGTCTTCGTCTCCGACGGCGAGAGCCGCGGCATCGACCTCGACCGCAAGGCGTTCGCGCTGCGCAAGCGCGCCGAGCGCGAGGTCGGCGTCTACTTCCCGTCGCTGTCCGCGCGGACCATCGTCTACAAGGGCATGCTGACCACCGGCCAGCTCGAGCCGTTCTTCCCGGACCTGTCCGACCGCCGGTTCGCCTCCGCGATCGCGCTCGTGCACTCCCGGTTCTCCACGAACACCTTCCCGTCGTGGCCGCTGGCGCACCCGTACCGCTTCGTCGCGCACAACGGTGAGATCAACACCGTCAAGGGCAACCGCAACTGGATGGTCGCCCGCGAGTCGCAGCTCGTCTCCGACCTGTTCGGCGACCGCGACCTGGAGCGGATCTTCCCGATCTGCACGCCCGACGCCTCCGACTCCGCGTCCTTCGACGAGGTGCTGGAACTGCTGCACCTGGGCGGGCGCTCGCTGCCGCACTCCGTGCTGATGATGATCCCGGAGGCGTGGGAGAACCACGACTCCATGGACCCGGCCCGGCGCGCCTTCTACCAGTTCCACTCCACGATGATGGAGCCCTGGGACGGCCCCGCCTGCGTCACCTTCACCGACGGCACCCAGGTCGGCGCCGTGCTCGACCGCAACGGCCTGCGTCCCGGGCGTTACTGGGTCACCGACGACGGCCTCGTCGTCCTCGGCTCCGAGGTCGGCGTCCTCGACATCGACCCGGCCCGCGTGGTCCGCAAGGGCCGCCTCCAGCCCGGCCGCATGTTCCTCGTGGACACCGCCGAGCACCGCATCATCGAGGACGACGAGATCAAGGAGCAGCTCGCCACCGAGAAGCCCTACGCCGAGTGGCTGGAGGCCGGCGAGATCGAGCTGAGCGACCTGCCCGAGCGCGAGCACATCGTGCACACGCACGCCTCGGTCACCCGCCGCCAGCAGACCTTCGGCTACACCGAGGAGGAGCTGCGCGTCATCCTCGCGCCGATGGCCAAGGCCGGCGCCGAGCCGATCGGCTCGATGGGCACCGACTCGCCCATCGCCGCGCTGAGCGAGCGCCCGCGCCTGCTCTTCGACTACTTCACGCAGCTGTTCGCGCAGGTCACCAACCCGCCGCTGGACGCCATCCGCGAGGAACTCGTCACCTCCCTGCGCAGCTCGCTCGGCCCGCAGGGCAACCTGCTGGAGCCGACGGCCGCGTCCTGCCGCTCCGTCGTGCTGCCCTTCCCGGTCATCGACAACGACGAGCTGGCCAAGCTCATCCACATCAACGCCGACGGCGACATGCCCGGCTTCAAGGCCGCGACGCTGTCCGGCCTGTACCGGGTGCACGGCGGCGGCGACGCCCTCGCCGCGCGCCTCGAGGAGATCTGCGCCGAGGCCGACGCGGCCATCGAGAACGGCGCCCGCCTGATCGTCCTGTCGGACCGCCACTCCGACGCCGAGCACGCGCCGATCCCGTCGCTGCTGCTCACCGCGGCCGTCCACCACCACCTCATCCGCACCAAGCAGCGCACCCAGGTGGGCCTGCTGGTCGAGGCCGGTGACGTCCGCGAGGTCCACCACGTCGCCCTGCTGATCGGCTACGGCGCCGCCGCGGTCAACCCGTACCTGGCCATGGAGTCCGTCGAGGACCTGGTCCGTGCAGGGACGTTCCTGCCGGGCATGGAGCCCGAGCAGGCCATCCGCAACCTGATCCACGCCCTCGGCAAGGGCGTCCTGAAGGTCATGTCCAAGATGGGCATCTCCACCGTGGCCTCCTACCGCGGCGCCCAGGTCTTCGAGGCCGTCGGCCTGGACGACGCCTTCGTGGAGAAGTACTTCAACGGCACCGCCACCAAGATCGGCGGCGTCGGCATCGACGTCATCGCCAAGGAGGTCGCCGCCCGGCACGCCAAGGCCTACCCCGCCTCCGGCATCGCCCCGGCGCACCGCGCGCTGGACATCGGCGGCGAGTACCAGTGGCGCCGCGAGGGCGAGCCGCACCTGTTCGACCCGGAGACGGTCTTCCGCCTCCAGCACTCCACGCGCACCGGCCGCTACGACATCTTCAAGCAGTACACCGAGCGCGTGAACGAGCAGTCCGAGCGCCTGATGACGCTGCGCGGCCTGTTCGGCTTCAAGTCCGACCGGGGGCCCGTCCCGATCGAGGAGGTCGAGCCGGCCTCCGAGATCGTCAAGCGCTTCTCGACGGGCGCCATGTCGTACGGCTCCATCTCCAAGGAGGCGCACGAGACCCTCGCCATCGCCATGAACCAGCTGGGCGGAAAGTCCAACACCGGTGAGGGCGGCGAGGACCCGGAGCGCCTGTACGACCCGGCGCGACGCTCGTCGATCAAGCAGGTCGCCTCCGGCCGCTTCGGCGTGACCAGCGAGTACCTGGTCAACTCCGACGACATCCAGATCAAGATGGCCCAGGGCGCCAAGCCCGGCGAGGGCGGCCAGCTGCCCGGCCACAAGGTCTACCCGTGGGTGGCCAGGACCCGGCACTCGACGCCGGGCGTCGGCCTGATCTCGCCGCCGCCGCACCACGACATCTACTCCATCGAGGACCTGGCCCAGCTGATCCACGACCTGAAGAACGCGAACCCGCAGGCGCGGATCCACGTCAAGCTGGTCTCTGAGGTCGGCGTCGGCACGGTCGCCGCCGGTGTCTCCAAGGCCCATGCGGACGTGGTGCTGATCTCCGGCCACGACGGCGGCACGGGCGCCTCGCCGCTCACCTCGCTCAAGCACGCGGGCGGCCCCTGGGAGCTGGGCCTGGCCGAGACCCAGCAGACGCTGCTGCTCAACGGCCTGCGCGACCGCATCGTCGTGCAGACCGACGGCCAGCTCAAGACCGGCCGTGACGTCGTCATCGCCGCGCTGCTCGGCGCCGAGGAGTTCGGCTTCGCGACCGCTCCGCTGGTCGTCTCCGGCTGCGTCATGATGCGCGTCTGCCACCTGGACACCTGTCCGGTCGGCATCGCCACCCAGAACCCGATCCTCAGGGACCGGTTCGCCGGCAAGGCCGAACACGTCGTGAACTTCTTCCAGTTCATCGCCGAGGAGGTCCGCGAGCTGCTCGCCGAGCTGGGCTTCCGCTCCATCGAGGAGGCCGTCGGCCACGCCGAGGCCCTCGACGTGACCCGCGCCGTCGACCACTGGAAGGCGCAGGGCCTGAACCTGGAGCCGCTGTTCCACGTGCCCGAGCTGCCCGAGGGCGCGGTCCGCCACCAGGTGATCGCCCAGGACCACGGCCTGGAGAAGGCGCTCGACAACGAGCTGATCAAGCTCGCCGCCGACGCCCTGGCCGCCGACTCGGCCACCGACGCGGCGCCGGTGCGCGCCCAGGTCGCCATCCGCAACATCAACCGCACGGTCGGCACCATGCTCGGCCACGAGGTGACGAAGAAGTTCGGCGGCGCGGGCCTGCCCGACGACACCATCGACATCACCTTCACCGGCTCCGCCGGCCAGTCCTTCGGCGCCTTCGTCCCGCGCGGCATCACGCTGCGCCTGGAGGGCGACGCCAACGACTACGTCGGCAAGGGCCTGTCGGGCGGCCGGATCGTGGTCCGCCCGGACCGCGGCGCCGACCACCTCGCCGAGTACAGCGTCATCGCGGGCAACACCCTCGCGTACGGCGCGACCGGCGGCGAGATGTTCCTGCGGGGCAAGGTCGGCGAGCGGTTCTGCGTGCGCAACTCCGGCGCGCTGGTCGTCTCCGAGGGCGTGGGCGACCACGGCTGCGAGTACATGACCGGCGGCCAGGCGGTCGTGCTCGGCGAGACGGGCCGCAACTTCGCGGCCGGCATGTCGGGCGGCGTCGCGTACGTCGTCGACCTCGACCGGGACAACGTCAACGTCGGCAACCTGGACGCCGTGCAGCCGCTGGACGAGGCCGACCGGCAGTGGCTGCACGACGTGGTCCGCCGGCACCGGGAGGAGACGGGCTCGACCGTCGCCGAGAAGCTGCTCGCCGAGTGGGACACCGCCGTGCAGCGCTTCAGCAAGATCATCCCCAGCACGTACAAGGCAGTGCTCGCCGCCAAGGACGCCGCCGAGCGAGCCGGTCTCTCCGAGTCCGAGACGCACGAGAAGATGATGGAGGCGGCGATCAATGGCTGATCCGAAGGGCTTTCTGAACCACGGCCGTGAGGTCGCCAAGACCCGTCCCGTCGAGGAGCGCGTCAAGGACTGGAACGAGGTCTACGTCCCCGGCTCGCTGCTGCCGATCATCAGCAAGCAGGCCGGCCGGTGCATGGACTGCGGCATCCCGTTCTGCCACAACGGCTGTCCGCTCGGGAACCTGATCCCGGAGTGGAACGACTACGCGTACCGCGAGGACTGGTCGGCCGCACAGGAGCGGCTGCATGCCACGAACAACTTCCCGGAGTTCACCGGGCGCCTGTGCCCGGCCCCGTGCGAGTCGGCGTGCGTGCTCGGCATCAACCAGCCGCCGGTCACCATCAAGAACGTCGAGGTCTCGATCATCGACAAGGCGTGGGAGACCGGGGACGTCGCCCCGCAGATCCCCGAGCGCCTGTCCGGCAAGACGGTCGCCGTCGTCGGCTCGGGCCCGGCGGGCCTGGCCGCAGCCCAGCAGCTGACCCGGGCCGGCCACACGGTCGCCGTCTACGAGCGCGCGGACCGCATCGGCGGCCTGCTCCGCTACGGCATCCCCGAGTTCAAGATGGAAAAGGTGCACATCAACCGCCGCATCGAGCAGATGCGCGCGGAGGGCACCCGCTTCCGCACCGGCGTCGAGATCGGCCGCGACCTGAAGGCGACCGACCTGAAGAAGCGGTACGACGCCGTGGTGCTGGCCGTCGGCGCGACGACCGCCCGCGACCTGCCCGTCCCCGGCCGCGAGCTCAAGGGCATCCACCAGGCCATGGAGTACCTGCCGCTGGCCAACAAGGTGCAGGAGGGCGACTACGTGGCGCCCCCGATCTCGGCCGAGGGCAAGCACGTCGTGGTCATCGGCGGCGGCGACACCGGCGCCGACTGCGTGGGCACCGCCCACCGCCAGGGCGCGGCCTCCGTCACGCAGCTGGAGATCATGCCCCGCCCGAACGACGAGCGGAACCCGGTCTCGCAGCCGTGGCCGACCTTCCCGTTGCTGTACAAGGTCACCTCGGCGCACGAGGAGGGCGGCGAGCGGGTCTACTCCGTCTCCACCACCCACTTCGAGGGCGACGAGGACGGCAACGTCCAGTGGCTGCACCTGACCGAGGTGGAGTTCGTCGACGGCAGGCTGGCCCCGAAGCCGGGTACGGAGCGCAAGATCCCCGCCCAGCTGGTCACGCTGGCGATGGGCTTCACCGGCACCGACCGCGAGAACGGCCTCGTGGAGCAGTTCGGCCTGGAGCTGGACGAGCGCGGCAACATCGCCCGCGACGCCGAGTACCAGACCAACGTGCCGGGTGTGTTCGTCGCCGGTGACGCCGGCCGCGGCCAGTCCCTCATCGTGTGGGCGATCGCGGAGGGCCGCTCGGCCGCCCGCGGCGTCGACCGCTTCCTGACCGGCGCGAGCGAGCTGCCGGCCCCGATCCGTCCGACGGACCGCGCCCTGACGGTGTGAACCGCCGGATCACAAAGGTGACCTGACGGTCATTCATAAGCGTCCCGTACAAAGGCGTACGGAACACTGACGGCGCCTGCCCACCCGTCCCCGACCGGACACCTGGCAGGCGCCGCCGCCTTTCCCGCGTCCCTCAGGGGATCCGGTACGTCTCCCCGTACACCGCCCACGTCAGGGGCGTGTTCAGCTCCAGGTTGCCCTCGCGCAGGAAGCGGCGCTGGGCCGTGTCGACGCGGGAGGTGTCGGCGCCCGGCTCCTTCGCCAGCATGGCGGCCCGGCGCACGTCGAGGAACGCCTCCAGAAACGCCTTCTCGCCGCCGCCCTCGCCCGGTGTCTTCGCCTTGCGCATGGCCCGTTCGCGCATGCCGTAGAACCCCTCGGGGCTCGCGTCCGGTCCGTGGAAGACCATCGCGTCGTAGTACACGAACTGGCCGAGCGTGCCGAGGCCGTCCAGCTTGGCCATGCGCACCGCCGGGTCGAAGTACACCCGGTCGCGCTCCGCCTCCTGGGCCGCGCGGAACTCCGGCTTCTCGGCCTCCGCCCGCCAGGCGGCCGGGAAGCCGGGGTCGAGGCCCTCGTGGGAGTCCGTGCCGTCGACCTCGCGCAGCGCGGGCAGGTAGGCGGCCAGACCGTTGTCCGGGTGGTCCTCGGTGTAGGCCTCGACCAGGGCGAGCAGGTCGTGGGTGCCGGTGCAGAAGCCGACGATGCCCGCGGTGTAGCCGACGCCGTCGCCGAGGTCCTCGATGGCGCCGTAGGTCTCGCGCCAGCGCAGCGTGGAGTTCTCGGCGCTCGCCAGGATCTGCTGGGCCAGCTCCTTCTTCGCCGGGTCGGCCAGGCCGGGCGGCCGGCTCGCGACCAGCGCGTCGTCCTTGGCCCGCTCCGACTCGGCGCGCTCCTTGGCGGCCTCGCGGGCGTTGGGCGAGGCGGAGACGGCCGGGCCGCCCGTGGACCCGTCGCCGGACTCGCCGGGCCCCAGCAGGTACACGGCCGCGGTCGCCACGACGGGAACGGCCGCGAGCCACAGCACACCTGAACGCTTCACTGGGGAGTACCTCCGCCGGTCATTTCCGTCACGGACCGCGTAAGCGTACGCCAGCGCCACGGCACCGCCCGCCGGCAGTCCGCCGCCGGCCGCCCACCGGCCCGTGACCTGCGGACAGCCGGCACGTGACCTGGGGAAACAGAGCACGCCGGGGCCCGCCGTGCCGTACGCTCGCAGCCGGTCACGGGGAACGAGGGGGAGCCGGATGGCGGCGATCAGTCCGCGCAAGGTGGAGGAGACCGCGCCCGCGCTGGTCGGCCCGTACGAGAGCGCCGGGGTGTCCTTGCGCAAACACGGCCTGGACGGGCTGCGCGCCGCGGTCTACCTCGTCCTCGACCGCTCCGGCTCCATGAGGCCGTACTACGCGGACGACACGGTGCAGGCGCTCGCCGACCGGGTGCTCGGCCTGTCGGCGCACCTGGACGACGACGGCACCGTGCCCGTGGTGTTCTTCTCCACGGACGTCGACGCCGTGGCCGAGATCGCGCTCGACGGCCACGAGGGCGCTGTCGAGCGGATCGTGGCCGGGCTCGGGCACATGGGGAAGACCAGCTACCACCTGGCGATGGACGCCGTCATCGACCACTACCTCGACAGCGGAGCCACCGGCCCCGCCCTGGTCGTCTTCCAGACCGACGGAGGCCCCCTCAGCCGCCCCGCCGCCGAGCGGTACCTGTGCAAGGCGGCGAAGCTTCCCCTCTTCTGGCAGTTCGTGGGCTTCGGCGACCCGGACAGCAGGCAGTTCGACTTCCTGCGCAAGCTCGACGAACTCCCCGTCCCCGCCAAGCGGACCGTCGACAACGCGGGCTTCTTCCCCGCGGGCCACGACCCGCGCCGGGTCCCCGACGCCGAGCTGTACGACCGGCTGGTCGCGGAGTTCCGGACGTGGCTGGTAGCCGCCCGTGCCCGGGGCATCGTGCGGCCCTGACCGGCCCGCCGCGCCCTACGTGTCGCACTCCAGCACCGTCCGGCACAGCGCGCACCGCGCCCGCAGCCCCGCACCGGCACCCGGATCCGCTGGTGGCAGGTCGGGCAGGGGAACGAGACCCGCAGCGCGCCGCCGTCCCCCGCGGCGAAGGAGTAGGGCACGCCGGGAGGGGCCACCCGGGCCTGCTCGTCCTGGGCGCGGCGGCGGTCGCGGGCGTAGCGGCGCCGGCCCGCCCGGCCCGCCGCCGTCAGCGGCGGCTGCCGCCCGTCGTGCCGGGCCAGCTCCAGCCCTTCGGTGTACGCCGCGTACGCCTGCGGGCTGGTGAACCACACCGACGGGTCCTCACCGAACACCAGGGCCCGCTTGGCGAGGACGTAGCCGAACTCCTCCGGCGTGAGGTACCCGAGCTTCTGCGACGACACCGCGTCCTCCCGGTAGGCGTCCAGCAGCAGCCAGCCCGCGCCGAGGTACGCCGAGGCCGTGTCCGTGAGGATCTCGTTGTCCCGGGTGCCCGGGAAGGACAGCCCGAGGCGGTGCAGGTACACGTGCATCACCTCGTGCGCCAGCGCCGCGCCGATGTCCCGCCGGTGGGTGCGGAATCGGTCGTTCAGCTCGATGAAGTACTCGGGTCCCGCGGCCAGTTCGACGTTCGCCGCGTGCGACATCCCGCGGAAGCCGACGATCAGCCGGGCGTCCGGCAGGCGGTGGTGCAGCACCAGCTCGCGCGCCACCCGCTGCGCCCCCAGGTACAGGTCGTCGGTGTCGCAGAACGCCACGTCCGCCGGGGCCACACTGCCCGCGAACGTCCGGATCGTGTCGTACGACAGCCGCCGGTAGAGCGCGGTGATCGCGGCCCGTACCGTCTCCAGGTGCGGGAAGCCGTGCTCGACCGGTCCGTCGTCCGCCACGCCCTCACCCCCAAGACGCCTGGCCCCGCTTCCACTCTACGGCGGCGACCGGGACGCGGGCCGTCCCCGCCGGGCCGTACGCTGATCCACCATGACCACCAGCAACAACGGCGCCGTCGACCCCGCCGTCCGCGCGGAGCTCGACCGGCTGCGCGAGAGCATCGACAACATCGACGCGGCCGTCGTCCACATGCTCGCGGAGCGCTTCAAATGCACCCAGCAGGTCGGCCACCTGAAGGCCGCCCACCGGCTGCCGCCCGCCGACCCCGAGCGCGAGGCCCGCCAGATCGCCCGGCTGCGCGCCCTCGCCGAGAGCGCCCGGCTCGACCCGGCCTTCGCGGAGAAGTTCCTGGGCTTCATCATCGGTGAGGTCATCCGCCACCACGAGCGCATCGCCGACGACACCGTGAACGGCACCACCGCCGTGGCCGACTGACCCCCTTCGGACGCCCCGCCGCCGTGGCCGACGGACCCCCGGCGGACGTCCCCGGGGAGTGACAGGGCGGCCCGTTCGGTGCATGCTTCTGTGCACTCCATGTCAGCTGACGAGCACTCCCCGTCAGCCTCGGGCCCAAACTGGTCGCCCACCCGGCAGCCAGGAGGGAGGGACGTCGGGCCATGCCGCACGATTCCGGAATCCTCATCGTCGACGATCACGAGGACACCCTCTTCGCGCTGGAGAACGCCCTGGCCCCGCTGGGCTACCGGCTCAGCCGGGCCACCAGCGGCGACGAGGCGCTCAAGCAACTGCTGCGCGGCCGTGTCGGACTGCTCCTGCTGGACGTGCGCATGCCCGGCATCAGCGGCCTCGACGTGGTGCGCTACATGCGCCGCCTGGAACAGACCCAGCACATTCCCGTCGTCCTGCTCACCGGCTTCGGCCGGGACCACGCGCTGGCCGCCGCCGCCCACGGCCTCGGCGTCGCCGACCTCGTCACCAAACCCGTCGACCCGACGGCCCTGCGCACCAAGGTCCGCTACCTGTACGACGCGCACCAGCGGCAGCTCGCCCTCCAGCGGGAGGTGAGCGAACTGCGCGCCGTGCTCGGCGCCCGCGGCGGCCCCGGCGCCGACCTCCCGCGGCCCGCCGCACGACCGCACCCCGACTCCCGCGTCCCGCTCCAGCGGCCCGGCCGGAACCACGCCGGGGAACCCGACCGCGGGCGCACCGGGGAACCGGCCCCGGACCGCGCCGGGGGACCGGCGGCCCCGGACCGCGCCGGGGAACTGGAGAAGGACCGGACATAATCCGTGATCCGGTCCGCCCCTGTGCCGCGCCCCACGGCATCAGGCAGCATGTCCTGCATGTCCGTACTGACGCGCGACGAAGCGCAGACCCGTGCCAGGCTCCTCGACGTCCACCGCTACACGATCGAACTCGATCTGACGACCGGCGACGAGACCTTCGACTCCCGCACCACGATCCGGTTCACCGTCCGCGAGGACGAGGCCGGCACGGACACCTTCGTCGAGGTCAAGCCCGCCGAGCTGCGCTCCGTCACCCTCGACGGACAACCCCTCGCCCCGGACACCCTGGACGGCAACCGGCTGCCGCTGAAGAACCTCACCCCCGGCGAGCACGACCTGCGCGTCGACGCCGCCATGCGCTACTCCCGCACCGGCGAGGGCATGCACCGCTTCACCGACCCCTCCGACGGCGAGACGTACCTCTACACGCAGCTGTTCCTGGACGACGTGCAGCGCGTCTTCGCCGCCTTCGACCAGCCCGACCTCAAGGCCGAGTTCCACCTCGCCGTCACGGCTCCCGAGGGCTGGACCGTCCTCGCCAACGGCATCACCGAACACCTCGGCGAGGGCCGCTGGAAGGCCGCCCCGACACCCCGGATCTCCACCTACCTCGTCGCCGTCGCCGCCGGCCCCTGGCACTCGGTGCGCACCGAACACCGCGGCCTGCCCTTCGGCATCCACTGCCGCCGCTCCCTGGCACCCCACCTCGACGCGGACGCCGACGAACTGCTCGACATCACCCGGCAGTGCTTCGACCGCTACCACGAGAAGTTCGAGGAGCCCTACCCCTTCGACTCCTACGACCAGGCCTTCGTCCCCGAGTTCAACGCGGGCGCCATGGAGAACCCCGGCCTGGTCACCTTCCGCGACGAGTTCGTCTACCGCTCCGCCGTCACCGACACCGAGCGGCAGACCCGCGCCATGGTCGTCGCCCACGAGATGGCCCACATGTGGTTCGGCGACCTCGTCACCCTGCGCTGGTGGGACGACATCTGGCTCAACGAGTCCTTCGCCGAGTACATGGGCTACCAGACCCTCACCGAGGCCACCCGCTTCACCGACACCTGGACCGACTTCGGCGTCGCCCGCAAGGCCTGGGGCTACGACGCCGACCAGCGCCCCTCCACCCACCCCGTCGCCCCCGAGGCCGTCGACGACACCGCCTCCGCCCTGCTCAACTTCGACGGCATCTCCTACGCCAAGGGCGCCTCCGCGCTGCGCCAGCTCGTCGCCTGGCTCGGCGAGAAGGACTTCCTCGCCGGCATCAACACCCACGTCGCCCGCCACAAGTTCGGCAACGCCACCCTCGCCGACTTCATCGACTCCCTCGCCGACGCCACCGACCGCGACGTCCACGCCTGGGCCGACGCCTGGCTGCGCACCACCGGCGTCGACACCCTCACCCCCCGCGTCACCCCCGCCGGCGCCGGCACCGTCGCCCTCACCGTCGACCGCACCGGCAGCCGCCCGCACCGCATCGCCGTCGGCCTCTACGACCGCGACCTCACCGACGAGGGCCGGCTCGCCCTGCGCCGGCGCCTCGACCTCGACGTGCCGCAGACCGAGCCGCTGCCCCTCGGCAAGCGCCCCGCCCTGCTCCTGCTCAACGACGGCGACCTCAGCTACGCCAAGGTCCGCTTCGACCCCGAGTCCTTCACGACCGTCCGCGCCGCCCTGTCCGGCGTGCCCGACCCGCTCACCCGCGCCGTCGTGTGGAACGCGCTGCGCGACGCGGTCCGCGACGGCGAACTGGCGCCCACCGCCTACCTGGAGGCCGCCCGCGCCCACCTCCCGCACGAGCGGGACCTCGCCGTCGTGCAGGGCGTGCTCGCCTTCGCCTCCACCCAGATCGCCGACCGCTACCTGAACCCCGGGCAGCGGCCCGCCGCGCTGGCCACCCTGTCCGAGCTGTGCCGCGACCTCATGCGCCGCACCGAGGACGGCGACCACCCCGGCCTGCGCCTGATCGCCGTACGCCACCGCATCGACGTCGCCGCCCACCCCGACACCATCGCCGCCTGGCTCGCCGACGGCACGGTGCCCGGCGGCCCGGAACTCGACCCCGAGCTGCGCTGGCGGGTCCTCGGCCGGCTCGCCGTCCTCGGCGCCACCGACGAGGACGCCATCGCCGCCGAGCTGGCACGCGACCCGAGCGCCGCCGGGCAGGAGGGCGCCGCCCGCTGCCGTGCCGCGCTGCCCGACGCCGAGGCCAAGAGCCGCGCCTGGGAGGCCATGTTCCTCTCCGACGGCCTCTCCACCTACCTCTTCACGGCCACCGCCCAGGGCTTCTGGCAGCCCGAGCAGGCCGACCTGGTCCGCGCGTACGTGCCGCGCTACTACGAGGACGCCGTCGCCGTCGCGGCCCGCCGGGGCCCGGCCATCGCCGACGCCGCCGGCCGCTGGGCCTTCCCCGCCCACGCCGTCGACGCGGAGAACCTGCGCCTGGGCGAGCGGTGCCTGGCCGAGGGCGAGCCGATCCCGGCCCTGCGCCGCAAGCTGGCCGACCAGCTGGACGACCTCGGCCGGGCACTGCGGGTGCGGGAGGCATAGCGGGCCGCACCGCACCGGGTCCCGTCCGCGGGGCGAGAACCGCGTCACGGACGGGACCCGGGGAGTGGGACTAGAAGACCGGCGTGCCCTCGCGCGTCAGACGCCAGTCCACCGACGCGAAGTCCTCCGGGTCCAGCACACCCTTCGCCGTCACCCACTCCGCGATCCGGGTGCGGATCTCCGTCGACTCCGCCCACAGCTCCTTCGCCGACGCCACGTGCGGGAACGCGCCGCCGCCGTTCGCCCGGTAGTTGTTCACCGCGAACACGAACTCCTGCCCGTCGGACAGCGGGGCGCCGTGGTACGTCAGGTTCCTGATCCGCGCACCGGCCGGCTGCGCGATGTCGATGTCGTACGACAGGCCCGACACGTAGTCGTAGTTGTAGTCCGGCCGGCCGTTCGCGTTCGTCAGCCTCGCCACGTCGACCGGCGCGTCCGGCGCCGTCCGCACGAAGTACTCCGCCGAGAACTCCAGGTACGCGCGCAGCTGGGCGCCCGTCATCAGCTTGGCGACCAGCGTGTTGTCGTACACGTACAGGCTGGACAGGTCGCGGATCGTCACCTCGCCCGCGGGGATCCGCGACGTCCGCGAGAACGGCGACGCCTGCGCCAGCACCGGCAGCGCCGCGTACTCGGTGCCCGCCAGCGCCGCCCTGACCACGTCCTCCTGGACCTTGGTGATCAGGTCGATGACCGGCGCGTCCTTGTACCGCGCCTCGGCCGTCGACAGCGGCGCCGTCGCGGTGCCGACGACCTGGTTGACGTACTCCACGACCTTCGCGTGCTCGTCGTGCAGCAGCGCGGAGATCTCCGGGTCGTCGGCCACGGTGTTCGCGTTCAGCAGCGACGCGGCCACCGACTCGACCTCCCAGCGGCCCTTGGAGAACACCAGCTCGATGTCGAACAGCGTCAACCGCTCGGCGTAGCACAGCGGTTCGGACAGTACGACGGTCCGGCCGGTCTGCTCGTTGACGACCTTCAGCTCCGGGATCTCCACATGCGCGTGGCCGACCAGGATCGCGTCGATGCCCGGCACCTGCCGCGCCACGTTCGCCGCGGCGTTCTCCACGTGCGGCAGTTGGTCACCGTAGGACGACGTGCCCGACGAACCCGAGTGCGCCGACACGACCACCACGTCCGCGCCCATCGACCGCAGCCTGGGCACCCACTTCGCGGCCTGCTCCTCAAGACCCGGGAATTCCAGCTTGCCCTGCACATAGGCCTTGTCCCAGATCGCGATGCCCGGGTTCGTCAGCCCCAGCACCGCCACCTTCACCGGCGGCGCGCCCGGCACCCGGAACGTCTTCATGAAGTACGGCGGGAACGCCGGCTTCTGCGTCCTCACGTCCACCGCGTTGGCACCCAGCAGCGGGAAGTCGCACTGCTCCTCGAACTTCCTGAGCGTCTCGATGCCGTAGTTGAACTCGTGGTTGCCGAGCGCCACCGCGTCGTAGCCGATCGCGTTCATCGCCTGCGCCATCGGGTGCACCGGACCGCCCTCGGCGGTGATCGGGTCGACCTTCGCGTAGTAGTACGTCAGCGGCGTGCCCTGGATCGTGTCGCCCGCGTCGAGCAGCAGCGTGTTGCGGCGGCCCCGCTCCTCGCGGACCTGCTTGACCAGCGTCGAGACACGGGCCAGGCCCTGCGCGTTGCCCTTGGCGTCGGAGTACTCCGCGTCCTTGAAGTAGTCCCAGTTGAAGACGTGCCCGTGCAGGTCGGTCGTGCCCATCACGGTCAGCGAGTACCGCTTCGAGCCCGGCCGCGCGGCCGTCTCCCCGGCGGCCCGCGCGGCCGGTGCCGCCGCGCCCGCCAGCGCCACCCCCGCCCCGGTCACGGCGGACTTCTTCAGGAACTTGCGGCGGTCCAGCGGCATGGCGGTTCTCCTCGGGGACAGTCGACAACGCGCGTAGATTCTGACCCGGACACGACGAGCGGCAACAGGCCCGGCAGGTTGCGATCCGGTGACCACCCCCTGCCGGAGAGGCGCCGCAGCGGGCGAAGGGGTGACAGAGTGGGGCGTATGGCCACTGCTGACACCCCGTCCGACGCCGCCGCGCCGCCCGCCGTGCCCTACGGCACCCCCGGCGCCCCGCGCCTCGCCGTGCGCGGCGAGGCCCACCTGGAGGTCGACCCGGAGATCGCCCGCATCGGCATCACCGTCGGGGCCCACGGCCGAGACCGCCGCGGCACCCTGGACGACCTCACCCGCCGCAACGCCACCGCCCTCGACCTCGTGCGGTCCTGCGGAGACGCGGTGGAACGCCTGGAGACCGGCGCGTTCAGCATCACGCCCGAACTCGCCGAGCACGGCCGCGGTGAACGCGTCCGCACCTACCACGGCACCGTCCACCTCCTCGCGGAACTCACCGACTTCACCGCCCTCGGCGACCTCACCACCCGCCTCGCCGACCTCGACCTGACCCGCGTCGACGGCCCCTGGTGGGCCCTGCGCCCCGGCTCGCCCGCCCACCGGCAGGCCAGGCAGCAGGCCGTGCGCGAGGCGGTGCAGCGCGCCCGCGAGTACGCCGAGGCCCTCGGGACCACCCTCACCGCCCTGGTGGAACTCGCCGACGTCGGCGCCGGGGGACCTCCGGCCCACCCGCCGTCCGGCCGCACGCGCTCCCTGTCCTACGCCGCGGCAGCCGAGGACGCGCCGGCCGCACCCCTCGATCTGCAACCCCGGCGCCAGCACGTGAGCGCCGAGGTCGAGGCGCGGTTCACGATGGCCCCGCCGAGCCTGTGAGAATTTCCGGGAACGCGTATTCGGGTCGTCACCCATTCTCCGCCCTTTTCCCGCAATTCACCGCGCGCAGGTCCGCGTGGCCGAATGGGAAGGCCGGCTCAACGCACCGGGAAGACGGCCGGAATGCTCATCGGAGCGCCCCGGTGCCCAATTCAACAGTTGTCAACAGCCCTTCATCCAAAGCTCGTTGAGTAGTCATACACGGCCAATGGCCTACCGGCCGGTAAGCCCTAGGCTCGCCTCATGCGCCGAGCGAAAATCGTCTGCACCCTGGGTCCCGCCACCGATTCGTACGACCAGATCAAAGCCCTGGTCGAGGCCGGAATGGACGTTGCCCGCTTCAACCTCAGCCACGGCGGCCACGCCGAGCACGAGGAGCGCTACCGGCGGGTCCGCAAGGCCGCCGACGAGTGCGGCCGCAGCGTCGGTGTCCTCGCCGACCTTCAGGGCCCGAAGATCAGGCTCGGCCGCTTCGCCGAGGGACCCGTACTGCTCGAACGCGGCGACACCTTCACCATCACCGTCGAAGAGGGCGCCCAGGGCGACCGCCACGGCTGCGGCACCACCTACCGCGGCCTCGCCGGCGACGTCACCCCCGGCGAACGCGTCCTCGTGGACGACGGCAAGGTGTGCCTGGAGGTCACCGGCGTCGACGGGCCCCGCGTCAGCACCACCGTGATCGAGGGCGGCGTGGTCTCCGACCACAAGGGCCTCAACCTCCCCGGCGTCGCCGTCTCCGTCCCCGCCCTCTCCGGCAAGGACGAGGCCGACCTGCGCTGGGCCCTGCGCACCGGCTTCGACGTCGTCGCGCTGTCCTTCGTGCGCAGCGGGCGCGACATCGAGGACGTGCACCGCATCATGGACGAGGAGGGCCGCCGCCTCCCGGTCATCGCCAAGGTCGAGAAACCGCAGGCGGTGAAGAACGTCGAGGAGATCGTCGCGGCCTTCGACGGCATCATGGTGGCCCGCGGCGACCTCGGCGTCGAAATGCCGCTGGAGCAGGTGCCGATCGTCCAGAAGCGCGCGGTCAAGCTGGCGAAGCGCAACGCCAAGCCGGTCATCGTCGCCACGCAGATGCTCGACTCGATGATCGACAACTCCCGCCCGACGCGGGCGGAGGCCTCGGACGTCGCCAACGCGGTGCTCGACGGCGCGGACGCGGTGATGCTGTCCGGCGAGACCAGCGTCGGCAAGCACGTCGTGGAGACGGTCCGCACCATGGCCCGCATCGTGGCGGCCGCCGAGGAGGACATGCTCGCCAGGGGCCTGCCGCCGCTGACCGAGCGCAGCAAGCCCCGCACGCAGGCCGGCGCGGTGGCCCGCGCCGCGGCCGAGATGGGCGACTTCCTCGGCGCGAAGTACCTGGTCGCCTTCACCCAGTCGGGCGACACCGCCCGCCGCCTGTCCCGCTACCGCTCACCGATCCCGGTGCTCGCCTTCACCCCCGATCCGGCGACCCGCTCCCAACTGAGCCTCACCTGGGGCGTGGAGACCTTCCTCGGCCCGCACGTGGATTCCACGGACGCGATGGTCGACCAGGTCGACGAACTGCTCCTGGAACACGGCCACTGCCAAAAGGGCGACACGGTCATCATCACGGCAGGCTCCCCACCCGGCGTCTCGGGCTCGACCAACATGGTCCACGTCCACCACATGGGGGAGCGGGGCGCAAGCGCCTAGCGGGACAACGAGAAACGGGCCCCTCGCACGAGGGGCCCGCTGTGGTATCCGCTTGCTGAGCGGTGACCTTGGAATCGCAGGAAAAGTGCCCCGGGTCGGACTCGAACCGACACTGTACGGGTTTTGAATCCGTTGCCTGCTGCCAATTGGGCTACCGGGGCTCGCGGAATCCAAGGTGTCCCGGACCCTCCGCGCGTCCACCTTACCGTAGCTAGGTAGGCTCTTGTCAGCAGTACCCCTGCCCCGAACGAGGAGCCCCCGTGACCGCCGAGTCGCCCCAGCCCGTAGACGTGTCCGACGACGACAAGTCGCACGTTCCTCCGGTGACGACCCGAGTCGTCATCGCCGAGGACGAGGCCCTGATCCGGCTCGATCTGAAAGAGATGCTCGAAGAAGAGGGGTACCGCGTCGTCGCCGAGGCCGGTGACGGTGAGCGGGCCGTCGAGCTCGCCCGCGAGCACAAGCCGGACCTCGTGATCCTGGACGTGAAGATGCCCAAGCTCGACGGCATCTCCGCGGCCGAGAAGATCACCGAGGAGTCGATCGCGCCGGTCCTCATGCTCACCGCCTTCTCGCAGCGCGACCTCGTGGAGCGCGCGCGGGACGCGGGGGCCATGGCGTACCTGGTGAAGCCGTTCAGCAAGAGCGACGTCGTCCCGGCGATCGAGATGGCGGTCTCGCGCTACACGCAGCTGAAGGAGCTGGAGAAGGAGGTCGCCGACCTCTCCCAGCGGCTGGAGACCCGCAAGCTGGTCGACCGCGCGAAGTCCATCCTGCAGACCGAGTACGGCCTGACGGAGCCGGCGGCCTTCCGCTGGATCCAGAAGACGTCGATGGACCGCCGGATGTCGATGCAGCAGGTCGCCGAGGCGGTCATCCAGGACAGCGAGGAGAAGAAGTCCTCCAAGTCCGGCGGCTGAGGCCGGTCCGGCACGGCCGGCGGCAGCCGAAGCCCGTCCGGCCCCGGTGTACGACGCGCGGCCCGCGCCCCGGTCTTTCCGGGAGCGCGGGCCGCGTCGTCGTGCGGGGCGGGGGCTCAGTCCTCGCCGAGGTACGCCTTGCGCACCGACTCGTCGTGCAGCAGGTCCTGCCCGGAGCCCGACAGCACGATGCTGCCGACCTCCATGACGTGACCCCGGTCGGCCAGCGACAGGGCGGCCTGGGCGTTCTGCTCGACCAGCAGGATCGTCGTGCCCTGGGACTTCAGCTCGGCGATCGTCGACATGATCTTCTGCATCATGATCGGCGACAGGCCCATCGACGGCTCGTCCAGCATCAGCAGCTTCGGCCGGGACATGAGCGCGCGGCCCATGGCCAGCATCTGCTGCTCACCGCCGGACAGGGTGCCCGCGGCCTGCCTCCTGCGCTCCCCGAGGATGGGGAACAGGTCGTAGGCGCGCTGGATGTCCTGTTCGATGCCCGGCTTGTCGTTGCGCAGGAAGGCACCGAGGCGCAGGTTGTCCTCGATGGTCATGCGCGGGAAGATGTGCCGCCCCTCGGGGGAGTGGGCGAGCCCCAGCGAGACGATCTCGTGCGCGGGGAACTTCTTCAGCGACTTGCCGTTGAACCGGATCTGGCCGCCGACCGGCTTGAGCAGGCCGGACAGCGTGCGCAGCGTCGTCGTCTTGCCGGCGCCGTTGGTGCCGATGAGGGTGACGACCTGGCCGGCCTCGACGGTGAAGGAGATGCCCTTGACGGCCTCGATCTTGCCGTAGGCGACTCGCAGGTCCTCGACTTCGAGCAGTGCGGTCATCGGTCGTTCTCCTTGCCGGGCGCGGCGTCCGAGTTGTTGTCGGCGTTCGCCTCGGCGGCCCGGACCTCGGCGGCCTCCTCGTCGCCGGGGGCGTCCTCGAAGGGCTCGCCGAGGTAGGCGGCGACGACGCGCTCGTCGCCCTGCACGGTGGCGGAGTCGCCCTCGACGAGTTTCTCGCCCTGCACGAGGACGGCGACGCGGTCGCAGAGGTTGAAGATGAACCGCATGTCGTGCTCGATGACCAGGACGGCGATGCCCTGGTCCCGGATGGCGAAGACGAGTTCCTCGGTGGCCCGGGTCTCCTGCGGGTTCATGCCGGCCGTGGGCTCGTCCAGCAGCAGCAGGCCCGGCTCGCTCGCCAGCGCCCGCGCGATCTCCAGCTTGCGCTGCTCGCCGTAGGGGAGGTTGCGGGAGAGGTGGTCGGCCTTGCTCGCCAGACCCACGAAGTCCAGGAGTTCCATGGCGCGGGCACGCGAGGCGTTCTCGGCCTTGTGGAAGCCGGGGCCGCGCAGCAGGGCGGACCACAGGCCCTCCCTGGTGCGGGTGTGGCGGCCGACCAGCACGTTCTCCAGGACCGTCATGTTGGCGAACAGCCGGATGTTCTGGAAGGTGCGGGCGATGCCGGCCGCGGTGACCTTGAAGGACTTGGGCGGCAGGACGTTGCCCTTGTAGCGGACCTCGCCCTCGGTGGGGATGTAGAGGCCCGTGAGGCAGTTGAAGAAGGTCGTCTTGCCGGCGCCGTTGGGCCCGATGAGGCCGACGATCTCGCCGCTGTTGACGGTGAGGTCGACGTTCCGTACGGCCGTCAGGCCGCCGAAGCGCATCGTGACGCCGCGGGCGTCGAGCACGGTCTCGCCGGGCGTGACGCCGGGGGCGGTGCCCTTGGTGGTGGTGTCGGTAGTCATCGTGGTCAGGCCCCTGCCTTGCTGAGGACTGCGGGCGCCGGCGCCTCTTCGTGGAATTCGAGCTGGCGTCGCCGGTTCGGGATGAGGCCTTCCGGACGGAAGCGCATCAGCAGCACGAGCGCGAGTCCGAAGGCGAACAGCTGGTAGTCGCCGAGGAACTGGAGCTTGGCGGGGATCAGGTAGAGCAGCGAGGCGCCGACGAGCGGGCCGAGGATCGTGCCCATGCCGCCGAGGACGACCGCCGCCAGCAGGAACGCCGAGTTGGGCGGCACCACGTGGGCGAACTGGTACTGCTCCGGGGTCACCGTGTAGGTGACGTGGGCCTGCACGGTGCCCGCGAGGCCGGCCAGGGCGGCGCCCAGGGCGAACGCGATGAGCTTGACCCGGAAGCCGTTGATGCCCATGGCGAGCGCCGCGGTCTCGTCCTCGCGGATGGCGACCCAGGCGCGGCCGATCCGGGAGTCGCTGCTGCGCCGGAAGACGACGACCACGATCAGCGTGACCAGCAGCATCAGCAGGAAGTAGTTGGCGAACCGGGCGATGGTGAACCCGGCGATGGTGTGTTCCTGCCCGAAGTCGAACCCGAGGATGTTGAGGTTCGGGATCGAGGAGATGCCGTTGGAGCCGTTGGTGATGTCCGGTCCGGACGTGCCGTCCATGTTGAGGACGGTGATCCGGAAGATCTCACCGAAGCCGAGGGTGACGATCGCCAGGTAGTCGCCGCGCAGGCGCAGCGTCGGGGCGCCGATGATGACGCCGAAGACCATGGCGACGGCCGCGCCGAGCAGGGCCGAGGCCCAGAACGGCAGCTGCACGTCGAACGGCGAGGAGGGCGAGCCGGAGACCATGGCCGCGGTGTAGGCGCCGACACCGAGGAAGGCGACGTAACCGAGGTCGAGGAGGCCGGCGAGGCCGACGACGATGTTCAGGCCCAGGGCGACCGTGGCGAAGATCAGGATGTACACGCCGATGGTGGCGTACTGGTCGTCGGACTGGGTGAACGGGAAGGCCACGGCGGCGACGAAGGCGCCGGCCATGGTAACCACGCGGTGCTTGGCGGTGATCGCGGACACGCGGCTGACGAGTCCGGCCTTGGCGATGGCCGCGAAGGCGAAGCCGGCGGTGATCAGGAAGCCGATGAACAGCTCGTCGTACTCGGTGCCGATGCCGTACGTGAAGACGGTCAGGCCGAGGGCGAGGGCCGCGACGATGATCAGGATCTCGGCGTACGCGGGCAGTGTGATCGCGGGCTTGGCGGGGGTGCCGCCGGCGAAGGCCGCGCGGTAGACGGCGAGCCGGGAGCGCAGGGTGTGGCGGTACTGCTCCCACGCGCTGTCGTCGGGGTCGATCGGCTCGGGCTCCGGCCAGGTGAACGGCAGGGCGAGCGCGCCGATGAGCGCCACGAGCGTGGCCGCGGCCACGACGTAGCCGCCGGGCTCCAGGTTGACGACGCCGCCGAGCTTGCTGCTGATGGCGATGACCGTGAACCAGGCGGTGGCGAAGGTGCCGAGCGCGGCGAGCTTGAGCGCGCTGTCGGCGCCCGCGGGGGTCAGCCAGCGCAGGCCCTTCACCCCGTACGAGGACAGGCCGAACAGGGCGGTCAGGGCGCCGCCGATGAGGACGAGGACCTGCAGGCCGCCCGGGTAGCCGTAGACGGTGAGGTCGCCGGGGAAGGCGGAGGTCCAGGTCCAGGCGAGGAACGTCGAGAGGACGGCGAGGACGCCACCGCCGGTGGCGAGGGCACGGCCGATGTTCTCGGGGATGCCGACGAGTCCCCTGGGGGCGCCCGCGGCGGGCGTGCCGGGGGTCTTGGCTGCGGTGATCTGTGTGGTCATCGGTGTCACGCCCTGTCCGCGACTCGCTCGCCGAGCAGGCCCTGGGGCCTGAACAGGAGCACGAGGATGAGGAGTACGAAGGCCCAGACGTCGGCCCAGGACTGGCTGCCGAACTTGTCCATGCCGGGGATGTCGGCGATGTACGCGGTGGACAGCGACTCGGCGATGCCGAGCACCACGCCACCGAGCATGGCTCCGTAGATGTTGCCGATACCGCCGAGGACGGCCGCGGTGAAGGCCTTCAGACCGAGGATGAAGCCCATCCGGAAGTCGATCTGGCCGTACTTCAGGCCGTAGGCGACACCGCCGACGGCGGCGAACACGGCGCCGAGGGCGAACGCGACCACGATGATGCGGTCGGTGTTGACGCCCATGAGCTTGGCCGTGTCCGGGTCCTGCGCGGTGGCCTGCATGCCGCGTCCGGTGCGGGTGCGCATCACGAAGTACGCCAGGATCGCCATGCTGACGGGGGCCGCGATCAGCAGGAACACGTCACCGGTCTGGATGGTCACGTCGCCGATGTGGAAGGGGCCGCCGGGGATGCTGGGGAAGGTGCGCGCGGACTTGGCCTCGGGGTACCAGGCCCACACCGCCTGCTGGAGGGCCAGCGAGAGGCCGATGGCGGTGATGAGCGGGGCGAGGCGGGGGGCGGTGCGCAGGGGCCGGTAGGCGAATCGTTCCGCTCCCACGGCGACCAGTGCGGCGACCAGGGCGGCACCGATGAGCATGAGCGGCAGGGCGATCCACATGGATGTGCCGCCGGGCAGGACGTACACGTAGACCGTGAGCGCGCCGAAGGCTCCGGTCATGAAGATCTCGCCGTGGGCGAAGTTGATGAGCTGGACGATGCCGTAGACCATTGTGTAGCCAATGGCGACCAGCCCGTACATGGATCCCAGTAGCAGGCCGTTGACCAGCTGCTGCGGCAGTTCGTTCACCGCATGTCCTCCGAGACGTTCGGAAAAGTTCGACGGATGGGGCCGGATGCGAGTCCGCGCGGGGCGCCTGTGGTGCGGCGCCCCGCGCGGCTCATCGGTGGTGCGGGCTGGTTCAGCCGGTGTAGGTGCCGGACTTCACGGCCTTCCAGTCGCCGTTCTCCACGGCGTACACGGTGAGCTGCTTGTTCGTGGCGTCACCGAACTCGTCGAAGGAGACCTTGCCGGTCACACCGTCGAAGGAGACGTTCTGCATGGCGGCGGTGACCTTCTCGCGGGCGTCCGACGGCAGCTTGCCGTCGTTGTCCTCGACGACCGCCTTCACGGCCTCGATGATCGCCCACGCCGAGTCGTAGGAGTAACCGCCGTAGGCCTCGTACGCCTCCTTGTAGCCCTCGGCCTTGTAGTTCGCGACGAACTCCTTGGCGGACGGCAGCTCCTCGACCGGCGCGCCGACCGAGGTGGCCAGGTCACCGGTGCCGCTGGCGCCGGCCAGCTTGATGAAGTCGGCGCTGTAGATGCCGTCACCGCCGACCAGCGGGATCTTGGCGCCGGCGGCCTTGATCTGCTTGCTGAGCGGGCCGGCCTGCGGGTACTCGCCGCCGTAGTAGACGACGTCCGCGCCGGAGTTCTTCACCTTGGTCGCCACCGCGGAGAAGTCCTTGGTGTCGGGGTTGATGTGCTCGGTGCCGACGACCTTGCCGCCGAGCTTCTTGAACTCCTCGGTGAAGGTGGCGGCCAGGCCGGCGCCGTAGGTCTTCTTGTCGTCGATGACGAAGACCTTGCGCTTCTTGGAGTCGTTGTACAGGTACTGCGCGGCGAACGGGCCCTGGATGGCGTCCGTGGTCGCGGTGCGGAAGTACGACTTGTACGGGCGGACCTTCTTGGTCTGCCAGTCCGGGCCCTGGGTGAGGGCCGGGTTGGTGTTGGCCGGCGACACCTGGACCAGCTTGGCGTCGTCGAAGACCTTCTGCATGGACTCGGCGACGGAGGAGTTCAGCGGGCCGACGGCACCGAGCACGTCCTTGTTGGCGACGAGCTTGGTGGCGTTCTGCTGGCCCGAGGAGGGCTGCGCCTGGTCGTCGAGCGCCTGGATCTTGAAGGTGACGCCCTCGACGTACTTCTCCTTGTTGGCGACCTTCGTCGCGAGGTCCACCGAGTTCTTGATGCCGAGGCCCAGCGCGGACAGGTCGCCGGTCAGCGGGGCGTCGACGCCGATGACGACGGTGGTGCCGCCGCTACCGGAGTCCGAGCCGCCGCCGTCGTCGTCGCGCGAGCCGCAGGCGGTGAGTGTGAGTGCTCCCGCCGCCAGCGCGGCGGTGATGGCGATGAGCGAACGTTGACGCACGATCAGTCCTTTCCCCTGGCAGCCGCTTCCCGGTGGAAACGGCCGAGTCGAGCGCGGGGCGGAGATGAAATCCGTCGGGCGCGGTGACTGGGCGTGACTCTAGGCGTGTGAGGGGAACGTGGAGGAGTGTCTGCGCCATGCTGTGACGCTCTTGTTATGACACGAGGTAATGCAGAGCGGTACTCAGCGGGTGGAACGGACGAATTGAGGCTGATTCGTACCGTCCACATGGTGAGAACGCCCAGGACCCGGCGCGGTCATTCAGGCGCGTTCCAGGTTTTGATGATTACACAGAACTGTTGCTGCAGGCTACCTGAACGGCCTCCGAGAGATGCCGCGCGTAACGCGGACCGAGGAGGAAACTATGCACTTGTATTGCCCGTGCATTACGTAGAGTTACGTCCAGGAAAGGGAGCCCGGCGCTCTTCGGCACTTTTCCGCATTCCGTCACTCTCATCGTGATGGCGATCCTGCGGGGAGAACCCGCCCGTGTCCGGAAAGGGGTCCGCGGGGCGGATGTCACGGAAAGCCCCGCGTACGGCTGTCCGATCCGGGTCACGGTGACCGGCGGGCCGGACGCCACGCCGAGCAGCACCTCGAAGCCGAAGGCCCGCCGCCCGCCGCCGCGCGGCACCGCCCGGTCCAGGTAGTCGACCTCGACGACCTGCGCGGGATGGGGCGGGGGAGGCGCCGGCTGCGGCCGAGGGCGCGTGGCGTAGAGGTATCCGCCGCCCGCCAGCAGGACGAAGGCCGTCGCGCCCGCGAGGGCGGCGCGGCGGTGACGCCCGCAGAGGGCGGCGAGGCGGCCCCGCGGCGCGCCACGGAACCGCCGGGGGGAGGGCGGCGGGCCGTGCGTGCCCTCCCCGGGCTCGACGGGGCCGATGCCGCTCACTGCCAGGGGCCCTTGCCGGACGTGCCGGGCGTGGCGGGCGTGCCGGTGCGGTACAGCTCCGCGCACCCGGCCGCGGCCCTGCGGTCGATCAGGGCGTCGGCGGCCCGTGCCCCGGCACGCCGCTTCTCGGCCCGCGCGGCGTCGACCACCGCGCGCAGGATCTCGTACTGGCCGTTGGACAGGCCCATCGACTGGTAGTCCCCGTAGGCGTCGCCGTTCAGGACCTCGCGGGACCAGTGTCCGACGATGCGGGCGCACAGGTCGTCGGGGGAGGTGGTCCGGGGGGCCGGGGTCCCTGGGGGCGGGGTGGCGCTGCCGTCCCGGGCCGGCTGTGCCGCCCCGCAGCCGGTGAGCAGCACCACGAGCGCGAGCGCCGCTGCCGGACGGAGAACTGCCGTTGCCATGTGCCGACGTTAGGGGGTGCGGGGGTGGGTGGGCCAGGCGCGGGGGCATGAGGGTGGTGGAGGGCGTGGGGTGGTGTGGGGCGTGGGGTGGTGTGCCGGGGGTGCGCGGCGTGTCGCGCCGCCCGGGGCGGCCGGTGTGCCGTTGCCCGGGCGGGCGTCGGGTCAGCCGGTCGGGCCGGTGGGTGCGGTGTCGCCCGGGCGGGTGTCCGGTCGGTCGGGCCGGTCGGTGCGGTGTCGCCCGGGCGGGTGTCGGTTCAGCAGGTCGGGCCGGGTGGTGCGGTGTCGCCGGGGCGGGTGTCGGGTCAGCCGGTCGGGCCGGTCGGTGCGGTGTCGCCCGGATGGGCGTCCCGCAGCATGCAGGTGAGGCGGGCGGTGCACACCCGCCGCTCCTCCTCGTCGCTGATGACGATCTCGTACGTCGCGGTGCTGCGTCCCCGGTGGACCGGCGTCGCCACACCGGTCACCAGGCCGGAGCGCACCCCGCGGTGGTGCGTGCAGTTCAGGTCGACACCGACGGCGACCTTCGCACTGCCGCCGTGCAGCATCGCGCCCACCGAGCCGAGCGTCTCGGCCAGCACCGCCGAGGCGCCGCCGTGCAGCAGCCCGTACGGCTGGGTGTTGCCCTCCACCGGCATCGTCCCGACGACCCGCTCGGCCGACGCCTCCACGATCTGCACGCCCATCCGCGTCCCGAGGTGCCCGGCGGAGAACAGCGCCCGCAGGTCCACGCCCAGCGCGGCGTACTCGTCGATGACCTCCTGCGGGAACTTCACGTGCTGCTGCTCGCCCATGGGCCAGGCTCCTTCGTCGTGGTCGGGACGGCTCTGCGTCGGCTGAGCAATCGCTCAGTCGGTCGCCGATTGTTCCAGACGGACCACGACGGACTTGCTGGCCGGGGTGTTGCTGGTGTCCGCGGTGGCGTCGAGCGGGACGAGGACGTTGGTCTCCGGGTAGTAGGCCGCCGCGCAGCCGCGCGCCGTCGGGTAGTGCACGACCCGGAAACCCGGCGCCCGCCGCTCCACGCCGTCCCTCCACTCGCTGACGAGATCCACGTACGAGCCGTCCGCCAGCTTCAGCTCGCGCGCGTCCTCGGGATGCACCAGCACCACTCGGCGGCCGTTCCTGATGCCCCGGTAGCGGTCGTCGAGACCGTAGATGGTGGTGTTGTACTGGTCGTGCGAACGCAGCGTCTGCAGCAGCAGACGGCCCTCGGGCACCTCGGGGAACTCCACGGGCGCCGCCGTGAAATTGGCCTTGCCGGTGGCCGTCGGGAAACGGCGCTCGTCGCGCGGGGCGTGCGGCAGCACGAAGCCGCCGGGGCGGGCCACGCGCGCGTTGAAGTCCTCGAAGCCGGGGATCACGCGCGCGATGCGGTCCCTGATGGCCCCGTAGTCCCTCTCGAACTCCTCCCACGGCACCCGGCTGTCCGCGCCCAGCACCCGCCGGGCCAGCCGGCACACGATCGCCGGCTCCGACAGCAGATGCCGGCTCGCGGGCTCCAGACGCCCCCGCGAGGCGTGCACCATGCCCATCGAGTCCTCGACGGTCACGAACTGCTCGCCGCCGTCCTGCACGTCGCGCTCCGTGCGGCCGAGGGTGGGCAGGATCAGCGCACGCGCGCCCGTGACCACGTGCGAGCGGTTCAGCTTCGTCGACACATGCACCGTGAGCCGGGCCCGGCGCATCGCCGCCTCGGTGACCTCCGTGTCCGGGGACGCCGACACGAAGTTGCCGCCCATCGCGAAGAACACCTTCGCCTCGCCGTCGCGCAGCGCCCGGATGGCCCGTACGACGTCGTAGCCGTGCTCGCGCGGGGGAGCGAAGCCGAACTCCTTCTCCAGGGCGTCGAGGAACGCCGGGGCCGGGCGCTCGACGATGCCCATCGTGCGGTCGCCCTGCACGTTCGAATGCCCGCGCACCGGGCACACGCCCGCGCCCGGACGGCCGATGTTGCCGCGCAGCAGCAGGAAGTTCACCACCTCGCGGATGGTCGGCACCGAGTGCTTGTGCTGGGTCAGGCCCATCGCCCAGCAGACGATCGTCCGCTCGGAGGACAGCACCATGGTCAGCGCCTTGTCGACGTCCTCCCTGCTGAGCCCGGTCGCGGTGAGCAGCTCGTCCGGGTCGGCCGCGCGGGCCGCCGCGGCGAATCCCTCGAAGCCGTGCGTGTGGTCGCGGACGAAGGCCTCGTCGACCGCGCCCCGCGTCTGGAGGATCAGCTGGTTGAGGAGCCGGAACAGGGCCTGGTCGCCGCCGATGCGGATCTGCAGGAACAGGTCCGTGAGCGCGGCGCCCACCGTCAGGCCCTTGGCGGTCTGCGGGTTCTTGAAGCGCTCCAGCCCGGCTTCCGGCAGCGGGTTGACGCTGATGATCCGCGCGCCGTTGGCCTTGGCCTTCTCCAGGGCGGTCAGCATCCGCGGGTGGTTCGTGCCCGGGTTCTGCCCGGCGACGATGATCAGGTCGGCCTGGTGGAGGTCCTCCAGCAGGACACTGCCCTTGCCGACGCCGATCGTCTCCGACAGGGCCGAGCCCGACGACTCGTGGCACATGTTGGAGCAGTCCGGCAGGTTGTTCGTGCCGAGCTCACGCGCGAACAGCTGGTACAGGAACGCGGCCTCGTTGCTGGTGCGCCCCGACGTGTAGAAGACCGCCTCGTCGGGCGAGCCGAGCGCCGCGATCTCCTCGGCGACGATGTCGAACGCCCGCTCCCAGGTGACCGGCTCGTAGTGCCCGGCCCCCTCCGGCAGGTACATGGGGTGCGTCAGCCGGCCCTGCTGGCCGAGCCAGTAGCCGCTGCGGCCGGCGAGGTCGGCGACCGGGTGCGCCGCGAAGAACTCGGGAGTGACCCGGCGCAGCGTGGCCTCCTCGGCCACCGCCTTCGCGCCGTTCTCGCAGAACTCCGCCGGCGAGCGGTGCTCCGGCTCGGGCCAGGCGCAGCCGGGGCAGTCGAAGCCGTCCTTCTGGTTGACACGCAGCAGTGTCAGCGCCGTGCGCTTCGCCCCCATCTGCTGCTGGGCCATGCGCAGGCTGTTCCTGATCGCGCGAAAGCCGACCGCCACGTGCTTCGGCTCGGCGACCTGCGGCGCGTCCTGGACCGGATCGCCCTTGGGCGGCTTCGTGGCCATCGCACGCTCCTCTCCGACTGCGTGTGTGAGGCGTGTGTGAGGTACGTCTCCGATCCTCGCACGCGGCACTGACATTGATCAGGGGCCCGGTGGACGGGAACGCGGGCGGTGCCGCGCTGTGCCATGCCGTGCGAGGCCGATCAATGTCGGGCGGTGGCTTGCGGTGCCGTGCGGTGGCTCGCGGTGCCGTGCGAGTGCCGGGGAGGGCAGCCGCCGGCCCGTGGCAGGACCCGGCTGTCAGTGGCACGTGGCAGGATCGGGGACGTGGCAGAGACAGCATCGAAGAAGACCGAGACCACCCCCGGCGGCACCCGCCCCCGCCTGATGCTCATGGACGGGCACTCGCTGGCGTACCGCGCGTTCTTCGCGCTCCCCGCGGAGAACTTCACGACCGCGACGGGCCAGCCGACGAACGCGATCTACGGCTTCGCGTCGATGCTGGCCAACACGCTGCGCGACGAGGCGCCCACGCACTTCGCGGTCGCCTTCGACGTCTCCCGCAAGACCTGGCGCTCCGAGGAGTTCACGGAGTACAAGGCGAACCGCTCCAAGACCCCGGACGAGTTCAAGGGCCAGGTCGAACTGATCGGCGAGCTGCTGGACGCGATGGGGACGCAGCGGTTCGCCGTCGAGGGCTACGAGGCCGACGACGTCATCGCCACGCTCGCCACCCAGGCCGAGGCCCGCGGCTTCGAGGTGCTGATCGTCACCGGCGACCGCGACTCCTTCCAGCTCGTCAGCGAGCACACCACGGTGCTGTACCCGACCAAGGGTGTCTCGGAGCTGACCCGGTTCACCCCGGAGAAGGTCTTCGAGAAGTACGGGTTGACACCCGCGCAGTACCCCGACTTCGCCGCGCTGCGCGGCGACCCGTCCGACAACCTGCCGGGCATCCCCGGCGTGGGCGAGAAGACCGCGGCCAAGTGGATCAACCAGTTCGGTTCGTTCGCGGACCTCGTCGCGCGCGCCGACGAGGTCAAGGGCAAGGCCGGGCAGAACCTCCGCGACCACCTGGAGGCCGTCAAGCTGAACCGCCGGCTCACCGAGCTGGAGCGGCACGTGGAGCTGCCGAAGACGGTCGCCGACCTCGAGCGCGTCCCGTACGACCGCAAGACGGTCGCGATGATCCTGGACACCCTGGAGATCCGTAACCCCTCCCTGCGCGAGCGCCTCTTCGCCGTCGACCCGGGGGCCGAGGCGGCCGAGACCACCCCGGTCGTCACGGACGGCGTGGAGCTGGACGGCGCGGTCCTCGGCACCGGTGAGCTGGCCCCTTGGCTGGCCGAGCACGGCACGGGCACGCTCGGCGTCGCCACCGTCGACACCTGGGCGCTCGGCGCGGGCTCGGTGGCCGAGGTCGCGCTCGCCGCGCCCGGTGGGGCCGCCGCCTGGTTCGACCCGGCGCAGCTGGACGAGGCCGACGAGAAGGCGTTCGCGTCCTGGCTGGCCGACGAGGCCAGGCCCAAGGTCTTCCACAACGCCAAGGGCGCCATGCGGGTCTTCGCCGAGCACGGCTGGACCGTCGGCGGCGTGACCATGGATACCGCGCTCGCCGCCTACCTGGTCAAGCCCGGCCGCCGCTCCTTCGACCTGGACGCGCTGTCCCTGGAGTACCTGCACCGCGAGCTGGCGCCCGCCGCGGCGGCCGACGGGCAGCTCGCCTTCGGCACCGACGAGGACGCCGAGCGGGAGGCCCTGATGGTGCAGGCCCGCGCGGTCCTCGACCTGGGCGAGGCGTTCGAGAGCCGGCTCCAGGACGTCGGCGCCGCCGACCTGCTGCGCGACATGGAGCTGCCCACCTCCGCACTGCTGGCCCGGATGGAGCGCCACGGCATCGCGGCCGACCGGGCGCACCTGGAGGCCATGGAGCAGATGTTCGCCGGAGCGGTGCAGCAGGCGGTGAAGGAGGCGCACGCGGCGGCCGGGCACGAGTTCAACCTCGGCTCGCCCAAGCAGCTCCAGGAGGTCCTCTTCGGCGAGCTGGGCCTGCCGAGGACGAAGAAGACCAAGACGGGCTACACCACGGACGCCGACGCTCTCGCGTGGCTGGCCACCCAGACGGACAACGAACTGCCGGTGATCATGCTCCGCCACCGTGAGCAGGCCAAGCTCCGCGTCACCGTCGAGGGTCTGATCAAGACGATCGCCGGGGACGGCCGCATCCACACGACGTTCAATCAGACCGTCGCCGCGACGGGCCGACTGTCGTCGACCGACCCGAACCTGCAGAACATCCCCGTCCGCACCGACGAGGGCCGCGCCATCCGCCGCGGCTTCGTCGTCGGCGAGGGCTTCGAGTCCCTGATGACCGCGGACTACAGCCAGATCGAGCTGCGCGTGATGGCCCACCTGTCGGAGGACGCCGGCCTCATCGAGGCGTTCACCTCCGGGGAGGACCTGCACACCACCGCCGCCGCGCAGGTCTTCTCAGTCGAGCAGAGCGCCGTGGACGCCGAAATGCGCCGCAAGATCAAGGCGATGTCGTACGGCCTGGCCTACGGGCTGTCCGCGTTCGGCCTCTCCCAGCAGCTGAACATCGAGGCGGCCGAGGCCCGCGCCCTGATGGACGCGTACTTCGAGCGCTTCGGCGGCGTACGGGACTATCTGCGCCGCGTGGTCGACGAGGCGCGGGCGACCGGCTACACGGCGACCCTCTTCGGGCGCCGCCGCTACCTCCCCGACCTCAACAGCGACAACCGCCAGCGCCGCGAGGCAGCCGAGCGCATGGCCCTCAACGCGCCGATCCAGGGGACGGCCGCGGACATCGTCAAGATCGCGATGCTGAGGGTGGACGGGGCGCTGCGCGAGGCCGGCCTGAAGTCCCGGATGCTCCTCCAGGTCCACGACGAAATCGTCCTGGAGATCGCCCCCGGCGAGCGCGCCACCGCAGAGGAACTGATCCGCCGCGAAATGTCCAACGCCGTCACCCTCCGAGTGCCCCTGGGCGTCTCGGTGGGCGCGGGCCGGGACTGGGAGTCGGCAGCGCATTAGCCCTCGGCGGGGATGGGGGCGCGGGGGTTTCCACGCCGGGGGCGTGCATGGAAGGGCGTCGCCGGGCTGGGCAGTGGCGGGCGCTTCCCACGCCGGGGTGCGGTACTCGGGCTTCGCAGGCGGCTGACCGTCGCAAGCCGCGGGCCATCGTGCCGCTGGCGTGTTGGGGGTCCCCCCGGGCCCGGGCGAAGCCGGGAGCTTGGGGAGGGTGGGTGGGCGGCAACCCGACAGCGCCGGGCCGCGCATCCCACCCCACGCCCACGGCAACCCCGGTCACCTGCGCACCACCGCATCCCCCGCCCTTCGCCCCCTGCGGCCCGACACCGCACCCCCGCTCCGCACCGCCCACCCCCGGAGGGCGTCACTCGCCTGGCCCCCGCGAAAACGCCCCCGCCCACCCCGCCGGTCAGGATGCGGGCATGGGTATACGCATGCTCCACCGCCGGACGGCGCCCGCACAGGCGAACGCCGGCGCGCGCACCCGCGTGCCACTCCCGCCCTCCGCGGCCACCGCAAGCACCGTCCGCGTCCCCGCCACCTTCACCTCCGCCCTCCGGTGCACGGCGGAGGACCTCCGACGCCGGCTCACCCCCCGCGACCCCGCCCTGCGCGCCATGGCCCTCGGCGACGCCTCCCGCCCCGGCGACCCCCCGCTGTGGCGGCAGTGGACGAACCTCGCCCTCGGCCGGCTCGACCTGGCACTCCGCGGCTCCGAGTCCCGCCCCGGCGCTCCCGGGGACACCGGGTCCTGGCGCCAGTGGGCCGACCTGGCGCGCACTCTGCTCCGCTCGGCATCCCGCCCCGGCGAGACACCCCCGTGGCGGCAGTGGACCGACCTCGTCCGCGGCTACCTCGCGCTCGCCCTCGCCGCGCTGCCCAGACCCCGCCCCGTGCAGACGGTCACCGTCTTCGTCGCGGCCCCGGACTCCGTCACCGGGCGCCCGTACGGTCCGGCTCCGCACCGACGCCGCCGGGACGACCGCCGACCGGGACCGGACGCCACAGCCTGACCCCGGCCGCGTACAGCAGCACCCCCAGGACGAGGCCCGCGCCCGCCCCGAAGCACACCGTCGGTATCAGTTCCCACGGCTCGGCGACCGACCTCCAGTACGCCCACCACCGCGACGCCCGCTGCACCGCGGCCACCACCGCGCAACCGCCGATCACCGCACCGGCCAGCCAGCGGTCCCGTACCGACAGCGCCGCCACCCCGACCGCCTCGCCCCGCGGCGCCCGCCGCAACGCGAACAGCAGGAACGCGGCGATGACGACGGCGGCCACCGCCGAGCCGCCGTACTGCACGTACCAGTACATCGGCGAGCCGGCCACCTCCTTGCCGAGCACGGGAAACACCCGTATCCCCCACCGGTCGTGATGCGTGAACGCGTCCCACACGACATGCGTCAAGGAGCCCAGCACCGCCGACACGTACCACCGCGCCACCAGCGACCGGGTGACACGCGCGCGTGGCGCCCCGCACCGCGTCAGAGCGGCCGCCCGCGCCTGTCTCGCCCGCGGCAGCAGGGCCACCAGCGGCTCCCGCACCAGCAGCCACAGCCCCACCAGGGCCCAGGCGACCACCACGTCGATCGTGAGGACACCCCAGAAGGAGTGCGTCACGTCCCCGAACTCCATCGCCCCGGACAGCACACTCGCCGCGTAATAGGTCATGTCGGGAGCGAACGAACCCGCCACGAGGACGGCCGGGACCAACGGCCCGCGCCCCGTCCCGTCGGTGCGCACGGCAGGCAGCACGGCCGCCGCATGGCTGAGAGTGAAAGGCAACTCGGCTCCTCGAAACAGTCGTTGACGAGACCCCCGGCCCCGAAGATCGCCTGTGCCCAGTATGCGTGCCCCGCGGCCCGCCCCGCCGGTTGTCCACAGGGCGGCCAACCCGGGGAAAACCGGGCACGAACGGGTGTCCGGCGCACCCAAGTTGTCGTAGGGTCACCTGGGTCGCCGTGCCCGGGGAGCACGCCGACCGCAGGGAACAAACCGCGCGAACAGCGGCACAACTGCACACAGGCACCACGGGTCCGCAGCGAGCCGGAATGTTTCGGCTCCACGAGGGCAACCGGCGCGGCGGGCCGACCGTCACAACAAGGCGAGTACACCAGGCAGCGACGGGCGCTCCGGCGTCCACGGGAGGGGTTCACTCCATGACGGCGCATTTCGGCAGGAGACTGCGCAAGGGAGCGGCTACCACCGCAGTGGCCGCGGTCGCGGTCGCGGCCCTGGCAGCGTCCCAGGCTCCCGGTGCCACACCGGGGGACCAGGGCAGACAGTCCACCGCCGACACCACGCCGTCACCCGAGGCGAACGCCGACAGCGCGACCGGCAACTCGCCCTACTACACGGACCTGCCGCCGCTGAACAGCCCGAAGCCGTCGCCGACGGACGGCTCGTCCGTCCCGCCCGGCTCGGCCGAGGCCGGCATCCCCGCGACCGTCCTCGACGCCTACCAGAAGGCCGCCGCCGCACTCGGCGAGGCCAAGCCCGGCTGCAACCTGCCGTGGGAACTCCTCGCCGCCATCGGCAAGGTGGAGTCCGGCCAGGCCCGCGGCGGCCGGGTCCGCGCCGACGGCACCACGCTCAGCCCGATCATCGGCCCGCAGCTCGACGGCAACGGCTTCGCGCTCATCCGGGACACCGACAACGGCGTCCACGACGGCAACAGCAGCTACGACAACGCCGTCGGCCCCATGCAGTTCATCCCGTCCACGTGGGCGTGGGCGGGCCGCGACGGCAACGGTGACGGCAAGAAGGACCCCAACAACATCTACGACGCGGCCCTCGCCGCCGGCCACTACCTGTGCCGCAACGGCTGGGACCTGTCCGTGCAGGCCGACCTGAGCCGCGCGATCCTCAGCTACAACTACTCCCAGGACTACCTGCACACGGTCCTGTCGTGGCTGGAGTACTACCGCAAGGGCTCGCACGAGATCCCGGACGGCACCGGCACCCTGCCGGTGGGCCGCAGCGACGACAAGCAGGGCTCCGGGCCCAGCACCCGGCCGTCGGCGCCGGCCGCCCCGTCCACCCCGAAGCCCGGCGGGTCCGACAAGCCCGGCGGGTCCGACAAGCCCGGCGGGTCCGACAAGCCCGGCAGCGGCAGCCCGAGCCCCAAGCCCACCCCGCCCGGCACCCCGAGCCCGAAGCCGACTCCGCCGCCCTCCTCGTCGCCCACGCCCACCGACACGGTGCACCACCTGGAGGACGCGGGGACCGACAGGCTCACCGCGATGGCGGGCGACGCGTTCACCGAGCGGGTCAGCACCCGCGCCGAGACCCGGGAGGGCAAGGCGGTCGCCGCGGTGCGCATACGTTTCACCATCGTCGGCTCCACCGACGCCACCTTCTCCAACGGCGAGAGCGTCGCCACTGTCGTCACCAACAGCTCCGGCGTGGCGGTCTCGCCCGGCCTGCGCGCGGGTGAGAAGACGGGCGCCTTCACGGTCCGCGCCACCGTCGTCGGCCGCCTCGTCCCCGGCCTGGACTACTCGGCCTCCGTCACCGAACGCGCGGCCGACGCCCTGACCCGCACCGACAACACCGCCTTCACCTGCACCGCGGGCGGCGAGTTCGCCCAGCAGGTCGGGGTGAAGGCCACCTACAAGGGAGCCGCCGCGGACGGCGTCGCCGCCACGGCCACCCTGGTCAAGTCCGCGGACGACCCGACCGTCAACGACAAGGGCCCGTACTTCAAGGACGCCGGGGGCAGGGCGATCCGCAGCCTCAGCGGCCTGAAGACGGACGCCAACGGCCTGCTGACGCTGCCGAAGCTCTACGCGGACGACACCAGCGGCACGTTCCTGCTGCGCGTCACCACCGCGGGCGGCGCCACCGTCACGGTCGAGCTGACCGTGACGGCCGCCGAGACGTCGTCGCCGAGCCCGTCCACCAGCCCCTCCGCCGACCCGTCGCCGAGCCCGAGCCCGAGCGCGTAACCCGCCACGAAGCCGCAGGGCGCCCCGCTGTTTCATGCCGGGGCGCCCTGCGCGCGTGGCCCTGACCGTGTGCGTGCCCTCGTGCGATGCGTGGCCGTCAGCGCCGCAGCCGGGCGTTGGTGTGCCGCGTCGGCTCCGCGGTCGCCGGGTCCTCGGGCCACGGATGCTTCGGATACCGGCCGCGCAGCTCCGCCCGTACGCCCTTGTAGCCGTCCTTCCAGAAGGAGGCGAGGTCGGCGGTGACGGCGGCGGGCCGCCCGGCGGGGGAGAGCAGGTGCACCAGGACCGGCACCCCGGCGACCCGGGGCGACTCCTGGAGCCCGAACATCTCCTGGAGCTTCACGGCCAGCACGGGCTGCTCCGGACGGGAGTAGTCGATCCGGATTCTGGACCCACTGGGTACGGTGATCCGCTCGGGGGCGAGTTCGTCGAGCCGCCCGGCCTCCCCGGACGCCCAGGGCAGCAGCCGCCCCAGTGCCTCACCGGCGTCGATCCGCGCCAGATCCGCCCGCCGCCGCGCCCGGCCCAGCTCCGGCTCCAGCCATTCGTCCACGCGCGCGTGCAGGGCCTCGTCGCCGACGTCCGGCCAGGGCTCGCCGAGGTGCAGCCGCAGAAAGGCGAGCCGCTGCCGCAGCGCCAGCGCGTCCGCCGACCACCGCAGCAGCGCGAACCCCTCGCGCCGCAGCCCCTCCAGCAGCGCCTCGCGCACCAGCCCGGCAGCCGCCTCCCGCAGCGGCCGCACCGCGAGCTCGACCGCCCCCAGCCGTTCCACGCGCCGCGCGACGACGTCTCCCTCGCCCCAGTGCACCTCGTCGTGCTCCTTCAAGAGGGCACCGGCCGCGAGGCGGGCGGCATCCTCATCGATCGCCGCCGCGAGCTGCACACGCGCGTGCCCCTTGCCCAGGGGCCGGTCGGCCACGGCGACGGCGATCCAGGGCGCACCCCGCAGCGCCGACCCGTCGGACAACTCGGCGCGGGTCCCGGAGGCCATGAGGTACGAGCCGCCGTCCGCCGCGGCGACCCGCTCGGGAAAGGCCAGGGCGGCGACGAGCCCGGCCGCACGGTCCTCCGGAACGCCCCCGCGAGCGGCCGGTCCGGACACCTCGCCCACGACGCCCCGCAGCCGCCGCACCTCCGCACGCCACCGCGTCGCATAGGCGTCACCCCCACGCCGCGCGGCCCGCAACGCACCGGCGAGATCGTCCCCGTACTCCCGGGGCGCCTCCTCACTGAGCAGTGCCACCACCTCGGCGGCCCGCTCGGCACCCAGCACCGCCGAGGCATCCAGCAGCGCCCGCCCCAGCCGGGGATGCAGCCCCAGCCGCGCCAGCCGTACGCCCCGCTCAGTGGCCCGCCCCGCCGCGTCCACCGCCCCCACCGCCGTCAGCACCCGCCGCGCCGCCGCCATCGCCCCGCCCGGCGGCGGATCCAGCAGCGCCAGCCCGGACGCGTCCGGATCGCCCCAGCACGCCACCTGCAACGCGAACGCCGTCAGGTCGGCCACCTTGATCTCCGGCGCCGGGAAACGGGGCAGACGCGCGTCCTCGCCCTCCGCCCAGCACCGGTACACCGCGCCGGGCGCCTCACGCCCGGCCCGTCCCGCCCGCTGCCGCGCCGCCGCCTGCGAAGCCCGCACCGTCGTCAGCGCGCTCAGCCCACGCGCGTGGTCGACCCGCGGCTCCCGCGCCAGCCCCGAGTCCACGACCACCCGCACGCCCGGCACCGTCAGCGACGACTCCGCCACCGACGTCGCCAGCACCACCCGGCGCCGCTCGCCGGGCGCCAGCACCGCGTCCTGCACGGCCGTCGGGGCGCGCCCGTGCACCTGGAGCACGTCCACGGCGCCGAGATCCCCGAGCTGCCCGGCGACCCGGGCGATCTCGCCCACGCCCGGCAGGAAGCACAGCACGTCCCCGTCCCGCTCGGCCAGCGCCCGCCGCACCACCGACGCCACGTGCGCGAGCAGCGCCGGATCGACCCGCATGCCGTGCGGCGGACGCACCGGCCGGGCCGGCGGTGCCCACACCACCTCCACGTCGTACGACATCCCCGACGCCTCGACCACCGGCGCTCCGCCCAGCAGCCGCGCCCAGCCCTCGGCGTCGGTCGTCGCGGACGCGGCCACCAGCCGCAGCTCCGGGCGCAGCGTCTCGCGCACGTCCCACAGGAACGCCGCCACCGTGTCGGCGTCCAGATGCCGCTCGTGGCACTCGTCCAGCACCACCACGTCCACGCCGGACAGTTCCTGGTCCCGCTGGAGCCGCTGCAGCAGCACGCCGGTCGTCACGACCTCCACACGCGTGTGCCGCCCCACCACCCGCTCACCGCGCACCGTGCAACCGACGCTGTCACCGACCTTCTCGCCCAGCAGCCACGCCATGCGCCGGGCCGCCGCCCGCGCCGCGATTCGCCGCGGCTCGGCGACGACCACCCGCCGCGCGGGCCCGTCTCCGAGCAGTCCCGCGAGCGTCGGCGGCACCAGCGTCGTCTTGCCGGTCCCGGGCGGCGCGACCAGCACGGCGGCGCCGTGTCCCGCCAGGGCGTCGCCGAGCGCGGGCAGGGCGGTGCGTACGGGCAGGCCGTCCAGAGCGTCGTAACGGATCACGCCCCCAGTGTCGTACGCGCCCGAAGCCGTCTCGCACGCGCGCGTGCCGGCCGGCGGTCGCGGCGGCAGGAGACGTCCCGCACACGCGCGTGCACGCCTGCTGCACCCGCTCGCGCCGACGGCGTCCTCAGTCCCGCTCGCAGACGAAGATCGCCGTCCCCGGGATCAGGTTGCCGCGCAGCGGGGACCAGCCGCCCCACTCCGCGGTGTTCCAGGCCGGCCACTCCGGTTCCACGAGGTCCACCAGCCGGAAGCCCGCCCGCACGACGTCCCGCACACGGTCGCCGAGCGTCCTGTGGTGCTCGACGTACACCGCCCGGCCCTCCTCGTCCTGCTCGACGTACGGCGTGCGGTCGAAGTAGGAACCCGAGACGGTGAGCCCTTCCGGGCCCGGCTCGTCCGGGAACGCCCAGCGGATCGGATGGGTCACCGAGAACACGAACCGGCCCCCCGGCCGCAGCACCCGGCGCACCTCCCGCAGCACCAGCACCGGCTCGGCGACGAAGGGCAGCGCCCCGTACGCCGAGCACGCCAGGTCGAAGGAGCCGCCGGCGAAGGGCAGCGCGCCCGCGTCGGCGCACACCAGCGGGAACGATCCGCCGATCCGCAGCGCGTGCTGGAGCTGCCGGTGCGAGATGTCCAGGGCGACCGGGCGGGCACCCTGTGCGGCCAGCCAGCGCGCGCACTGCGCCGCACCGGCCCCGATCTCCAGGACGTCCCGGCCCCTCAGTTCCTCGGCCGGGCCGAGCAGCTCGGCCTCCACCTCGTCCAGGCCCTCGGGCCCCCAGACGAACCGGTCGTCGCCGAGGAACGTGCCGTGCTCGGTCTGGTACTCGTCCGCGTTGCGGTCCCACCAGCCGCGGTTCGCCCGGACGCTCTCCGCGACTCCGGCGTCCCGACGGGTGGCCTCGGGTTCGGACGCTACGGGCTCTTGGATGATCGGCTCCCTCGTCGTACTCTTCCGTCCAGCCCGTCCGGTCGCTCCCGCGCGGTCGCACGGAACAGGGACAGCCCGGTGCCCTCATGGCCTCGGGAGGCTGGATCTGTGCCGGGTATGCGGTGATCCGCCCCGGGTGCGCGATTCGCGCATTGACCCTGCCCGGCGGCCCCCGTATGCTACAAGTTGCGCTGCGGGCCTGCGCACCTCAGACGTAGCAGGCTGCGCTCGCATCTGTTGTATGTCCCCTCGGTTGTCGAGGCGCCACCGGGCACCCGGTGTCTGGATTGGCGCTTCCTTGGCTGTCCGGCTTCTGCAGAGCGAAACGGGCTCCCGGCGTAAGCAGTACCTACGACTTCAATGTCCGTACCGGAGCCCTTTCCCACATGACGAGCAGCACCGAGACCACCGCCACCACCCCGCAGGTAGCGGTCAACGACATCGGTAACGAGGAAGCTTTCCTCGCCGCGATCGACGAGACGATCAAGTACTTCAACGACGGCGACATCGTCGACGGCGTCATCGTGAAGGTCGACCGGGACGAGGTCCTGCTCGACATCGGTTACAAGACCGAAGGTGTCATCCCGAGCCGAGAGCTCTCGATCAAGCACGACGTCGACCCGAACGAGGTCGTCGCCGTCGGTGACGAGATCGAGGCCCTTGTCCTCCAGAAGGAGGACAAGGAAGGCCGCCTGATCCTCTCGAAGAAGCGCGCCCAGTACGAGCGTGCCTGGGGCACCATCGAGAAGATCAAGGAAGAGGACGGCATCGTCACCGGTACCGTCATCGAGGTCGTCAAGGGTGGTCTCATCCTCGACATCGGCCTCCGCGGCTTCCTCCCGGCCTCCCTGGTCGAGATGCGCCGTGTCCGCGACCTCCAGCCCTACGTGGGCAAGGAGCTCGAGGCCAAGATCATCGAGCTGGACAAGAACCGCAACAACGTGGTCCTGTCCCGCCGTGCCTGGCTGGAGCAGACCCAGTCCGAGGTGCGCCAGACCTTCCTCACGACCCTCCAGAAGGGTCAGGTCCGCTCCGGCGTGGTCTCCTCGATCGTCAACTTCGGTGCCTTCGTGGACCTGGGTGGCGTCGACGGCCTGGTCCACGTCTCCGAGCTGTCCTGGAAGCACATCGACCACCCCTCCGAGGTCGTCGAGGTCGGCCAGGAGGTCACGGTCGAGGTCCTGGACGTCGACATGGACCGCGAGCGCGTCTCCCTGTCGCTGAAGGCGACCCAGGAAGACCCGTGGCAGCAGTTCGCCCGCACCCACCAGATCGGCCAGGTCGTGCCCGGCAAGGTCACGAAGCTGGTTCCGTTCGGTGCGTTCGTCCGCGTGGACGAGGGCATCGAGGGTCTGGTCCACATCTCCGAGCTGGCCGAGCGCCACGTGGAGATCCCGGAGCAGGTCGTCCAGGTCAACGACGAGATCTTCGTCAAGGTCATCGACATCGACCTCGAGCGCCGCCGCATCAGCCTCTCGCTGAAGCAGGCCAACGAGTCCTTCGGTGCCGACCCGTCGGCGGTCGAGTTCGACCCGACCCTGTACGGCATGGCCGCGTCGTACGACGACCAGGGCAACTACATCTACCCCGAGGGCTTCGACCCCGAGACCAACGACTGGCTCGAGGGTTACGAGAAGCAGCGCGAGGAGTGGGAGCGCCAGTACGCCGAGGCGCAGCAGCGCTTCGAGCAGCACCAGGCGCAGGTCATCAAGTCCCGCGAGGCCGACGCCGCCGCTGCCGCCGAGGGTGGCGAGGCCGCCGCTCCGGCCGCGTCCGGTGGCGGTGGTGGCGGTTCGTACTCCTCCGAGGGCCCGGACAACTCCGGCGCGCTTGCCTCGGACGAGGCGCTGGCCGCGCTGCGCGAGAAGCTCGCCGGTGGCCAGAGCTGACCACTGAGCAGTAGCTGATCACTGCGCAGTAGCTCTTCGACTGAGGGCCCGCATCCTTCATGGATGCGGGCCCTCAGCCATGTCCGCGGTGAGTGCCGGCGGCTTGGCGCACACCGCGCGCACGCCCACGACCGGCGACGACGGAGCAAGAGGGCGGTGCGGACAACCTGATCAAGGACACGAGCGGGGAATGCCTGTGCCCCGCGCCACGTTGTCCAGTACGAACACGAGGAGGAACGGTCACTGTGCCTGATCCGCAGGGTTTGTACGCATGGGAGCCGAAGGGCCTGGCCGTGGTCGACATGGCACTGGCCCAGGAATCGGCCGGCCTTGTCATGCTCTACCACTTCGACGGCTACATCGACGCGGGGGAGACCGGCGAACAGATCGTCGACCGGCTGCTCGACTCGCTGCCCCACCAACTCGTCGCCCGCTTCGACCACGACCGGCTCGTGGACTACCGCGCCCGGCGCCCGCTGCTGACGTTCCAGCGCGACCGCTGGACCGACTACGAGGAGCCCGCCATCGAGGTGCGGATCCTCCAGGACGCCACCGGGGCGCCCTTCCTGCTGCTGTCCGGCCCGGAGCCCGACGTCGAGTGGGAGGGTTTCGCCGCGGCCGTCCAGCAGGTCGTGGAGCGCCTCGGCGTACGCCTGTCCGTGAACTTCCACGGCATTCCGATGGGCGTCCCGCACACCCGGCCCGTCGGCCTGACCCCGCACGGCAACCGCACCGACCTCGTCCCCGGCCACCGCAGCCCCTTCGAAGAGGCCCAGGTGCCCGGCAACGCCGAGGCACTCGTCGAATACCGCCTGATGCAGGCCGGACACGACGTCCTGGGCGTCGCCGCGCACGTCCCGCACTACATCGCCCGCTCCCCGTACCCGGACGCGGCGCTGTCCGTCCTGGAAGCCATCACGGCGGCGACCGGACTGGTCCTGCCCGGCATCGCCCACGGGCTGCGCACGGACGCGCACCGCACGCAGACGGAGATCGACCGGCAGATCCAGGAGGGCGACGAGGAACTCACCGCCCTCATCCAGGGTCTGGAGCACCAGTACGACGCCGCAGCGGGAGCGGAGACCCGCGGCAACATGCTCGCCGAGCCAGTCGAGATCCCGTCGGCGGACGAGATCGGGCGCGAGTTCGAACGCTTCCTGGCGGAGCGGGAAGGGGACGGCTAGCGGGCGCGGGGAGGCGAGGCGAGGGCTAGCGGGCTTTCGCAGCGGGGTGGCTGGTTTGCCGCCCGATTGGCGTGCCGGTCCGCCGTCCCGGCGAGTGGCTTGTCGGTGGCAGGGCCTAAGCTTCCGCTCATGCTGAAGGTGGGCCTGACCGGCGGGATCGGCGCCGGCAAGAGCGAGGTGTCACGGCTGCTCGTCGAGTGCGGGGCGGTCCTGATCGACGCGGACCGCATCGCGCGCGAGGTCGTCGCGCCGGGGATGCCCGGCCTCGCCGCGGTCGTGGCGGCCTTCGGTACGGACGTCCTCGCCCCGGACGGCAGCCTGGACCGGCCTGGACTGGGTTCGATCGTCTTCGCCGACCCGGAGAAGCTGGCCGTCCTGAACAAGATCGTGCACCCCTTGGTCGCCGCCCGCTCCCGCGAGCTGGAGGAAGCCGCCGCCGACGACTCCGTGGTCGTCCACGACGTGCCACTGCTCACGGAGAACGGCCTCGCGCCGCTGTACGACCTCGTGATCGTCGTGGACGCGAGCCCCGAGACGCAGCTCGACCGGTTGGTACGGCAGCGGGGCATGACCGAGGCGGACGCGCGGGCGCGCATGGCCGCCCAGGCCACCCGCGAGCAGCGTCGGGAGATCGCGGACATCGTCATCGACAACGACGGACCGCTGGAGGAGCTGCGGCAGCGCGTGCAGGACGTGTGGGCCGAGCTGGCCCGCCGGGCCCACGTGACGCGGCAGCCGCCTCGGGCCCGGGAGGAATAGCGGCCCCCGGTTCACGCGTTGAACCCTTCCCACGTGGGAAGGACTCTGCCGTGCACGAGAGCAGCGGATCGACCGGACGGACTCCGGAGACCCATGTCATCGACTTCCGTGCCGCCGAGCAGCTGCTCGCCGCACGGGATCCGCGCGGCGCGGTGAAGCTGCTCGACGGCGTGATCGCCGCCCACCCGGAGAACACCGCGGCGCGACTGCTGCGTGCGCGCGCCTTCTTCGCCGCCGCACAGCTGCGACCCGCCGAACTGGAATTCAGCATCGTCCTGGAACGCGAGCCCGACAACGCCTTCGCGCACTTCGCGCTGGCCCGCACCTACGAGCGTCTCAGCCGCCCCGACCAGGCCAAACGCCACTTCCGGCTGGCCGCCGCCCTGGACCCCAACCCGGAATACCTGAAGGCCGCACGCTTCGACTCCTGAGCGCCGTGCCCCACGGCCCGGGCTGCGCGCCGCCAGCCGTCCCCCTGTCGGGTGAACCGTGCCCGAGAGGGAACGGGTGTGCGGACGCGGCCCGTTGGACGGGCATGGAACTGAAAATGCGTCAGGGCTACGAGGGGACAGGACCCGGGGCGATCACCCCGGACGGCTGCGCGGTCGAGCTGTACACCCGGCTGCCGGTGGGGAACGAGCCGGACGTGATCGCCGCGGCCGTCCCGGCGGGGGCGCACATCCTCGAGCTGGGCTGCGGCGTGGGCCGGGTGACGCACCCACTGCTGGAACGCGGATTCACGGTCACGGCGGTCGACGAGTCCGCCGAGATGCTGGAGCGCGTCCGCGGAGCGCGCACCGTGTGCGGCCCGATCGAGAAGCTCGACCTGGGCGAGACATTCGACGTCGTGATGCTCGCGTCCTTCCTCGTGCACGCCGGGGACCCCGAGGTGCGGCGCGGGCTGCTGCGCACCTGCGTCCGGCATGTCGCGCAGGACGGCTGCGTGCTGATCCAGCGGGAGGGTGAGGACTTCCACACCCGCGTGCCGCGCGAGTGGGTCGACCCCGCCGGTTTCACCGTGCGCATCGTGTCGGCGGAGCCGGCGGGCGACGGGGCCAACTCGATCCACGTGGAGTACGCGTTCCCGGACGCGATATGGACCCAGACCTTCCTGTCCCGCCCCCTGACGAGAGAGCAGTTCGAGGAGGCCCTCGAAGAGGCGGGCCTGCGGGTGGACCGATACCTGACGGAGGACGGGACGTGGGTGAGGGCAGTGCCGGGGGACGGGTAGGAGAGAGGCCCCGTCAAAAAGGACTTGGGCGAGCGATGAATTGCCGGGGGCGCGGCGGTCTTCCTCTGTGCCAGCGCACGACCGTTTCACACAGGAGGATCCATGTCCGAAAACACCGCGTCCGCCGTCGTCGAACCCGCGAGCGTCGAGGGGCGGCGTGCCCGTATCGCCCTGCGCGGTCTCCAGGTGGCACTCGCGCTCTTCTTCGGAATCGCGAGTGCCCTTCCCAAGCTGATCGCGCACTCGTCGGCCGCCGAGTCGTTCGACGAGCTGGGCTGGGGCAGCGCGGGCATGTACACCATCGGCGCACTCGAACTCGCCGGTGCGGTCGCCTTGTTGATACCCGTACTGCAATCGGTCGCGGCCATGGCGCTCAGCGCGCTCATGGTGGGCGCGTTCGTCGTCCAGGTCACCGTCTTCGACGGCGAGTACGCCGCGACCCCGGTCATCCTGATCCTGCCGCTCGCCCTCATCGCGTGGGCCCGGCGCGGACACAACGCGGATCTGCTGCGCATACTCAGACTGTCCCGGTGACGTTGTCGGGGTGCGTCCCCGGGGACGGAACCCTCGTCATGCGCGGCGGCTCCGGTCTCGGGACGGCATCTGCCTCACCGTCCGGTGCCGGGTCGGCCGCCCGGCTTGCTCAGGCCTTTCAGGGCGCGCAGGCGTTCCAGTTCACGGCGGTCCCGCTTGGTCGGGCGTCCGGCGCCGCGGTCGCGGATGCCGGCGGGGGCGACGGCCTCGCGGGGCGGGGGCGGCGGGGAGTTGTCGACGTAGCACTGGACGGCGACCGGGGCGCCGACCCGCTTGCGGATCAGCCGCTTGACGACGACGACCCGCTCACGTCCCTCGTGCCGCAGCCGTACCTCGTCGCCGACGCGCACGGAGTGGGCGGGCTTCACGCGCTCGCCGTTCACGCGGACGTGACCGCCCCGGCAGGCGGTGGCCCCTGTGGAGCGGGTCTTGACCAGGCGGACGGCCCAGATCCAGCTGTCGATGCGGACGGTCTCACCGCTCTTGGGACCGGCGGCCTGGGCGGCGGCGAGGGCGGCCGCGATCTTCGGGTCGAGGGCGTCCTGAGCGGCGGGGGCGCCGTTCTCGGCACCGGCGGTGTTTCCAGCGCCGGCACCGGCGGCGCTTCCAGCGCCAGCACCGGTCGTGGTTTCAGCGCCGGCATGGGCACTGGTACCGGGAGTGCCCTCAGACTCGGCCCTGGTGCCGGTCGGGCCTGTGGCGTCGGCCCCGGGGCCGGTCGGGCCTTCAGCAGCGGCCCCGGCGACGGTCGGGTCTTCGGCCGCGCGTGCCTGGTCGGCGCGGCGGGAGCCGCCGCGTCGTGGGGCCCCGGCTGTCCCGTCCGCCATGTCGTGGTCCGCATCCTTGGCAACCATGCCCCCGACCTTAATACCGGGGCCGGGACAGGGCGTCGGAAATTTCGTCGGCCTACCGTTGGGGGCATGGACACCAGCAGCCTCACCCTGCTCGACCGGCGCCTCTCCGACTGCCGGGCCTGTCCGAGGCTGGTCGCCTGGCGGGAGGAGGTGGCCCAGGTCAAGCGTGCCGCCTTCGCCGACGAGACGTACTGGGGCAGGCCCGTGCCGGGCTTCGGGCCGCCGGACGCGCGGTTGCTGATCGTCGGCCTCGCCCCGGCGGCGCACGGCGGCAACCGGACCGGGCGGATGTTCACGGGGGACCGTTCCGGGGACGTGCTGTACCGGGCGCTGTACGACGTGGGCCTGGCCTCGCAGCCCACGTCCGTCGCGGCTGGGGACGGGCTGGAACTGTACGGGGTGCGGGTCACGTCGCCCGTCCACTGCGCGCCTCCCGCCAACAAGCCCACCCCCGGCGAGCGCGACGCTTGCAGGCCCTGGCTGGTCCAGGAACTGCGGTTGTTGCGGCCGACGCTGCGGGCCGCCGTCGTACTCGGCGCCTTCGGCTGGCAGGCGGCTCTGCCGGCGTTCGCGGAGGCGGGCTGGACGGTGCCGAGGCCGCGGCCGGTGTTCGCCCACGGTGCCCGGGTGACTCTCGCCGGCTCGGACGTGCCCGGCACCCATGACGGACACGGCGGACACGGCGGTCATGAGGGACCCGCCGACAGCGGCGAGCAGGACGGTCATGGGGAGGCCGCCGGCAGCGGGGAGCCGGGCGGCCGTGACGGGCGGGAGGCAGACGGCGGGTCCGAGGGACGCGGTGAGCCTGAGGGACGTGAACCCGATGACCGGCGGCTGGATCTGTTCGGGTGCTTCCACGTAAGTCAGCGCAACACGTTCACCGGGCGGCTCACCCCGGAGATGTTGCGGGATGTGCTGCGCACGGCGGCGCGGGCGGCCGGGCTGGCGGTGGCCGCGGAAAACTGAGACGACCGATCCGCTCCGTGGACGCTACGGTGCCCGGATGGGCCTGTATCCGGAGACCGAACCGTACGACCACGGGATGCTCGACGTCGGTGACGGCAACCGCGTCTACTGGGAGACCTGCGGGAACCCGCGCGGCAAGCCCGCGCTCGTGCTGCACGGCGGGCCGGGCTCCGGCAGCAGTCCCTACCTCCGTCGGCTGTTCGACCCCGTCGCCTATCGGATCGTGCTGCTGGACCAGCGGGGGAGCGGACGTTCGACGCCGCACGCGAGCGTGTACGACACGGACATGAGCGTCAACACGACCGGGCATGTGATGGCCGACCTGGAGGCGCTGCGCCGGCACCTGGGGATCGGGCGCTGGCTGGTGTGGGGCGGGTCGTGGGGGTCGGTGCTCGGGCTGCGGTACGCGCAGACGCATCCGGGGGTGGTGTCCGAGCTGGTGCTGACCGGGGTGGCGACCGCCGCGACCCGCGAGGTGACGCTGCTGACGCGAGGACTGGGCAGGCTCTTCCCGGAGGCGTTCGAGCGGTTCCTCGCCCTCGTCCCGGAAGAGGAGCGGGACGGGAACCTGGCCGCCGCGTACAACCGGCTCATCGAGTCGCCCGATCCCGAACTGCGCGAGAAGGCGGCGCGCGCCTGGACCGACTGGGAGACGGCGATCATTCCGGCGCCGCCCCGCTCGGTGGCGCGTTTCGAGGACCCGGTGTTCCGGATGGGCTTCGCCCGCACGGTCACGCACTACTTCGGCAACGACCACTTCCTCGGCGCGGGCAACGACGAGGGAGTCGTGCTGCGCGACGCGCCTCTGCTCACGGACATCCCCGGCACGATGGTCCAGGGCAGCCTCGACCTCGGCAATCTGCTCGGCACCGTGTGGCGGCTGCACCACGCCTGGCCCGGGAGCGAACTGGTGGTCGTGGACGAGGCCGGACACGACGCGGGCACCCCGGGAGTCGCGGACGCGCTGGTGGCGGCGACGGACAGGTACGCGCGCGGTTGACGGGACGGGACGTGGGGTCGGCGGGCGCGGGCCGGGGTTCGGACGGGCACGCGCGGTGCCGTCACTCGACGGCTCGGACTGAGGTCGTTCGCCCGTCCGTCCCCGTCACCTCGCCGCACGCCCAGGTCGCCACACGTACCGCACGTCAGGCTCGTGCTCCTCGTTGCCGCTGCCGTCCGTGCGCTCGGCGGGTTCGAAGCCGTGCCGTTCGTAGAAGCGGTGGGCGGACTCGTTGACCTGGAAGGTCCACAGGCTCAGCCCGGACGGGGATCGCTCTTTGGCGAGGGCGACGAAGCGGTCGCCGAGGCCGCAGCCCCGCCAGTCCGGGTCGAGGTAGAGCTGAGCCAGCTCCCCGTCGGCGAGCACCATCACGCCCACCAGGCCTCCGCCCGGCGCCTCGGCGACCCACGTGTGCGCCTGCGGCACCAGCACCTCCCGGAAATACCAGCGCACCTCGTCGTCGGACCGGGGCCGCACGACGGTCGGCAGTGCGGCGGAGAACGACCGCAGCCAGACACCGGCCGCCGCCTCGGCATCGGTGGCCACGGCCCGCCGCAGCACGACGGTCGCCTCGCCGGCCCCAGTGGTTTCGCGGGTCGTGTCGTGGCTCACGGCCGGCGCTCCTCGGGGACCACGGCGGTCGCCGTGATTTCCACGAGCTGGCCCCGGTAGCCGAGGCAGGCCACGCCGAGCAGGGTCGACGCGTGCGGCCCGGCGCTCAGGCCGGACGCCGTGACGACGTCCCACACGGCGGACAGGGTCGCGGGCTCGTCGCTCACCACGTACACGTCGGTCGTCAGGACGTGCTCCACATCGCTGCCCGCCGCTCGAAGTTGCTCCGTGAGGTTGGCGATCACCTGCTCGGCCTGCCGTACCGGGTCTCCCTCCCCGACGAGGTTCCCGCCGGCGTCGAGGGGCACGGCCCCGGCGAGGAAGGCGAGCTGGGTACCGGCCTCGACGACGGACGCGTGCGCGTAGGCGGGTGGCGGGAAGAGGCCGGGTGCGGTGACGCGGCGGATCATGCGGGCTCCAGTGGATCGGGCGGGCGGGGCGGCACCTCGCCGCGGGATGAGGAGGCGCCTCACGTGACTCACCGAGTGGCGAGAAGGCGACCTCCCCGACGGGAGGCGATCTCCCCGGACGAGCGACGACCGCCCCGGACGAGAGGCAACCCGCCGATGATGCGGCCTTCGGATCGCGCGGCGCACCCGGATATCGCCGTGCGTGCGCCGGGGTACGCCGCGTACGCTTCCGGCGCCCCTGACGACCCCCCTCTGCCTCCCGACGCCTCGCTAAGGCCGGCCACGCCCCCAGGGGCGCGGTCACCCAGGTCGCGGGCGCGATCGCCGTCGCGACGACCCACACGGCACACGCGCTGATGGCGGCACGCGGCGAGTGGGTCACCAACGAGAAAGGGCTCGTCGAGCGTGCGGGACTGGGTGCCACCGACACCCTGCTGAGCGGCCTGCGGCCCGGCCCGCAGGCGCTGATCGCGGCCGTCACCGAGGCAGAGGAACTCCTCACCGTGCCGGAGGCGCCATGTCCGGAAGGCTCCTCCGCCCCGCCTCCCCGTCGTACCGTGGCGGAATGAGGCCTGCCACCGCGGAAGTCACCGTCGACCTCCTCATCACCGGCTGCACCGTCCTCGTGCACGACGACGAGGAACGGATCGGGTTCGCGCAGGACGCCGCGATCGTCGTACGCAACGGCGTTGTCGAAGCCGTGACGAGTGCGGCCAGCACCGACGGGCTGTCCGCCGCCGAGCACATCGACGCGCGCGGCCAGGTCGCGATGCCGGGGCTCGTCAACTGCCACACCCACGCGCCGATGGTCGCGCTGCGTGGCCTCGCCGAGGACCTGCCCACCGAGGAGTGGTTCAACGGGGTCGTCTGGCCCGTGGAGTCCAACCTCACCGCAGAGCACGTCGAGCTGGGCGCGCGGCTGGCCTGCGCCGAGATGATCCGTGGCGGCGTCACCTGCTTCGCCGACCACTACTTCGCCATGGACGCCGTGGCCGCCGTGGTCGCCGAGTGCGGGATGCGGGCCCTGCTCGGCGAGGCCTACTTCTCCTCGCAGGGGCCCGAAGGGCGGGAGCGGTCCCTCGACTTCGCGCTGCGGCAGCGCGGCGCCGCCGGCGGACGCATCACCACGGCTCTCGCTCCGCACGCCCCCTACACCGTCACGGACGCCGACCTCGCCGCCACCGCCGACCTCGCCCGCGCCCACGGCCTGCCCGTGCACCTGCACGCCGCCGAGAACCGCGACCAGACCGACACGAGCCTCACCCGGCACGGCCGCACCCCCATAGAGGTCCTCGCCCACACCGGCATCCTCGACACCGACGTCCTCATCGCGCACGGCACCGGCATCCTCGAACACGACCTGCCGCTGCTGGCCGGGGCCGGGGGGCGTGTCGCCGTCGCCAGCGCGCCCCGCGGCTACCTCAAGTTCGCCTGGCCCACCACCACACCGGTGCGGGCCCTGCGCGGCATCGGCGTCCCCGTCGGGCTGGCCACGGACGGCGCCGCCTCCAACAACAACCTCGACGTGTGGGAGTCGATGGCCCTCACCTCGCTGGTCCAGAAGTCCACCGAGGGCGACCCCCGCTGGCTGACGTCCCGGCAGGCCCTGCACCACGCCACGCTGCAGAGTGCCTGCGCCGTCGGCCTCGGCGACACCATCGGCAGTATCGCGCCGGGCCGCCGCGCCGACATCGTCCTCGTGGACCTCACCGGCCCGCACACCCGGCCCGTCCACGACCTCGCCGCCACCCTGGTGCACAGCGCCCGCTCCGCCGACGTCCGTACGACGATCGTCGACGGGCGTGTCCTGATGCGCGACCGCGAACTGCTGACCATCGACGTGGCGGCGGTCGCGGCGGAGTTGGAGGAGCGGCTGCCCGCGCTCGTGGACCGCGCCCACGGCCGGCGCATCCAGGAATACGACACCTGAGCAGGGAAATCCCTCCAGCTCACAGCCTCTCGCCGGAGCGCCGCACGCGAGGACTGCTCGTTGAGGAGAAGGAGGCCACGCGCGCACAGGACGCGCTCAACGCCGAGCGGCGCAGACTGCCCATGGTCGAGATCGGCAAGGAGTACGTCTTCGAGGGCGGCGACGGCAAGGCCTCACTCCTCGACCTCTTCGACGGCCGGGCCCAACTGGTCGTCCACCACTTCATGTTCGCGCCCGAGTGGGAGGCCGGCTGCCGCAGTTGCTCGGCCTCAGCTGCTTCCTGCGCGACCGCGACCGGGTCTTCCACACCTACTCGACGTACGAACGGGGTCTCGACGGGCTCGGCTCGACCACCAGCCTGCTCGACCTGACGGCACTGGGGCGTCAGGAGGAGCGGGAGGAACCCAAGGGGCGCGCGACGGCCCTCGGCGCGCCCGCGGGAAGCGCGCGCATTCGCCACCACGACGAGTACGACGACTGAAACGAGCGAAGCGAGTGAAACAGCACTGAAGCGAGAACTGCCAGAACCGCTGGAACTGCCAGAACCGCTGGAACTGCCAGAACCGCTGGAACTGCCAGAACCGCGAGACCGCGGGAACTGTACGCGGACTGAGACGCACCGTAATCGCTCACCCGAAATGCTGAGATTGTGCTCACATTGGGCGGTGAACGGGTGTCAAGTATGTCTCAGTACCGTCACTTCACGAGGCGTTCTGGGCCTCCATGGCGTTTAACTACACCAGTACAACGCTACATGGAGGTACAGGGTGAACGGGCGAACGGTGCTCGAACGCTTTCCCGCAGGCGGGCCGCGCGGCTCGTGGCCAGCGGAGGAGTTCGCGCAGGCGCGGCGTGTGGAGGGCCTGCAGGCCGAGGTAGTCATGGATCTTGCGACGGACATGTTCCTGGTCGTCGTGCCGAGCGACGCGGCGATCGACGCTGTCGCGTGAACTGTGCGGCGCTGCCGCGTACCTCTTTCCCCGGTAAGAATCCGATGGCCAAACGGTCCCGGAGAGTAACGCGCTCAAAGGCCCAGGGATCCAAAAGGGCAATGCAGTCCAGGGAGAATGAGCCCAGAACACCGGAGATCCCAAAAAAACCAAAGAGCCCTGAGGCCTGCGGGCCGCAAGCGCCGGGCCCTGTGGCCTGAGGCGTTTCACCCCGCCTCAGGCGCTGACCGGCCGCGACCAGACCGGCGTCGTGCCCGTCAGGCTGCACAGTGCCAGGTAGAGCGGAATGGGCGGCGTATAGGGGACCGTTCCGTCCGGCCGGTGGACGAGGCCCGGCGCACTCGGTGTGTCGGGGACCATCGCGCCGATGGCGTAGTGCGCGGGCGCGGGCCAGTCCAGGGCGTAGTCGGAGTCGGGCGGAACGATCCACCACCAGTGCGTCTCATCGCCGTAGACGCACCCCACGCGGGGCAGCCGGGGCAGCAGCAGAGGGCCGAGGCGGGCTGGTGTCGCCACCGCGTCGCAGCCCAGCGGGGCGGTCATGCCGTCGGGCACGGCCAGTCGCCGGGGCACACCCGGCGGGCGCAGCCCGCGCCGCAGGCCGACCAGCGTGTCCAGGCACATCGCCCGGCCGCCGGACGCAGCCCTCATTTCCACGCGGCCCCCGATCCCGCGTGCGCTTCCGCTTCGTCCCCCTCGCCGCCGGAGCCGCCGGGCGCGCCCGGCTTCGGGCGTGCGCCCCAGCCCAGGTCGTTGCGCGGTTCCGACGGGTCGCGCGGTGTGTCCGCCTGGCGCGGCAGTTCGGCCCAGACCAGCAGTCCCGGGCCGTGCTCGTGGACACCCCAGGCGTGGCACAGGGCGTCGACGAGCAGCAGTCCCCGCCCGTGCTCCTCCTCGGGGCGCTGCCGGGACGCCGCCTGCGGCATACCCGGCGCGCAGCCCTCGTCACGTACGGCTATGCGCAGCAGGTCGTCGCCGTCGTGCAGCTCGCACACTATGTGCGTGCTGGCGGTGTGCACGATCGCGTTGGTGACCAGCTCGGACACCACGAGTGACGCGGTGTCGCACGTGTCCTCGCACACCGACCAGCCGTTCAGTCGTGCGCGAGTCAGGCGTCTGGCCTGCGCGGGAGAGCCCGGATGTGCCGCCAGTTCGAAGCGGAACCGGCGCTGGGCAGCCGCCCCGTGAGGGGTGCCTCCCGTGACGGCGCCGGGACCGAGCGGGCCGACGGCGGCGTCTGTTCCTAAGGGCGCGGACGGGATCACGGTGCCACTATCGCCCCGTCGCGAACACTTGGCAAGTGTCACTATGAAAAATGCAGAGTGCTGTATGACGCGGTGAGGCGCCGTGGCACACTGCTCGCAACAGCACGTCGAGCGGCGCCAATTGAGATCAAGAAGACTGCCCCGGTCTTCGAACAGGTCTTCGAATGGCGCCGCCGGGCTGTCGGGATCCTTTCGCGGAATCCGACGGAGCCCGGTGGACCATGGAACCGGCCGGTACCCGCTGGGGATTCTTCTGGAGGTGGAGCGTGAGTGAACCGCGGTCCGCGCCGACCGTCGGACAGGTCGTCCTCGGCCGGCGCCTGATGGACCTGCGGGAACGCGCCGGGATGAAGCGCGAGGAGGCCGCCGCCGTCCTCCGCGTCGCCCCCGCCACGGTCCGCCGCATGGAAATGGCCGAGGTCGCCCTCAAGATCCCGTACCTCCAGGTGCTGCTGAAGGCCTACGGGGTCCCGGAGGACGAGGCCGACGCCTTCGTCGAGCTCGCCGAGGACGCCAACAAGCCCGGCTGGTGGCAGCGCTTCCACGACATCCTGCCCGGCTGGTTCTCGATGTACGTCAGCCTGGAGGGCGCCGCCAGCCTGATCCGCAGCTACGAGCCCCACTTCGTCCCCGGCCTGCTGCAGACCGAGGACTACGCGCGTGGGGTACTGCGGTCCGGCGCCATCGGCCAGACCCGGCCCGAGGACATCGAGCGGCACGTCGCCCTGCGCATGCAACGGCAGGAACTGCTCACCCGCAAGGACGCGCCCCGGCTGTGGGTCGTGATGGACGAAACCGCGCTGCGCCGCCCGGTGGGCGGTCCGGAGGTGATGCGGGCCCAGATCGACAGACTGCTCGAGGCCGCGGACCTGCCCCACCTGACGCTGCAGGTCGCGCCGTTCGCCAACGGGCCGCACCCCGGCACCTACGGGCCGTTCGTGCTGTTCCGATTCGCCATGCCCGAACTTCCGGACATGGTCTACAGCGAGTACCTGACCGGAGCCGTCTACCTCGACGCGCGTGCCGAGGTGGCGGCCCACCTCGAGGTCATGGACCGCATGGCGGCACTGGCCGCTACGGCACATCGCACGAAGGAGATCCTGCGGGATCTCCGCAAGGAGCTGTGAATGAACCGCATCAAGCCCGAGCCTCAGCCGCGGGTCCGCACCGAGCGGATCTACAACGGCATGCCCGCGCGGGAGCTGGGCAGCGAGGGCTGGCACAAGCCGTGGAGCGGTGGCAACGGGGGCAACTGCCTGGAGGCGATGAAGCTCGCCGACGGCCGGATCGCGGTCCGGCAGTCCACCGACCCGGACGGGCCGGCGCTGATCTACACGTCCGACGAGATGACGGCCTTCATCGAGGGCGCCAAGGCGGGGGAGGCGGACTTCCTGCTGTCCTGAGCGGAACGCGCCCGTGCGGGTCCTGTCCGCACGGCTTTTCTGAGCTGGTCATGAGATACGTCCTGAGTTGATCACCAGCAGTTGCTGTTTTCCGCCACCTGCATCCCCCATCCCACCCGTCACCGGTCACCACCTGCCATCCGCCACCCGTCGTCCGGCATCCCGGTCGGCGGGTGGCGGCGTGCGTCAGCCCGGCAGCACCCGGCACAGCGCCTCAAGCGCCGGTCCGTACTCGGCCTCCGACGGCGTCGCGTAGCCCACGACCAGCCCTTCGCGCGGCTCCATGTCCGTCGCCGGATGCCGGAAACCGGCGAGTCCGTCCAGCGCGATGCCGTGCCGGGCGGCGGCCTTGACCGCGGACCGCTCGGTGCCGGGCGGCAGGCGGAGCACGGCGTGCAGCCCCGCCGCCACCCCGGTCACCGCGATGTGCGGGGCGTGCTCGGCGAGGGCTGCGACGAGACGGTCCCGGCGGCTGCGGTACCGCTGCCGCATGCGCCGCACATGACGGTCGTACGACCCGGAGGCCAGGAAGTCCGCCAGGCTCAGCTGATCGAGGACGCTCGCCCAGGCCTCACGGTCGCCCTTGGCGGCCAGCACGCCGTCGACGTACCGCTCCGGCAGCACCATCCAGCCCAGCCGCAGCGCGGGTGACAGGCTCTTGCTCACCGAGCCGATGTGGATCACCCGCTCGGGGTCGAGGCCCTGGACGGCGCCGACGGGCTTGCGGTCGTAGCGGAACTCCCCGTCGTAGTCGTCCTCCAGGACGACCCCGTCACGCGCGCGTGCCCAGTCCACGACGGCGGCCCGGCGCTCCGGGTGCAGGGGTCCCCCGGTCGGGAACTGGTGCGCCGGTGTCAGCAGCACGGCCCGCTCCCGCCCCAGCCGGTCCACCCGTGCCCCGTCGTCGTCCAGGGGCAGGGGAACGGTCCGTACGCCCGCCGCCGTGAGCAGCTTCCGGTGGAAGGACAGGCCGTACGCCTCCACCGCCAGCGGACCGCGCAGTACCCCGCCGCCGAACAGCAGCCCTACGGCGTGCGCGAAGCCGGAGCAGATCACGATGCGGCCCGGCTCCGTCCGCACGCCACGCGCGCGTGCCAGGTACTCCGCGAGCGCCTCGCGCAGTTCGCGCCGTCCGGCCGGGTCGCCGGGACCGAACGCCTCGTTCGGCGCCTGCTGAAGCGCCCGCCGGTAGGACGCCAGCCAGGCGGCGCGCGGGAACGCCGACGCGTCCGGGGTGCCCTGCCGCAGGTCGTGGCGGGTGCCACGCACGCGTGGCGGCAACTTTTTCGGCACGCGTGCGCGTGGGCGCAGCGGTTCGGCCCGCTCGGCGACCCGCGTTCCGGAGCCCTGGCGGGCGGTCAGCCAGCCCTCGGCGACGAGTTCCGCGTACGCGTCGGCCACCGTGTTGCGGGCCACGCCGAGGTCCGCGGCGAGCGAACGGTACGGCGGCAGCCGGGCGCCTGGCGCCAGCCGCCCGCTGCGCACGGCCTCGCGCAGGGCGCCGGTCAGCGCGGCCCGGCGGCCTCCCGGCCCGGACAGCTCCAGGTGCAGGTCGGCACCGATCCGCTCGGCGGAGTCGACCCATGAATTGACCCGCGAATCCGGCATGGAAATGAACCCTACAGTCGGTCTTTCCGGTTCATAGGGTGAGGGACATGCACCTTCCCGCGACGAACACGATGCCCATGTCCGCTCCAGGCGCTGTCGCCGCCGCGCCCGCCGGGACCCGCCTGAACTTCGCCCGGTCCGCCCCGAAGGCCTTCCGCGCCCTCATCGGCTTCGACGCCGCCGCCCGCGAAGGGCTCGATCCGGCGCTCGTCGAACTGATCCAGATCCGCGCCTCCCACCTCAACCACTGCGCGTACTGCCTGCACATGCACACCAACGACGCCCGCAAGGCCGGTGAGAGCGAGGACCGGCTGCACATGGTCGCCGTGTGGCGCGAGGCCCGGCACTTCTTCACGGAGAAGGAGCAGGCCGCCCTCGCCCTGACGGACGCCGTGACCCTGGTCGCCGACGACGGCATTCCCGACGACGTCTACGCACGGGCCGCGGCCCACTTCGAGAAGCAAGAACTCGCCCGGGTCCTGGCCCTCATCTGCACGATCAACACCTGGAACCGGGTGGCCCTCGCCACTCAGAAGGTGGCGGGCACGGACGAGCGGTAGGCGACGTGCTGCGGCCCGCGCGGGGCGGCGCCGGAAGGGCGGTGTCCCGCGGGCGGGGCCGCCTGGCTGAGGCGTCGAGGGCGCGAGGCGGCCGCTCCACGCGCCGTCGGCCGGCCTCACCGTCGACAGGTCCGCGGCCCCCGCCGACCGGTCACACCCTCATCGGCCGGTCGTACGGACCGATCGGTGCCGGCAGACGCGTACGGCCCGTGAGATGGCGGTCGACGGCTGCCGCGACCGCCCGGCCCTCCGCGATCGCCCAGACGATCAGCGACTGTCCGCGCGCGGCGTCGCCGGCGGCGAACACGCCGGGCACGTTGGTCGCGAAGCCCGCGTCCCGCTTGATCGTGCCGCGCGGGTCGAGCTCCAGGCCCAGCTGGTCCACCAGCCCGTCGCGCCGGTCGGGCCCCGAGAAGCCGAGGGCGAGCAGCACCAGGTCGGCGGGGAGTGCCCGCTCGCTGCCCGGCACCGGACGGCGCCCCGCGTCCACCTCGACCAGACGCAGGGCCCGCACGTGTCCTTCCGCGTCGCCGGTGAAGCGCAGCGTCGACGCCGAGAACAGCCGGGCATCGGCGTCCGCCGCGGGTGCCGTCCGCAGTTCGCCCGCCTCCTCGTGGGCGGCGGACAGCCGGTAGACCTTCGGGTACGTCGGCCAGGGCGCGGTGTCCTCGTCGCGCTCGGTGCCGGGCCGGGCGTAGATGTCCAGCTGGGTCACGGACGCGGCGCCCTCCCGCACCGCGGTGCCCAGACAGTCCGCCCCGGTGTCGCCGCCGCCGACGATGACGACGTGCTTCCCGGCGGCTGACAGCGGGGACGCCTCCAGGTCCCCCTCGCACACCCGGTTGGCCAGCGGCAGATACTCCATCGCCTGGTGGATACCAGCCAACTCCCGCCCGGGCACGGCCAGTTCCCGCCACGCCGTCGCACCTGTGGCGATCACCACGGCGTCGTAACGGGCCCGCAGCCCGGCGGCATCGACGTCCCGCCCGACCCCTGTCGACGTACGGAACCTGGTGCCCTCGGCCCGCATCTGCTCGATCCGCCGCTCCAGATGCCGCTTCTCCATCTTGAACTCGGGGATGCCGTACCGCATCAGCCCGCCGATCCGGTCGTCCTTCTCGTACACGGCGACGGTGTGCCCCGCCCGGGTCAGCTGCTGCGCCGCGGCCAGCCCGGCCGGACCCGACCCGATCACCGCCACCGTCCGCCCGGACAGCCGGTCCGGCGGGCTGGGCTGTGTGAACCCCTCCTCCAAGGCCCGGTCGGCGATGGCGCACTCGACGTTCTTGATGGTGACCGCGGGCTGGTTGATGGCGAGCACGCAGCCCGCCTCGCAGGGCGCCGGGCACAGCCGGCCCGTGAACTCCGGGAAGTTGTTGGTGGCGTGCAACCGGTCGGACGCCGCCCGCCAGTCCTCGCGGGACACCAGGTCGTTCCACTCGGGGATCAGGTTGCCGAGCGGGCAGGCGTCGTGGCAGAAGGGGATGCCGCAGTCCATGCAGCGGTCGGCCTGCCTGCTGATGAGGGGGAGCAACGCCCCGGGGACGTAGACCTCGTCCCAGTCCCGCACCCGCTCCTCGACCGGCCGCCGCGGCCATTCCTCGCGCGGCGTGGTCATGAAACCCCTGGGATCGCCCATGGCCGTCTTCCTCAGGTGCGCTCGTGGCAGACCGTGCGCCGTCGGGGGCGGCACGCTTCCGGCCACGATACGACGCCTCGGCCCCCGGCGCAGAGCCGCGGGACAGCGCTTTCGGCGGCTTCGTCAGGTGAGCGCCAGCAGATAGGACAGCGCCGCCGCGGCCGAGGCGGCCGTACGGACGTGGTTCCACGCCGTCCACTCGCGCACGTACGCCGGCCAGTACGCCGCCGCCTCCCGCGTGCCCGGCTCCATCGCCTGCAGCGTGTTGTTGCGCGGCACGTTCGCGGCGGCGGTCACCCCGAACGAGCCGAACAGGAACAACCCGCTGCCCAGCAGCAGCTCCACCGCCCCGTCGTCCGGCCACAGCACGAACGCCACCACGGCCATGACCACGGCCAGCACCGCCGACCCGGCGAACACCAGCATGAACGCCGGCCGCACCGCCGCCACGTTGATCCGCTGCATCGCGGCGACGCCCTGCGCCGGCGGCAGCGCCGCCAGCCCTCTCATCACGAAGGCCGAGAAGCCGCAGAACACCCCGGCCGTCAGCCCGGTACCGAGCACCCCCAGCACCGTCAGCACGACATACGGTCCGTCGATCATGTCGATGTCACCCCCGTCTTGACCTGCACATCCTGAACCCGGGAAATCCCTCCCCCGATGCCGCCCGCCGTCTCCCGATGCCGCCCGTCCCGCCGTCACCACCAGTGAAGCCGCGCGCGGGCACGACGACCATCGCCGAGCCGCGCGGAGCCATACGCGAGCGTCCAGGGACCGTCTCCGGAAGGACTGCCCGTCCGGCACGGGCGGCCCGTCGCGTCCGTCGGTGGACGGCGCATCATGGGCCTGTGCGACTCGAAGCGATCACCTGGGACCGGCTCGGCGACCTGCTCGCCGAGCGTCTGCTCGACCTGAGGCCGGCCGACGAAAGTCCCTGGCCGCGCGTCGCCTTCGACGGCGCCCCGGCCGCCCGCCCCGGTGACCTCGCCGAACGCGTCAGCGAGGCGCTGCGCGTGCGCGGACGCCCCTCGCTCGTCGTCGGCACGGAGGGCTTCCTGCGCCCGGCCTCGCTGCGCCTGGAGTACGGCCGTCAGGACCTGGAGTCCTTCTACAGCGGCTGGTACGACACCGGCGCCCTGTGGCGCGAGGTGTTCGGGCCCCTCGACCCCGGCGGTGACGGACGCGTCCTGCCCGACCTGTGGGACCCGGTCACCGACCGCGCCACCCGCAGCCCTTACGTCCAACTCCCGCCCGGCGGCGTCCTGCTGATGCACGGCCCTCTTCTCCTGCGTCACTGGTTCCCCTTCGACCTGACCGTCCACGTCCTCCTCTCCCCGGGCGCGCTGCGCCGCCGCACCCCCGGGACCGACCACTGGACCCTGCCCGCGTTCGAGCGCTACGAGGACGAGACCGACCCCGCGAACACCGCCGACGTCCTGGTGCGCGCCGACGACCCGAATCACCCGGCGTGGAACGGGTGAACCGGCCGCTCCCCGCTGCCGGCGGCGGAACCCACCCGTACCGGCTCCGGGTGCGGGTGCCGGGTGGCGCGGCAAGAATGTTGGACGCCGGGACTAGCGGTGCGCCTCCGCACCGCGCCGGCCGTCCGGCACCAGGAGGTACCGAATGACCACCGCCGGAGACATCATGCACCGCGGCGCCCAGTGGATCCCCGCCCACGAAACCCTGGACCGGGCCGCCCAGATGATGCGCGAACTGGGCGTCGGCGCCCTGCCCATCAGCGACGAGAACGAACGGCTCTGCGGCATCCTCACCGACCGCGACATCGTCGTCGGCTGTGTCGCCATGGGCCACGACCCGTCCCGGGTCACCGCGGGCGACATGGCCCAGGGCACCCCGCGCTGGATCGACGCGAACGCCGACATCAGCGAAGTCCTCCGGGAGATGCAGCAGCACCAGATCCGCCGTCTCCCCGTCATCGAGAACAAGCGGCTCGTCGGCATGATCAGCGAGTCCGACCTCGCCCGGCACCTGGCCGACGACCAGATCGCGAGCTGGGCGGAGAGCGTCTACGCCAAGAGTCCCACGCGCTGAGCCGCCCCACCTGCCCCGAGGGCGCGCGTCACAGCCAGCCGTTGCGCCGGAAACCCCGGTGCAGCGCCAGGCAGGCGACGGATATGACGCCGATGATCAGGGGATAGCCGAACCGCCACTGCAGCTCCGGCATGTGGTCGAAGTTCATGCCGTACATCCCGCACACCATCGTCGGCACGGCGATCACCGCGGCCCAGGCCGTGATCTTCCGCATGTCCTCGTTCTGAGCGACCGTGACCTGCGCGAGATGCGCCTGAAGGATGGAGTTGAGCAGCTCGTCGAAGGCGGCGATCTGCTCAACGGCGCGCAGCAGATGGTCCGAGACGTCCCGGAAGTACGCCTGTATCTCCGGGTCGACCACGCGTATGGGCCGCGTGGCGAGGTCCTCCAACGGGCGGCTCAGCGGCACCACCGCCCGCTTCAGCTCCAGCAGTTCACGCTTGAGCTGGTAGATCCGGCCCGGATCGACCCGGGCGCCCTGCTCGGCGAAGACGGCCGTCTCGACCTCGTCGATATCCCTGTGCACCGAGTCGGTGACGGACAGATAGTCGTCGACCACATGATCCGCGATCGCGTGCAGCACCGCCGACGGTCCCTTGGCGAGCTGCTGCGGTTCGGACTCCAGCTCCTCGCGCAGCGGGCCCAGCGAGCCGTGCCGCCCGTGCCGTACCGTGATCACGAAGTCCTCGCCGACGAACACCATGATCTCGCCCGTGTCCACCACCTCGCTGGTGGCCGTCAGCACGTCGTGCTCGACGTAGCACACCGTCTTGAACACCGCGAAGAGCGTCTCGCCGTACCGCTCCAGCTTGGGCCGCTGATGGGCCTCGACGGCGTCCTCGACCGCCAGCGGGTGCAGGTCGAACAGCTCGGCGATGCCGGCGAACTCCCGGTTCGTCGGCTCGTGCAGCCCCAGCCAGACGAAGCCCACGCCGCTCCTGCGCACCTGCCGCACCGCATCGACCAGGTCGCCGCCCGTGGGGACCCGGCAACCGTCCTGATACGTCACGCAGTTGACCACCGAGGAGCCCAGCGGGGACCGGGCGGGGTGGCTCAGGTCGACGCGCGGGCGCCGCCGGGCCAGCCGCGCCACTCTGCGCAGGCCGCTCACGCCGCCGATGCTCGTGACCTTCCGCAGATTCCCTGCCATGGACATCTGGATCTCCTTGCGTGGACACCCTCGCCGCGTCTCCGCGCCCTGGTCGGGCCAGTTTGCCAGCACGGCGCGAACGGCGGACGAGCCTGTGGAAACGGAATGTTCCGCTTTGGTCCCGTGGTGCCCCGACGCGCTCCGCCGCGTTCCGGGCTGTGAACAACCGCCGGGCGCGTGTCCCGTCGGAGCGTCGCCCTCTATGGAAAACCGGGGCAACTGGGATGATCGGGGTATGATGCGAACCGACGGGCACCTCCTCGACGACCGGCCTGCCGACGCGGAGCGCTTCACCGCGTTCGCCGCGATCTTCGACTCCACGACCTTCCGGCATCTCGAAGCCCTCGGCGTCGGACCGGGCTGGCGCTGCTGGGAGATCGGCGCGGGCGGCACCTCCGTCGCGTCCTGGCTCGCGAAGCGGGTCGGCCCGACCGGGCGTGTCCTCGCCACCGACGTGGACGTTACACGGTTCGCTGGGGCCGCCCGCCCACCGGTCGAGGTGCGCGTCCACGACGTGTGCGCGGACAGCCCGCCGGGGGAGGGCTTCGACCTGGTCCATGCCCGCCTCGGCCTCACCCGGGTGCGGGACCGGGAACAGGCGCTGCGGTCGATGGCCAGGGCGCTGCGCCCGGGCGGACGGCTCCTGGTCGAGGACGCCGACCCGGCCCTGCAGCCACTGCTCTGCCCCGACGAGTTCGGCCCCGAACAGCAGCTCGCCAACCGGCTGCGGCACGGCTTCCGCCAGATGCTCGCCGACCGCGGGGCCGACCTCGCCCACGGCCGCAAGCTGCCCCGGCTGCTGCGCGCGGCCGGACTGCGGTGCGTGGAGGCCGACGCGTACTTTCCGCTCGCCTCACCCGCCTGCGCCGCCCTGGAGGACGCCACCATCCGCCAGATCCGCGGCCGGCTCGTCACCGCGGGTCTGGCCACCGACGAGGACATCGACCGCCACCTCGCGAACGTGGCGTCCGGCGCCATGGACCTCACGACCGCCCCGATGATCTCCGCGTGGGGGCGCAAGGGATAGGGGGCAACAGGCACGGGCCACAGCGGCACAAGGCCTGCAACAGGCATGACCCGCGCCGACCCTGCGGACGGCCCAGGATCACGACCCGCCGGCCTTGCGGACGGCCCGGGGCTCATGACCCGCCCGGATCTTGCGGACGGCCCCCGGATCATGGCCTGCCCGCGCCTTGCGGACGGCCCCGAGACCGGTCAACCCGTCCCTCCCCGCCGTCAGCCCGGTGCCGGCGGCCTGCCGCCCACCCGCTCCACCGCCCGCGCCCCCGCCCGGCAGCCCTCTCGCGCCGCCTCCTGCGCATCCGCGCCGGCGAGCAGCGCGGCCAGGAACGCGCCCGTGAAGGCGTCCCCGGCACCCGTGGTGTCCCGAGGCGTCGCGGGGACGGCGGCGACATGGGCCGACATGCCGCCGGAGCGGGACACCAGCGCACCGTCCGCGCCCTGCTTGACGACCACCAGCGGCACGCGCCGGCTCAGCTCGGCCGCCGCGTCCTCCGCCCCGGACCGCCCCGTCAGCAGACACGCCTCGTCGCGGCTCGGCAGCAGCACGTCGACGTCCTCGACGAGCGCCAGGAACCGGTCCGCCCCCAGGTCCTTGATGAAGCCCGCGGACGCCGGGTCCAGGCTCACCGGCACGCCACGCGCGCGTGCCGACGCCACGGCCGTCGCCACCAGCGCACGGCTCGGCTCGGAGAACAGCAGATAGCCCGACAGGTGCAGGCGCCCGACACCGTCGAGGAGCGCCTCCGACCAGTCGGCGGGCCCGAGCCGCAGGGAGGCGCCGCTGTCGGTCAGGAACGTCCGTTCGGCCGCCGCGCCCGTGTCGACCAGGCAGATCACCGTCCCCGTCGGCGCCTGCTCATCGACGACCAGCCGCGGCAGCACCCCGTGCGCGGCGAGCTCCCGCTCGTGCCACGCCACGGCCTCCGCACCCACCCGGCCGAACATCCGTACCTCCGGGCACCCCCAGTGCGCCGCCCAGCAGGCCACGTTCGCTCCGGCGCCGCCCGGCACCCGCCGGATCACCGCAGCCGTGTCCGTGCCCGCGGCGAGCGGTCCCCGGTGCCGGGCCACGACGTCCGTGATCACGTCCCCGACGACCAGCAGCGCACCGCCCGCCCCCGGCCCGGTCATGCCGCGGCCCAGGCCGCCGCGATCCGTGCCGCAAGCCGTACGTTGCCCCGCACCGCGGCCAGATTGGCGCTCAGGGAGGCACCGTCGGTGTGCCGCACCAGGTAGTCGAGCAGGAACGGGGTGACGCCCTGCCCGGTGACTCCCTCCTCCCCACACGCGCTCAGCGCCTCGCCGAGCACACGCGCGTGCAGCCCCGGGTCGAGTTGCTCCTCCTCCGGCACCGGGTTGGCGACGATCAGCGCGGACTCCGGCACCCCGAGCGCGTCCTGGGCCCGCATGACGTCCGCCACCTGATCCGGCGTGTCGAGTCTCCAGTCCACCGGGTGACCGGAGTCCGACAGATAGAAGCCCGGGAAACGGTCCGTGCCGTACCCGGCGACCGCGACGCCCAGCGTCTCCAGGCGTTGTAGCGTCGCCGGCACGTCCAGGATCGACTTCACTCCCGCGCACACCACCGTGATCCGGGTGCGCGCCAGCAAGCCCAGGTCGGCCGACTCGTCCTGCGTGACGGTCCACTGCCGGTGCACACCGCCCAGCCCGCCCGTCGCGAACACCCGTACGCCCGCCAGAGCCGCCAGCAGTGCCGTCGCCGACACCGTGGTCGCGCCGCTCGCCCCCGACGCCACCGCGAGCGGCAGGTCCCGGTGCCCCAGCTTGCGGATCCCGTCCTCGTTGGCGACACGCTCCAACTGCCCCTTGTCCAACCCGACATGGGGCCGCCCGTCCAGCACGGCGATCGTCGCGGGCACGGCACCCTCCTGCCGTACGGCCGCCTCCAGCTCCAGCGCCACCTGGAGATTGCGGGGGCGCGGCAGACCGTGCGCGATGATCGTGGACTCCAGCGCCACCACCGGACGGCCCGCGCCGATCGCCTCCCGTACCTCTTCGGACACCGTCAGCACCACGCGACTGCCTCCTGCTCTGTCGGTCTTCCCTCATCTCTGGCGGATGGCGTACCGGGTCAAACCCTTGCCGTCGATGCGGACCGGCATGAGCCTGGAGACATGACGGACAACACGCCACGTCTCGACCACGTCGTCCTCTGGGTGCGGGACCCGGTCGCAGCGGCCGAGTTCTACGAGAAGGCGCTCGGCATGGAACCGCTGCGCGTCACCGAGTACGCCGCGGGAACCGCGTCCTTCCCCTCCGTACGGCTCAACGAGGAGACGATCTTCGATCTGGCGCCGCTCACCATGGCGGAGCGCATGACCATGGTCCCGGGCGCCGCCGACAGCGCGGGCCACCCCGTCAACCACGTCTGCCTGGCCCTGGCACCGGACGACTTCGACGCGCTGCGCGACCGCCTGGAACGACAGGCCGTCCCCGTGTCGGACTTCACCCACGACGCCTACGGCGCCCGGGGCATGGCCAGGCGCAGCTTCTACTTCCGCGACCCGGACGGCAACGTCTTCGAAGCGCGGCACTACACCTGATCCGGGCCGTCAGAACAGCGGCTCGGGCAGCACACCCTCCAGGGCGAGCAGCTTCCGCTTGGTCTCCAGCCCGCCGCCGAAGCCCCCGATGCCGCCGTCGCTCTCCACGACCCGGTGGCAGGGCACCACCACCGGCAGGGGGTTGGCGCCCATCGCCATGCCCACCGCCTGGGCGGCCCCCGGCTGGCCGACCCGCCTGGCGAGGTCGCCGTAGCCGACGACCGCGCCGTACGGCACGCCGGCCGCCAGCTCGCGCAGCACCTGGCGGTTGAAGCCCGAGATCAGCGACCAGTCCAGCGGCAGCTCGAAGGCGCGCCGACGGCCCGCGAAGTACGCCTCGACCTGCGATATCGCCTCGGCCAGCAAGGGGGAGCCGGGCGCCTCGACGGGCCGGCCGCCCAGCCGGGACGCGAGTCGGCCGAGCGCCCGGTCGCGCACCGCGTCCGCGGCGTGGAACACGACGTTGACCAGGCCCTCACGTGTCGCGGCGAGCAGCAGCGGACCGATGTCGGTGCCGACGACGGTCCACACGGCCTGCTGCTCCGCCTGCCCATGGCTGTCCATGCGCCCACCGTACGATCCGCCACTGACAACGCCCCGCCGGCCGCCCGGTGCGGGTCAGTCGCCGTCCACCGCCGCCCGCACCACGTCCGGCTTGTTGGTGATGATCCCGTCGACTCCGTACCCGGCGACCCGCTGGGCGGTGGCCGCGTCGTCGACGGTCCAGGTGAAGACCTCCAGCGGCCTGCCGTGCGGCCCGGTGAAGGCCTGGACGGCGGTCACGTATCCCAGGGACACCGAGCGGTACGACGGGTTGATCTGGTCGGCGAAACGGGCGTACGCGGGCAGGGCCGCCACGGGCGGCGCACCGAGGAATCCGGTCTTGACGGCGGGCTTCAGCTCGTGGACGGTCCGCACGCTGTCCGCGCTGAAGCTCTGCACGATCAGGCGGCCCGCCACGTGCCGCCGGTCGAGCCAGCCCTCGTTGCTGAGCACCTTGAGGGTCTGCCTCTCGATGCCGGGGTACAGCTGCGGGTTCTTGATCTCCAGCAGCAGCTTCTGGTGGTGCTGGTCCACGCGGCGCACGTACTGCTCCAGCGTCGGCACGCGCGCGCCCGCGTACGCGCGGCCGAACCAGCTCCCCGCGTCGAGCCGTGCGATCTCGGCGGCGGTGAAGTCCTTCACCTTCCAGGGGGCCCGGCCGGGGAAGACCTCTTCGACGTTCGTGGTGCGGGCCAGGCTGTCGTCGTGGATGACGACGAGCTTGCCGTCCCTGGTGCGCTGGACGTCGTTCTCGACCCAGCGGAAGCCCAGCTCGGCCGCCTTGTCGACGGCGGCCAGGGTGTTCTCCGGCGCGTACGCGGAAGCGCCCCGGTGGGCGATCACCCGTGGCGGGCCGGCCTCGGCGGCCCCGGCGCCCGGAGCCGGCAACAGAGCGGCGACGGTTCCCAGGAGCGCGGTGGTCGTGGCGGCAACTGCGCGCGCGTGCATGCGTACTCCTCGCGTCGAGCGATCACGGACAGCTCAACTGTGACAGCTGTCGGTCAACGGGAGAGGGGCGCAGGATGGCCACGGGGTGAAGGGCGGGGCCACAACTCCACACGCCTGGGCAGCACAAGTGGGTCAAGGCCGTGTTTCTTTGCCGGATAGTCGTTCGACCATTCCGGTGGGCGTCATACTCTCTGCGTCAACCTCGACCGCCCAGGCGGTCCGGGGAGGGGGGACACAATGGGGGAATCCGGGACGTAAAAAAGGCGGAAGGGCAGCCGCGCATGCAAGGCACGGTCGACGACTTCAGTTACGGACTCGTCACACCGCTGGTGGCGTACCTCATGGCCTGCCTCGGCGGTGCCCTCGGCCTGCGCTGCACCACCAGATCGCTGCTGGTGACCCGGTCGTGGCGACCCGGCTGGCTCGCCCTCGGGTCGGCGGCGATCGGCTCCGGCATCTGGACCATGCACTTCGTCGCCATGATGGGGTTCACGGTCGAAGAGGCGCCGATCCACTACGACAAGCCGATGACGTACGCGAGCCTGGGCGTCGCCATCCTCATGGTGGGCATCGGGATCTTCATCGTCGGCTACCGCGGCGCGAAGGGCACGGCCCTGTTCACCGGAGGCACCATCACCGGCCTCGGCATCGCCTCGATGCACTACCTGGGCATGGCCGGGATGCAGCTCGACGGCGAGTTCCGGTACAACACGGCCACCGTCGCCGCGTCCGTCGTCATTGCCATGGCCGCGGCCACCGCCGCGCTCTGGGCGGCGTGCCAGATCAAGGGTTTCCTGTGGAGCGTGGGCGCCAGCCTCGTGATGGGGCTCGCGGTCAGCGGCATGCACTACACGGGCATGGCCGCCCTCAGTGTCCACCTGCACGGCACGGGCGCTCCCGCCACGGGAGAGTCGCCCGCGACCCTGCTCGCGCCGATGCTGCTCGGCCCGCTCGCCTTCCTCTTCCTCGCCGGCGTCGTCGTGATCTTCGACCCGCTGATGGTCATGGGGCGCGTCGCCGTCCCGGCCGTCGAGGACAAGCCGGGCGTCCCGGCCGACCAAGTGGTCCACCACCCCGGCCGCCCCCGTCGGCCACTGCGGGTCCGCGGCGTCGGAACCCCGCAGAACCGCTGATCACGCCGCATTGTCAGTGGCGGGTCGTACGGTTGATTCCATGCGGCCCGTTTCAAAGATCGAACGCACGGTGGCGCCCTTCGAGGTCGTCAGCCCCTACCAGCCCAGCGGCGACCAGCCGGCGGCCATCGCCGAGCTCGCCCGGCGCATCGAAGCCGGCGAGAAGGACGTCGTCCTGCTCGGCGCGACCGGCACCGGCAAGTCCGCCACCACCGCGTGGATGATCGAAAAGCTCCAGCGTCCCACGCTCGTGATGGCGCCGAACAAAACGCTGGCCGCCCAGCTGGCGAACGAGTTCCGCGAGCTGCTGCCGAACAACGCCGTCGAGTACTTCGTCTCGTACTACGACTACTACCAGCCCGAGGCGTACGTCCCGCAGTCGGACACCTACATCGAGAAGGACTCCTCGATCAACGAGGAGGTCGAGCGCCTGCGCCACTCCGCGACGAACTCGCTGCTCACCCGCCGCGACGTCGTTGTGGTCGCCTCGGTCTCCTGCATCTACGGCCTCGGCACGCCGCAGGAGTACGTGGACCGGATGGTGCCCCTCCGGGTCGGCGACGAGATCGACCGGGACCACCTGCTGCGGCGCTTCGTCGACATCCAGTACACGCGCAACGACATGGCGTTCACCCGCGGCACCTTCCGCGTCCGCGGCGACACCATCGAGATCTTCCCGGTGTACGAGGAGCTCGCCGTCCGCATCGAGATGTTCGGCGACGAGATCGAGGCGCTGTCCACGCTGCACCCGCTCACCGGCGAGATCATCAGCGACGACCAGCAGCTGTACGTCTTCCCGGCCTCCCACTACGTCGCCGGTCCCGAGCGCATGGAGCGGGCCGTCAACGACATCGAGAAGGAACTGGCCGAGCGGCTGGCCGAGCTGGAGACGCAGGGCAAACTCCTGGAGGCCCAGCGCCTGCGGATGCGCACCACGTACGACATCGAGATGCTCCGCCAGATCGGCTCCTGCTCCGGCGTGGAGAACTACTCGATGCACTTCGACGGCCGCCTGCCCGGCTCCCCGCCCAACACCCTGCTGGACTACTTCCCGGACGACTTCCTCCTCGTCATCGACGAGTCGCACGTCACCGTCCCGCAGATCGGCGCGATGTACGAGGGCGACGCCTCCCGCAAGCGCACCCTCGTCGACCACGGCTTCCGGCTGCCCTCCGCCCTCGACAACCGCCCCCTGAAATGGGAGGAGTTCCAGGAGCGCGTCGGGCAGACGGTCTACCTGTCGGCCACCCCGGGGCAGTACGAACTGTCCCGCTCGAAGGGCGTCGTCGAGCAGATCATCCGCCCGACCGGCCTGGTCGACCCGGAGGTCGTCGTCAAGCCCACCGAGGGCCAGATCGACGACCTGGTGCACGAGATCCGCAAGCGCGTCGAGAAGGACGAGCGCGTCCTGGTCACCACCCTCACCAAGAAGATGGCCGAGGACCTCACGGACTACTTCGTGGAGCTCGGCATCCAGGTCCGCTACCTGCACAGCGACGTCGACACCCTGCGCCGCGTCGAACTGCTGCGGGAACTGCGCAGCGGCGAGTACGACGTCCTGGTCGGCATCAACCTCCTGAGGGAGGGCCTCGACCTGCCCGAGGTGTCGCTGGTGGCCATCCTGGACGCCGACAAGGAGGGCTTCCTGCGCTCCGGCACCTCGCTCATCCAGACCATCGGCCGCGCCGCGCGCAACGTCTCCGGCCAGGTCCACATGTACGCCGACAAGATCACCCCGGCGATGGAGAAGGCCATCGACGAGACCAACCGGCGCCGGGAGAAACAGGTCGCGTACAACAAGGCGAACGGCATCGACCCGCAGCCGCTGCGCAAGAAGATCAACGACATCGTCGCGCAGATCGCCCGCGAGGACGTCGACACGGAACAGCTGCTCGGCTCGGGCTACCGCAAGTCCAAGGACGGCAAGGCCGCCAAGGCACCGGTGCCGTCCCTGAGCGCCCACCAGGCCGGCGGCAAGGCGGCCAGGGGCAAGGGGAAGGCCAAGGCGGCCGACACCGTGCCCACGGACCGCCCCGCCGCCGAACTCGCCGGGCAGATCGAGGATCTCACCGCACGCATGCGTGCCGCCGCGGCGGACCTCCAGTTCGAGATCGCGGCCCGGCTGCGCGACGAGGTCTCCGAGATGAAGAAGGAATTGCGCCAGATGAAGGAGGCAGGCCTGGCCTGACGGCAGGCCGCACGCGGGCGGCGCCGGTCGCCGCCCGGGCACCGGCTCCGCCCATCGGCCCCGGTGGTCCCGCTCGGCCCGCGCTGTGTTGCAAGAGCGACACAAAGTGCGGACCGGGGTACGGCACTGTCAGTGGTCGTGCGTAGGGTTCTGGTCAACCGCGACTTCGCGGCAACAGGGGACAGTTCGAGAGGGGAATCAGCGCGTGACCGTCAACATGACCAAGGGTCAGGCCATCAGTCTGCAGAAGAGCGACGGCGGCAGCCTGACCGCGGTGCGCATGGGTCTCGGCTGGCAGGCGGCTCCCCGGCGCGGCCTGTTCGGTTCGCGTACGCGGGAGATCGACCTGGACGCCTCCGCCGTTCTGTTCGCGGACAAGCAGCCGGTCGACGTCGTCTTCTTCCGCCACCTGGTGAGCGACGACGGCTCGGTGCGCCACACCGGCGACAACCTCGTCGGCGGTGTCGGCCAGGGCGGCGACGACGAGGCGATCCTCGTCGACCTGCAGCGTCTCCCGGTCCACATCGACCAGCTCGTGTTCACCGTGAACTCCTTCACGGGCCAGACCTTCCAGGAGGTGCAGAACGCGTTCTGCCGTCTGGTGGACGAGACCAACGGCCAGGAGCTCGCCCGTTACACGCTCGCCGGCGGCGGCGCCTACACGGCCCAGATCATGGCGAAGGTGCACCGCTCGGGCCCGGGCTGGACGATGACGGCCCTCGGCACTCCGGCCAACGGCCGCACGTTCCAGGACCTGATGCCGTCCATCCTGCCGCTGCTCTGACGGCGGCCCGGCCGACCGGGGCCGGCGAGCGGTACACAACATCACACGAGTGACACAGGGGGAAGGCGATGACGGCCGAGCTGGTGCGGGGGCAGAACCACCCGCTCACCCAGACCCGTCTCGAGATCCGGGTCTCGGCCGGCACGCCGATCGTGGCCGCGGCCACGCTCAGCGACGAAGGCGGCCGGGTCAACGGAGTGGAGTGGGTGGCCCACCCGGGCACACCCGCCCTGCCGGGTCTTGAGGTGTCCCGGCAGGCAGCGGCCGACCACCGCCTCGCGGTGGACCTGGACGCCATGCCGGACGCCGTGCACCGGGTCAACGTGCTGCTCGCCCTGCCCCCCGCCGACGGGGGAGGCCCGGTCCGCTTCGGCGCCGTGGCCGCCCCCTTCGTGGCCGTCACCGGCCTCGACGGCACGGAGGTCGCCAGCTACACCATCACCGGCCTCGACGCCGAGACCGCCGTCGTCGCCCTGGAGCTGTACCGGCGGCTGGACGCCTGGAAGGTGCGAGCCGTCGGCCAGGGCTACGCGGGCGGCCTCGCCGAACTCCTCACCGACCAGGGCATGGCCGAGGCCCACCAGCTCTCCGCCGGCATCAACGAGGCGGTGGCCGGCGGCCTGGCCCGCTCGGTGTCGGCGTCCCCGCCGCGCACGGCGGACACCGACCGCTCACGGCAGACGGCGGGCCAGGCACCCGGACCGGACCACGCCGGCCCCGCCACGCAGGGCGCCCCCGCCACGCAGGCATCGCCGTACGGCCATCAGGGCGCGCCCGGCCCGCAGCCGGCGTACCCCGGCGGGGCGGATCAGTCCGGCGGCCCCCAGCCGTCGATGCCCACCGCGGGCGGTCCGGTCAACTACAGCCACCCGGGGCGGCAGACCTCCGCCCCGCCGCCGCCCCCGCCGACCGCGCCCCCGGCCCAGCCCGGGCAGCCCGCGCGGCCCGTCGCGGGCGACGCCACCGGCTGGTCCATGGACGAGCGGCTCTACAACCAGGTGTGGGGCATGTTCGAGGACCTGGCCCGCACGACCGCCGCGTACCGCAGCGCCGTCGACTTCGCCGACTCCCGCATGGAGAAGGAACTCGACCAGGTGCTGTCCGATCCGCGCAGCCGGATCGGCGGGCAGGGCGACGCCGCGCGCGAGGCCGCCCGCGCCCGGCACACCCAGCTCGTCACGCAGGCCAGAGAGGCCCTCGACCGGGACCTCGCCCAGCTCACCGACGAGGCCCAAGTCGTCGAGCCCGCGCTGCCGGCCGCGTTCGCCCGCTGGGACAGCCCCGTCTGGCACGGCTACCGCGTGCCCATGGAGATGCCCATGGCCCTGCGGCTGGGCGACCTCCACGTGCCCGAGGCCACCCAGGTGCGCATCCCGATGCTGGTCCGGCTGCCGCTGGAGCGCGGGCTGTGGCTGGACAGCGGCCGGGCCGGTTCGCCGGACGGCACCTTCACCGACTCGCACGAGCTGCACCGGCTGGCGCTGGAGTCCGCGGTGGCGCACGTCGCGCGGCTGCTCGCGGTCCACCCCGCGGGCGACTTCTCCGTGCACGTCATCGACCCGGCCGGCTCGGGAGCGCAGCCCCTGGCACCGCTGGTGCGGAGCGGGGTGCTCGCCAGCCCGCCCGCGCAGGGCGCGACCGGTGTCGCGGACGTCCTGGCACGGCTCACGCAGCGCGTGGACCTGGTGCAGATGGCGGTGCGCGGCGGTGCGGCCGACGCGCTCCCGCCCGACCTGGACCTGGCCCAGCAACTCCTCGTCGTCAACGACTTCCCGCACGGTTTCGACGACCGGGCCGTGAACCAGCTGCGGTACCTCGCCGACGAGGGGCCGGCCGTCGGTGTCCATCTGATGATGGTCGCCGACCGGGAGGAGTCCGCCGGCTACGGGCCTTTGCTCGACCCGCTGTGGCGTTCGCTGCTGCGACTGACGCCCGTGCCCGACGATCACCTGGCGGACCCGTGGGTGGGGCACGCCTGGACGTTCGAGCCCTCCATGCCGCCGGGCGGCAGCCAGGTGCTCCAGCAGGTGCTCAGCCAGGTCGCGGCGGCCCGCCGCGCCTGGAAGCGGTGACGTCCACGGCCTGCACCAAGCACGCGTAAAGCGCCTCCCACCAGGTAACTTGGCTTTTCTTTTACTTACCTCTTTACCTTTCCTTGAGGATTGGGGTACCGTTTTCCGTACGGAGGGGAGTACTCCCTGTCTGCTGCGGCGTACCCGTCAATACGGATCTGGCCAGATCCCGGGGCGTCGGCCCGTGGGTTCCGGGCGCTTCACGCGCTCCGGTCGCCCGGGGTGGAAGAGACCTCCGGCAGCGACGACGCTGACATTTGCCGTTACGACTGCCGGAGGCGCAGTGCATGTTTCCCTGACCCTGTGGGTCCTGACCGTTGTGGGCCTTGCCGCCCTGATCGCGGTCGACTTCTTCATCGGCCGCAAGCCGCACGACGTATCGATCAAGGAAGCCGGAATCTGGACGGTCGTCTGGATCGTCCTGGCCGTCCTCTTCGGGCTCGGACTGCTCGTCTTCGGCGGCGGGCAGCCCGCGGGTGAGTTCTTCGCCGGCTTCATCACCGAGAAGTCGCTGAGCGTCGACAACCTCTTCGTCTTCGTCCTGATCATGGCGAAGTTCGCGGTGCCGTCGCAGTACCAGCAGCGGGTGCTCCTCATCGGCGTGCTCATAGCCCTGGTCCTGCGGGCCGTCTTCATCGCCGCGGGCGCCGCCATCCTCGCCAGCTTCTCCTGGGTGTTCTACCTCTTCGGCGCCTTCCTCATCTGGACCGCCTGGAAGCTCATCCAGGAGGCCAGGGCCGACCAGGAGGACGAGGAGTACGAGGAGAACAAGCTGCTGAAGGCCGCCGAGCGCCGCTTCGGCGTGGCCGACCGCTACCACGGCACCAAGCTGTGGATCCAGGAGAACGGCAAGCGGGTCATGACGCCGATGCTGGTCGTCATGCTCGCGATCGGCACCACGGACGTGCTCTTCGCGCTCGACTCGATCCCGGCGATCTTCGGACTGACGCAGGACCCGTACATCGTGTTCACCGCCAACGCGTTCGCGCTGATGGGTCTGCGGCAGCTGTACTTCCTCATAGGCGGCCTGCTGAAGAAGCTGGTCCACCTCAGCTACGGCCTGTCGATCATCCTCGGTTTCATCGGCGTCAAGCTGGTGCTGCACGCCCTGCACGAGTCCGGGGTCCACGTCCCGGAGATCAGCATCCCGGTCTCCCTCGGCGTCATCTGCTCGGTGCTGATCGTCACCACGATCACCAGCCTGCGGGCCTCCAGGAAGCAGGCTGCGGCCGACGCCGCGCAGGGCGGGGACGGCGGCGTGCCGAAGGACAGCGTCGACGCCTGACGGCACCGGTCGCCGGAGCGACAGCGGCCCGGAGACCGACCGCGCATGCGGCACCGGGAGCGGACGGGAGGGACCACCGCCCGCCGCTCCCGGTGAGTGATCGTCGCCGGAGTGCGGGTCACCACCGCCTCTGCGACGATCGCCGCATGGTCACTCGGCTCCGGGCGCTCGTGACTCGGTGGACGACCGCCGTGCCCGTGCTCGCGGTCGTCCTGCTGGTCCTCACCTGGGGACGCGACCTGCCCGGCGCCGTCGTCGCGCTCGTCACGGTGACCCTCGCGGGGGCGGTGCTGGCCGCCGTGCACCACGCGGAAGTGGTCGCGCACCGGGTCGGCGAACCGTTCGGCTCACTGGTCCTCGCCGTCGCCGTCACGATCATCGAGGTCGCCCTGATCGTCACCCTCATGGTTGACAGCGGCGGCACGTCCTCGACCCTGGCCAGGGACACGGTCTTCGCGGCCGTGATGATCACTTGCAACGGCATCGTCGGCCTGAGCCTGCTGTCCGCCTCGCTGCGCCACAGAACCGCCGTCTTCAACTCCGAGGGCGCGGGCGCCGCACTGGCGACGGTGGCGACCCTGGCCACGCTCAGCCTGGTGCTGCCGACGTTCACCACGAGCAGGCCGGGCCCGGAGTTCTCCGGCGTCCAGCTGACCTTCGCCGCGGTGTCCTCACTGACCCTGTACGGCCTGTTCGTGGCCACCCAGACCGTGCGGCACCGCGACTACTTCCTGCCCGTCGCCCGGCAGGGCGGCGTCATCGACGTGGACGGCCACGCCTTGGCACCCGGGCCCCGCACCGCCCTGATCAGCCTGGGGCTGCTCGGACTCGCGCTGATCGGCGTGGTCGGACTGGCCAAGGGAGTGTCGCCCACCATCGAGTCCGGCGTGGGCGCGGCCGGTCTGCCGCACGCCGTCGTGGGCGTCGTCATCGCACTGCTCGTCCTCCTGCCCGAGACCATCGCCGCGCTGCGTGCCGCCCGCCGCGACCGGGTGCAGACCAGCCTCAACCTCGCCTTCGGCTCCGCCATGGCCAGCATCGGCCTGACCGTCCCCGCCGTCGCCCTGGCCACCGTCTGGCTGTCCGGCCCGCTCGTCCTCGGCCTCGGTGCCACCCACATGGTGCTGCTCGCCCTCACCGTGGCGGTGGGCTCCCTCACGGTGGTGCCGGGCCGGGCCACGCCGCTCCAGGGAGGGGTCCACCTGGTGCTGTTGGCGGCGTATCTGGAGCTCGCGATCAACCCCTAGCGGCGGGCGAGGACGCGACTTTCGCCGCCGGCGACGGCTCCGGGCGCGTTTCCGGCAGCAGCGCGAAGCACGCCAGGCTGACCAGTGCGACCCCCGTCAGATACGCGGCCACGCCCCAGGGGACCCGGCCGCCCTGCTCGGCCAGCGCCGTCGCCACGATCGGCGTGAGCGCGCCCCCGAGAACCCCGCCGAGGTTGTAGCCGACCGCGGCGCCCGTGCAGCGCACCCGCGGCTCGTACAGCTCGGGAAGATAGGCGGCGATCACGGCGAACATCGTGAGGAACGCGAGCATCGCGCCGAGGAAGCCGAGGAACATCTGCAGCGGCGCCCCGGTGGACAGCAGCGCGACCATCGGGAACATCCACAAGGCGGCGGCCGCGCACCCCAGCATGCACATCGGCCGTCGTCCGAAGCGGTCGCCGACGAGCGCCGCGACCGGGGTGAGCACGCCCTTCACCAGCACCGCCGCCATGATGCAGGTCAGCACGGCCCCGCGGCTCACCCCGAGCCGTTCGGTGGCGTAGGCGAGCGACCAGGTCGTCACCGCGTAGAAGACGGCGTATCCGACGGCGAGGGCTCCGGCCGTCAGCAGGACGAGGCGCCAGTGGTCGCGCACCACCTCGACCAGCGGCACGCGCGCGTGGTCGTCGATGCCGAGGAAGCCGGGACTCTCGGCGAGCGAGGAACGCAACCACAGACCCGCCACCGCGAGCACCCCCGCCGCCCAGAACGGCACCCGCCAGCCCCAGTCGGCGAACTGCGCCGCGGACAGCGACGCCGACAGGCCGAGCACCACGCCGTTGGCGAGCAGGAAGCCCAGCGCGGGCCCGGCCTGCGGGAAGCTCGACCAGAGCACGCGCCGGTGGGCGGGCGCGTGTTCCACGGTCAGCAGGACCGCGCCGCCCCACTCCCCGCCGAGCCCGAGTCCTTGCAGAAACCGCAGCACCAGCAGCAGCACGGGGGCGGCCACGCCGATCGTGTCGTACGTCGGCACACAGCCGACCGCGACCGTCGAGGCGCCCGTCAGCAGCAGCGACGCCACCAGCACCGGCCGCCTCCCGTGCCGGTCGCCGATGTGCCCGAACAGCACCGAGCCGAGCGGTCGCGCGACGAACCCGACGCCGAACGTGCCGAACGCGGCCAGCGTCCCCGCGAGCGGCGAGAACGTCGGGAAGAACAGCGGTCCCAGGACCAGCGCCGCTGCGGTGCCGTAGACGAAGAAGTCGTAGAACTCGATGGCCGTGCCGGCGAGCGAGGCGGTGGCCGTCCGGAGCATGGAGGGCGCCCTCACGGTGCGTACGTCGTGCATGCACGGTCAACTACCCACGGTGATCAACGGTTACGGGGGCGCGCAGGCGTGGGGGACATGCGGGTATGTGCCGCGGACGCGCCGGGCAGGACAGTCCGTGCCGACTGGGACGACGCCGGCTGCCGCCTGCGCGCACCGTGATAGACCGGTGCCGAGCAGGGCCGTCGCCGGGCGGCCCGACCCCGAAGGACCGGAGGAACCGTGCCCCGCACCCTGGCCAGCGCCCCGATCATGATCCTCAACGGCCCCAACCTCAACCTGCTCGGGCAGCGTCAGCCGGAGATCTACGGCTCCGACACCCTCGCCGACGTCCAGGCGATGTGCGCCAAGGCGGCGGCCGCGCACGGCGGCACGGTGGACCTGCGCCAGTCCAACCACGAGGGTGAGCTGGTCGACTGGATCCACGAGGCACGTCTGCACCACTGCGGGCTCGTGATCAACCCCGGCGCCTACTCGCACACCTCCGTCGCGATCCTGGACGCGCTCAACGCCTGCGACGGGCTGCCGGTGCTGGAGGTGCACATCTCCAACATCCACCGGCGGGAGCCGTTCCGGCACCACTCCTACGTGTCGCTGCGCGCCGACGGGGTCATCGCGGGGTGCGGGGTGCAGGGGTACGTGTTCGCCGTGGAGCGGGTGGCGGCGCTGGCCGGGGCCGGGCAGGCCGCCACGTAGGCGCTCCTAAGGATCACGCGGGGCGACCGGGTTGCCGCCCTGTGGACCGCGTGCGCCCGTACGCCGGGTGCGCGCGGGGCGCGGACATCTGAGAGGTGTTCCACCCGGGGCGCGCGCCGCGGCGTTCACCAACCGCGTGCGCGCCACTCCGGCAGGTGCGGGCGCTCCGCGCCGAGTGAGGTGTCGTTGCCGTGCCCCGGGTAGACCCAGGTCTCGTCCGGCAGCACGTCGAAAATCTTGGTCTCCACGTCGTGGATCAGACTGGCGAACGCCTTCGGGTCCTTGAACGTGTTGCCCACGCCGCCCGGGAAGAGGCAGTCGCCGGTGAACAGGTGCGGGTGGCCGTGCGGGTCGTCGTAGACGAGGACGATCGAGCCCGGCGTGTGCCCGGTCAGGTGGCGCGCCGTGAGCTGCACGCGCCCGAACCGGATGACGTCGCCGTCGTCGACGAGGACGTCGGTCGGTACGGGGATGCCCTCCGCGTCGTACCGGCCCGCGTAGGTGCGGGCGCCGGTGGCGGCCACGACCTCGGCGAGCGCCTGCCAGTGGTCGCCGTGCCGGTGGGTGGTGACGACGGAGGCGATGCCGTCGTCACCGATGGTGCCCAACAGCGTGTCCGCGTCGTTGGCCGCGTCGATCAGCAACTGCTCGTCGGTGGCCCGGCAGCGCAGCAGGTAGGCGTTGTTGTTCATGGGGCCGACCGCGACCTTGGTGATCATCAGGTCTGCGAGTTCGTGCACGTCGGCGGGCCCGCCGACCGTGACCTCTCCGCTGTACGTCATGCGCGTCAGCCTATCGCCGGGGAGGCCGGCGGAACGGGCCCACCGGGAGACGGCTACAGCGGCGGGAGCGCGGGCAGCGGGCCGCCCTCCACCGTGAGCCCCGACCCGTCGCGCCGGCCGGCGAGCCAGCCGAGCAGGTCGGCGGGCGACCCCGTGACGGTGATCCGCGGCTCGCCGGCCTCCCGGCCCGTGCGCCACGCGTGCGTGCCGTCCGTCAGACGGGTGGGCGGCACGTCGGGGTGCCCGGTGAAGCGGTCGGCGAGGAACTCGATCTCCCGCTGAACGAACTCCTCCGGGAGATCCTCCAGCTCGTAGCCGATCCCGAGGTCCACGTGGTGCAGCTCCACCTCGACCCAGCGCCGGAACGGCACCCGGGCCGCCGTGTCCGTCACGCCGTTGCGCAGCTCCACGGTGCGCGACCAGTCGGCCGGCTCGGCCCCCACCTCCTGGAAGCGGGCGGCGCTGTCGCGCAGGTCGGTGAGCTGGACGTCCAGCGCGCGAGGGGCGCCCTGGTCGATGTCGGCGTCCCGGGCCTCGGCGGAGACGTACATGGGCCGGCCCCGCAGGACGTTCACCAGGGCGTCCGCGTTGCGGGCGAGGTGGGCGAGGACGTGGCCGCGGGTCCAGCCGGGCAGCCGTGAGGGTTCGGTCACGGAGGCGTCGTCCAGTGTGCCGATGGCGGTGAGCAGCCGCTCGGTCGCGTCACGTACAGACGCCAGGTCATGAGCGTGATCAATCATGGTGCTGACCCTAGTCCCCGCCACTCCTTCGGGTGAAGGTGACGAACCGAGCCCGGTAATCGAATGCCCGTGCTATATGGTCGAGTGCGGCGTCGGGCATGCTGGATGGTCGGGGATTGTTAAGCGACCGGGAATCCGACCCGCGTTGTCAGTGGCTCCCCCTAGTCTGAGAAAGCACGGGGGCCCCGCCCCTGTCACTTCTCTCAAGAAAGGTGCGGACCGGCGTGGCCGACCGTCTCATCGTCCGTGGCGCGCGCGAGCACAACCTGAAGAACGTCTCGCTCGACCTGCCTCGTGACTCGCTCATCGTCTTCACGGGCCTGTCCGGGTCGGGCAAGTCCTCCCTGGCCTTCGACACGATCTTCGCCGAGGGCCAGCGCCGCTACGTGGAGTCGCTCTCCTCCTACGCCCGGCAGTTCCTCGGCCAGATGGACAAGCCGGACGTGGACTTCATCGAGGGCCTCTCCCCGGCGGTCTCCATCGACCAGAAGTCGACCTCGCGCAACCCGCGCTCGACGGTCGGCACCATCACCGAGGTCTACGACTACCTGCGTCTGCTGTTCGCGCGCATCGGCAAGCCGCACTGCCCGGAGTGCGGCCGTCCGATCTCGCGCCAGTCGCCGCAGGCCATCGTGGACAAGGTGCTGGAGCTGCCGGAGGGCAGCCGCTTCCAGGTGCTGTCGCCGCTCGTCCGCGAGCGCAAGGGGGAGTTCGTCGACCTCTTCGCCGACCTCCAGACCAAGGGCTACTCCCGCGCGCGTGTGGACGGCGAGACCGTCCAGCTCTCCGAGCCGCCCACGCTGAAGAAGCAGGAGAAGCACACCATCGAGGTGGTCATCGACCGCCTCACGGTGAAGGAGTCCGCCAAGCGGCGGCTCACCGACTCCGTGGAGACCGCCCTCGGGCTGTCCGGCGGCATGGTCGTGCTCGACTTCGTGGACCTCCCCGAGGACGACCCCGAGCGCGAGCGCATGTACTCGGAGCACCTGTACTGCGCGTACGACGACCTGTCCTTCGAGGAGCTGGAGCCCCGCTCCTTCTCCTTCAACTCGCCCTTCGGTGCCTGCCCCGAGTGCACCGGCATCGGCACGCGCATGGAGGTCGACCCCGAGCTGATCGTCCCCGACCCGGACAAGTCCCTGGACGAGGGCGCCATCCACCCCTGGTCGCACGGTCACACGAAGGACTACTTCGGACGCCTCGTCGGCGCCCTCGCGGACGCGCTCGGCTTCCGCACGGACATCCCCTTCGCCGGTCTGCCGCAGCGCGCCAAGAAGGCCCTGCTGCACGGCCACAAGACCCAGATCGAGGTGCGCTACCGCAACAGGTACGGCCGCGAGCGCCGGTACACCACGCCGTTCGAGGGCGCCGTCCCGTTCGTGAAGCGCCGGCACAGCGAGGCCGAGAGCGACGCCAGCCGCGAGCGCTTCGAGGGCTACATGCGCGAGGTGCCCTGTCCGTCCTGTGAGGGCTCGCGGCTGAAGCCGATCGTCCTCGCGGTCACGATCATGGGCAAGTCCATCGCCGAGGTCGCCGCGATGTCCATCAGCGACTGCGCCGACTTCCTGGCCGAGCTGAAGCTCAGCGACCGCGACAAGAAGATCGCGGAGCGCGTGCTGAAGGAGGTCAACGAGCGGCTGCGGTTCCTGGTCGACGTCGGCCTGGACTACCTCTCGCTGAACCGCGCGGCCGGCACGCTGTCCGGCGGCGAGGCCCAGCGCATCCGCCTCGCCACCCAGATCGGCTCCGGTCTCGTCGGCGTGCTGTACGTCCTGGACGAGCCGTCCATCGGGCTGCACCAGCGCGACAACCACCGGCTGATCGAAACCTTGGTCCGGCTGCGCGACATGGGCAACACGCTCATCGTCGTGGAGCACGACGAGGACACCATCAAGACCGCCGACTGGATCGTCGACATCGGCCCCGGCGCCGGTGAGCACGGCGGCAAGGTCGTGCACAGCGGCTCCCTGAAGGAACTGCTGGCCAACACCGAGTCGCAGACCGGCCAGTACCTGTCCGGCCGCAAGGCCATCCCGCTGCCCGAGGTGCGCCGCCCGCGCGACCCGTCCCGGCAGCTGACCGTGCACGGCGCCCGCGAGAACAACCTCAGGGACATCGACGTGTCCTTCCCGCTGGGCGTGTTCACCGCGGTCACCGGTGTGTCCGGGTCCGGCAAGTCCACCCTGGTCAACGACATCCTGTACACGCACCTGGCCCGCGAGCTGAACGGCGCGAGGAGCGTTCCCGGCCGGCACACGCGCGTGGACGGCGACGACCTCGTGGACAAGGTGGTGCACGTCGACCAGTCGCCCATCGGCCGCACCCCGCGGTCCAACCCGGCGACGTACACCGGCGTCTTCGACCACATCCGCAAGCTGTTCGCCGAGACGACCGAGGCGAAGGTCCGCGGCTACATGCCGGGCCGGTTCTCCTTCAACGTCAAGGGCGGCCGCTGCGAGAACTGCTCCGGTGACGGCACGATCAAGATCGAGATGAACTTCCTCCCGGACGTGTACGTGCCGTGCGAGGTCTGCCACGGCGCCCGGTACAACCGGGAAACCCTGGAGGTGCACTACAAGGGCAAGTCCATCGCCGACGTCCTGAACATGCCGATCGAAGAGGCGATGCACTTCTTCGAAGCCGTTCCGGCGATCTCCCGGCACCTCAGGACGCTGCACGACGTCGGTCTCGGCTACGTCCGGCTCGGCCAGTCCGCGACCACCCTGTCCGGCGGTGAGGCGCAGCGCGTGAAGCTCGCCAGCGAGCTGCAGAAGCGCTCCACCGGCCGCACGGTCTACGTCCTGGACGAGCCGACCACCGGCCTGCACTTCGAGGACATCAGCAAGCTGCTCACAGTGCTGAACGGCCTGGTGGACAAGGGCAACACGGTCATCGTCATCGAGCACAACCTCGACGTGATCAAGACCGCCGACTGGCTCATCGACATGGGCCCCGAGGGCGGTGCGGGCGGCGGCCTGGTCGTCGCCGAGGGCACGCCCGAGCAGGTCGCCGGTGTCACCACCAGCCACACCGGCAAGTTCCTGCGGGACATCCTGGACGCCGACCGGATCAGCGACGCCCCGGTCCCGGCGGCACGCAGGCGGACGACGGCGAAGGCGACCGCAGGCAAGACGGCGGCAGGAAAGGCGGCGGCAGGCAAGACGGTGGCCAAGACCTCGGCCGCCAAGTCCACCGCCAGGAGGACCGCCACCACGACGGTCGACAGCGTCGACGGCACGGAGAAGGCCGCCGACGGCGCCACCAAGAAGGCGGCACCCGCGAAGAAGGCGACCCGGGCCCGCAAGGCCTGAGCCCGCCCCACCCGCACACCGCGGCGCGTCCCAGGGGCCCAACCGCCCGTGGGGCGCGCCGCGTTGCCGCGTCGCCGAACCCAGGTGCGGTGCACGCACGACCGTCCGGCGACCGGTCAGCCCTTCCAGGGATCTCCCAACTCGGAGGCGTACGGCGGCTCCGCGCCCGCCCGCGAGCAGGTGACCGCCGCCGCGCGCGCCGCGAACCGCAGCAGTTCCGCCCAGCCGTCCGCGCCGAGACCGGCGAGCGCGGCCTCGCTCAGCGCCTCGCGCACGCGGAGCCCGTGCAGCAGTGCCGCGTTCACCGTGTCGCCGGCGCCGATCGTGTCCACCACGTCGACCCGCTCGCCCGGCACGGAGTACTCGCCGCCGTACCGCGTGAACACCGTCAGCCCGTCGCCGCCCCGGGTCACCACGACCGCCGCCGGACCGGCCGCGAGCCACTCGCGCGGGGTGCCGCCGAGCCAGTCGGCGTCCTCCGCGGACAGCTTCAGCAGGGACACGGACGGCAGCCAGCTCTTGAACCGGGCCCGGTAGGCGTCGGCGTCCGGGATCAGCCCGGCCCGGATGTTCGGGTCCAGGGCGGTGAACACCCCCTGGGCGGCGGCGCGTCGCATCAGGTCTTCGTAGCCGGTCGCACCGGGCTCCAGCACCAGCGAGCAGGTGCCGAAGGAGACCGCGCGGACCCCGGGCGGCAGCGCGTCCGGCGCCGTGAACAGCCGGTCCGCCGTCCCCTCGACGTAGAAGGAGTACGCCGCCGAGCCGTCCGCGCCGACCGTCGCGACGGCGAGCGTGGTCGGCTCCGGTCCGCGCCGCACCCACGACACGTCCACGCCGGTCTCGCGCAGCCGGTCCAGCAGCGCCTCGCCGAACGCGTCGTCCGACACGCGGGAGCAGAACGCGGTGGGGGAGCCGAGCCGGCCCAGTGCGACGGCCGTGTTGTACGGGCCGCCGCCGAGCGCCGGCCGCAGGGAGGCGAGGGCACCCGTGCCCTGCGGTACCAGGTCCATCAGGGCCTCACCGGCGACGACGATCACGAGCGGGTTCCTCTCTCCAGCCGGGTTTGGGGTGTCTCGGGACAGCCGCACGAGGTGCGGTGGACGAAGGCGCAGGGCAGCCGCACGGTCCGGGCGGGCCGGTCCGGCTCGGCGAGGCGGTCGAGCAGCGCCCGTACCGCTTCGGCGCCGATCTCGGTGCTGGGTTGCGCGATCGCGGTGAGCCGGGGCTCGAACAGGTCCGCCCAGGGGAAGTCGTCGAAGCAGCACAGCGCGATGTCGCGCGGCACCGACAGACCGGCGTCGCGCAGGGCACGCAGCGCGCCGATGGTCATGGCGTTGTCGGCGGTGACCAGTCCGGTGGGCCGGGCGCCGAGGGACAGCAGGGCGGCGGTGGCCCGTTCGGCGCCGGCCGACTCGGAGTCGCCGTGCACCAGGAGCCGTTCGTCGTACGGCAGTCCCGCGGCGGCCAGCCCTTGGCGGTACCCGGCGATCCGTTCGCGCGTGGTGCTGAGCCCCGGCCGGCCGGCGACCAGGCCGATACGACGGTGGCCGAGCCCGGCGAGGTGGGTGACGAGCCGGGCCGTGGGCTCCGCGCTGTCAGCGCACACCTGGTCGAAGGCCGGGGCACCGTCACCGGGGGAGTCGAGCACGCGGTCCAGGAAGACGGTCGGCACGGCATGGCGCCGGAGGTGGGCGACGAGGTCGCCGGGTGCCGCCGAGGGGGCGACGATCATGCCGTCCACGCGGCGTTCGTGCAGCAGCTGGACGGCCCTGCGTTCGTGCTCGGGGTCGTCGTGCGGGTCGGCGACGAGCAGGCCGTAACCGTGCTCCAGGGCGCTCGCCTCGACGCCCTGGAGGATCTCCGTGAAGTACGGGTTGCTGATCGCCGACACCGCTAGCCCGATGGACCGGGTGCGGGAGGTCACCAGGGAGCGGGCGAGGGTGTTGGGGGTGTAACCGAGCTTCTCCACGGCGTCCAGGACGGCCTGGCGGGTGTGGGGCAGCACGGGCCGGGTGCCGTTCAGCACATGGGAGACGGTCGCCACGGAGACACCGGCGCTCCGCGCCACGTCGGCCATTGTCGCCATGCGCGCTCCCTCTCGGACGGGCCCGGCCGGACATCGGGCGGGACAGCCTTCCCGAGGCCGGAAGCTACCTCATTCGGCGGCGGACGTAAACGCTTGCGCAAGCGTTTACGTGCCTCTTCCGGACTGCCTCACCCGCCCCCTCGGGGCCGTCGAAGGGGCCGGTATGGTCGCCCTGCACACCCAACATGACCTGTGGAGATCCCATGCCCGGCCGTCCGTCCCCGAGCCGTCGCACCGTCCTGCGGGGCGCGGCCCTCACTCCCGTCGCCGGAACGGCGCTCACCGCCTGCGGGCCCGGGGACGACGAGGGGGCGCTGCCGGCGACGCCGACCGCGTCCGTCGAACTCGGCGCGCCGGAGGAGGTCGCCGGGCCCGGCCCGGCGCTGTACCGGAATCAGCACGTGGTCGTCAGCCGTGCCGGGGACGGCTCGCTGACGGCGTACAGCGCCGTCTGCACGCACGCGGGGTGCGCCCTCGACAAGCTGGAGGGGAAGAAGCTGGTATGCGCGTGTCACGGCAGCGAGTTCGACGCCACGACGGGGGAGGTGCTGCGGTCTCCCGCCACGGAGCCGCTGGTCGCGCTCGACGTGCGGGAGCAGAACGGCAGGATCGTCGCAGGGCCGAAATCCTGACCCGGCCCGCCCAGCCCGACCCGCGGCCGGGCCCCGGCCGCCTCGCCGACCCGCGGCCCGATCCCGCCCGCCCGGCCCGCCCCATCCGGCCCGCCGACTCCGCCCCGCCCGGCCGCAACCATCCGGCCCGGCGACCCCGCCCCAACCCGCTCCCCGCGCTCAGCCCAGGCTCAACCCCGCGCCCTTCACCGCGGCACTGACCAAGGCCCGCGGCGCCACCCTTCACCCCCACTCCCACCCAATCCCCACCATGCCCGACCGCACCCGTGGTTCCACCAGGTGCACCGAGTGGTGCGGCCCGGTCAGGGCCAGGTCCTGGTGGCCGCTGCGGGGTGCCGCCGCCGTGTGCTGGGTGAAGCGGTGGCAGCGCACCGGCAGGGCCCGCCCGTCGAACCGCACCTGGAGCGCGTACTGCCCCCCGGCGGAGTCGAAGCCGCGCACGTACTCGCGCGACACACCGGCCGTGCCGTCCTCGACGCCGTAACGGAACAGGAAGGTGTCACCGGTCCGCAGCCGGGTGTCGAACAGCAGCTCCGCCACGAGCAGTCCGGTGTCGTGGTGCCGGCGCACGCGCCCGGCGCGGCAGTTCTCCAGCGCGCGCACCGCCATGCGGTCCGGATCGCACCCCGGGTCACCGTGGTGCACGGCCACGAAGCGGTCGACGCCGTCCCGATGGGCCCGCACGATGTGGTGCGACTCGCGCCCGGCCAGTTCCCGGTGCGCCCCGATCCGCACCAGTTCGTGATGGCCGAGGGTGTGCAGCCCGCCGTCCACGGCCGAGTCCAGCTCGGCCAGCAGCCGTTCCAGGACGCCCGAGGCCGCCACGAAGGCGCGGTAGGAGCGTGCGGAGGCGTCCCGGTCGGCGGGGCGGTCGTCGGCGTCGGCGAGCAGCCGGATCAGCGACTCGTCGGGCAGTTGGAGGATCTCCTCCAGGGCCCGCACGGCGCGCAGTGACTCCGGGCGCTGGGGACGCCGGGCGCCCTGCTGCCAGTAGCTCAGGCTCGTCACGCCCACCTTCACCCCGTGGCGCGACAGATGGTGCTGCACACGCTGCAGGGGCAGGCCGCGCGCGGCGATCGCGGCGCGCAGGGCGACGTGGAAGGGGCCGCCTCGCAGGGCCGAGTCCAGGTCAGCGGTGGCGTCGTCCGCGTGCTGTGTGGCGTGCGGCATGCACAGGGGCCTTTCTGTGAATGTTCCCAACGGCTGGTCAGACCGTTGGCAAGGGTCCGCGGGGCCGCCCGCGCCGGGGCAGGGGGCGTCCTGAGATGCGCAGGCCGCCGTTCCGGGGCCCCGAGGTCCTCCGCATTGAAGCGTGTTGACCTAGTCCCGACAACACCTGATGCCCAACCGCGACGGACGGCTGGCCGAGTCCGTACTGTGCGTGGCCGGCCGCCCGGACCCGGCGGCGTACGGCGAGGTCCACACGGGCCGGGAGGTGCTGCCCCGGGGCCCCGCACCGCCCCGGAGTGTCGGTGCTCGCCAGTAGGGTGTGAGACATGGCCGACCCCTCCAGCTACCGCCCCACGCCGGGAGACATCCCGGACACTCCCGGGGTGTACAGGTTCCGTGACGAGCACCGCCGGGTGATCTACGTCGGAAAGGCGAAAAGCCTGCGTCAGCGCCTGGCCAGCTACTTCCAGGACCTGGCGAACCTGCACCCGCGGACGCGCTCCATGGTGACCACGGCCGCGTCCGTGGAGTGGACGGTGGTGTCCACGGAGGTCGAGGCCCTGCAGCTGGAGTACTCCTGGATCAAGGAGTACGACCCCCGCTTCAACGTCAAGTACCGGGACGACAAGAGCTACCCGTACCTCGCGGTGACGATGGGCGAGGAGTTCCCGCGCGTCCAGGTGATGCGCGGCCACAAGAAGAAGGGCGTGCGCTACTTCGGGCCGTACGCGCACGCGTGGGCGATCCGCGACACCGTGGACCTGCTGCTGCGGGTGTTCCCGGTGCGCACCTGCTCGGCCGGTGTCTTCAAGAACGCCGCCCGCACCGGCCGCCCCTGCCTGCTCGGCTACATCGGCAAGTGCTCCGCGCCCTGCGTGGAGCGGATCACGCCCGAGGAACACCGCGACTTGGCCGAGGAGTTCTGCGACTTCATGGCCGGCCGCACGGGCACGTACCTGCGCCGTCTGGAGAAGCGGATGACGCTGGCGGCCGAGGAGATGGAGTACGAGCGGGCCGCCCGCCTGCGCGACGACATCGAGGCCCTGAAGAAGGCCATGGAGAAGAACGCGGTCGTGCTCGCCGACGCGACCGACGCCGACCTGATCGCGGTCGCCGAGGACGAGCTGGAAGCCGCCGTGCAGATCTTCCACGTGCGGGGCGGACGCGTGCGCGGCCAGCGCGGCTGGGTGACGGACAAGGTCGAGGAGATCACCACCGGCGCCCTCGTCGAGCACGCGCTCCAGCAGCTGTACGGCGAGGAGACCGGGGACGCCGTCCCCAAGGAGGTGCTCGTTCCGGCGCTCCCGGACCCGGTGGAGCCGGTGCAGCAGTGGCTCACCGGCCGCCGCGGGGCGAACGTGTCGCTGCGCATCCCGCAGCGCGGCGACAAGAAGGCCCTCATGGAGACCGTGCAGCGCAACGCGCAGCAGTCGCTCGTCCTGCACAAGACCAAGCGCGCCTCCGACCTGACCACGCGCTCGCGCGCGCTGGAGGAGATCGCCGAGGCGCTCGACCTGGACAGCGCGCCGCTGCGCATCGAGTGCTACGACATCTCCCACCTCCAGGGCGACGACGTGGTGGCCTCCATGGTCGTCTTCGAGGACGGCCTGGCCCGCAAGAGCGAGTACCGGCGCTTCCAGATCAAGAGCTTCGCCGGCCAGGACGACGTGCGGTCCATGCACGAGGTCCTCAGCCGCCGCTTCCGGCGCTACCTGGCAGAGAAGGAGCGGACCGGGGAGTGGACGGAGGAGGAGCTCAAGGAGGACGACGGCCGGCCCAAGCGGTTCGCGTACCCGCCGCAGCTCGTCGTCGTGGACGGCGGGCAGCCGCAGGTCCGGGCGGCCCAGCGGGCCCTGGACGAGCTGGGCATCGACGACATCGCGGTGTGCGGCCTCGCCAAGCGCCTGGAGGAGGTGTGGCTGCCCGGCGAGGACGACCCGGTGGTCCTGCCCCGCACCAGCGAAGGCCTCTACCTGCTGCAACGCGTGCGTGACGAGGCGCACCGCTTCGCCATCTCCTACCAGCGCAGCAAGCGCGCCAAGCGGATCCGCGCCACCCCGCTGGACGACGTGCCGGGCCTCGGCGAGACCCGCAGACAGGCGCTGATCAAGCACTTCGGTTCCGTGAAGAAGCTCCGGTCGGCGACCATCGACCAGATCTGCGAGGTTCCCGGCATAGGCCGCAAAACCGCCGAGACGGTCGCCGTGGCGCTCGCCCAGGCCGCACCGGCCGCGCCCGCCGTGAACACGGCGACTGGAGAGATCATGGAAGACGTGGAAGACGGGGTACCCGGCACGACGGCGGGTGCCCCCGGGGAGCCCGTGACCGCGGGAGCCCCGGACGATCGACGGGGGCAGGAGACATGACCGAGCACGACGCACAGCAGGACCCGCGGCATCAAGAACAGCAGGACGCACTGCGGCAGGAACAGCGGGAAGCGCTGCCACCAGAGCAGCAGGACGCCCAGCACCAGGAGACGGGCGACGGAGCACAGGCGGGCACGGGCAAGGAGGCGGCAGGGCTCCCCGAGGCGGCCATCCCCGAGCTGGTGATCATCTCCGGCATGTCCGGGGCCGGCCGGTCGACGGCCGCGAAGTGCCTGGAGGACCTGGGCTGGTTCGTGGTCGACAACCTCCCGCCCGCCCTGATCCCCACCATGGTGGAGCTCGGCGCCCGCTCCCAGGGCAACGTCGCCCGGATCGCGGTCGTCGTGGACGTCCGCGGCCGGCGCTTCTTCGACAACCTCCGGCAGTCCCTCGCCGACCTCGACACCAAGGGCGTCACCCGGCGGATCGTGTTCCTGGAGTCCTCCGACGAGGCCCTGGTGCGCCGCTTCGAGTCGGTCCGCCGCCCGCACCCCCTCCAGGGTGACGGCCGCATCGTGGACGGCATCGACGCCGAGCGGGAACTGCTGCGCGAGCTGCGCGGCGACGCCGACCTGGTGATCGACACCTCCAGCCTGAACGTCCACGAGCTGCGCGCCAAGATGGACGCCCAGTTCGCCGGCGAGGAGGAGCCCGAGCTGCGGGCCACCGTCATGTCCTTCGGCTTCAAGTACGGCCTCCCGGTCGACGCCGACCTGGTCGTGGACATGCGGTTCCTGCCGAACCCGCACTGGGTCCCGGAGCTGCGCCCGTACACCGGGATGCACGAGGAGGTGGCGGCGTACGTGCTCAACCAGCCCGGCGCCAAGGAGTTCCTCGACCGGTACGCCGAACTCCTCCAGCTCGTTGCCGCGGGCTACCGTCGGGAGGGCAAGCGCTATGTGACGATCGCCGTCGGCTGCACCGGCGGCAAGCACCGCTCGGTCGCCATGTCGGAGAAGCTGGCCGCCCGGCTGGCGGCCGAGGGCGTGGAGACGGTGGTCGTCCACCGGGACATGGGACGGGAATGACGGGACGTACTCCGCGGCTGAGCAGGCTGCGCCGGGCGGTGCCCGAAGGGCGCGGCGGCCGGCCCGCAGAGAGCCGCAGCGGCCGGATCGCCGAGGCCCGCGGCGCCCGGCCGCGCCGCCGGGGCACCCAGCCCAAGGTCGTCGCCCTCGGCGGCGGCATGGGCCTGTCCGCCTCGCTCGCCGCTCTGCGCCGGATCACCGGCGACCTCACGGCCGTCGTCACCGTCGCCGACGACGGCGGCTCCAGCGGGCGCCTGCGCGACGAGCTGGGCGTGCTCCCGCCCGGCGACCTGCGCAAGGCGCTGGCCGCGCTGTGCGGTGACGACGACTGGGGTCAGACCTGGTCCCGCGTCATCCAGCACCGCTTCCAGTCCCGCGGCGACCTGCACGACCACGCGGTGGGCAACCTCCTGATCGTCGCCCTGTGGGAACAGCTCGGCGACCATGTGCAGGCGCTCGACCTGGTGGGCAAGCTGCTCGGCGCGCACGGGCGCGTGCTGCCCATGTCCGCCGTGCCGCTGGAGCTCCAGGCGCTCGTCAGGGGCCACGACCCGGCCCGGCCGGACGACATCGACACCGTGCGCGGCCAGGCGACCGTCGCCCTCACACCGGGCGAGGTGCAGTCGGTGCACCTGGTGCCGAACGACCCGCCGGCCGTCCCGGAGGCCGTCGCGGCGGTCCGGGACGCGGACTGGGTGGTGCTCGGTCCCGGCTCCTGGTTCTCCTCCGTCATCCCGCACCTGCTGGTGCCCGAGCTCCTGGACGCGCTCACGCAGACCAAGGCGCGCCGGGTGCTCTCCTTGAACCTCGCGCCGCAACCCGGAGAAACCGAGGGCTTCTCCCCGCAGCGTCATTTGGAGGTTTTGGGACGACACGCCCCTAAACTCGCCCTGGACGTGGTGCTGGCCGACGAGGCCGCCGTGCCCGACCGCGATGCGATGACCGATGCCGCCAAGCGGTTCGGCGCCGCGGTCGAGCTGGCGCCGGTGGCCCGGACCGACGGAACTCCGCGGCACGACCCGGAGCTGTTGGCAGCCGCGTACGACCGTATTTTTCGGATGCATGGAAGGATCGGCCCATGGCGATGACGGCAGCGGTGAAGGACGAGATCTCCCGGCTCCCCGTCACCCGGACCTGCTGCAGAAAGGCGGAGGTCTCCGCCCTTCTGCGGTTCGCCGGCGGCCTCCACCTGGTGAGCGGGCGCATTGTGATCGAGGCGGAGCTGGACACCGCGATGGCGGCCCGCCGCCTCAAGCGGGACATCCTGGAGATCTTCGGCCACGGCTCGGAGCTGATCGTGATGGCCCCGGGCGGGCTGCGCCGCGGCTCGCGCTACGTCGTCCGGGTTGTCGCCGGCGGCGACCAGCTGGCCCGGCAGACGGGTCTGGTCGACGGCCGCGGCCGTCCCATCCGCGGGCTGCCCCCGCAGGTGGTCTCGGGGGCCACCTGCGACGCCGAGGCGGCCTGGCGCGGGGCGTTCCTGGCGCACGGCTCGCTCACCGAGCCCGGCCGTTCCTCGTCGCTCGAGGTGACCTGCCCCGGCCCCGAGGCCGCGCTCGCGCTCGTCGGCGCCGCCCGCAGGCTGTCGATCGCCGCCAAGGCCCGCGAGGTGCGCGGCGTCGACCGCGTCGTGGTCCGCGACGGCGACGCGATCGGCGCGCTGCTCACCCGGCTCGGCGCCCACGAGTCGGTGCTGGCCTGGGAGGAGCGCCGGATGCGCCGCGAGGTCCGCGCCACCGCGAACCGCCTCGCCAACTTCGACGACGCCAACCTGCGCCGCTCGGCCCGCGCGGCCGTCGCGGCCGGTGCCCGCGTGCAGCGCGCGCTGGAGATCCTCGGGGACGACGTGCCCGAGCACCTCGCGGCGGCCGGCCGGCTGCGCATGGAGCACAAGCAGGCCTCGCTGGAGGAGCTGGGGGCGCTCGCCGACCCGCCGCTCACCAAGGACGCGGTGGCGGGCCGTATCCGCCGGCTGCTGGCGATGGCCGACAAGCGCGCCTCCGACCTGGGCATTCCGGGTACGGAGGCCAACCTCGGCGAGGAGCTCGCCGACAACCTGGCCGGCTGACCCCGCGTCAATCCGCCGGTGCCGACGCCCGCTCGGGTGGCCGGTACCGGCGTTTTCGTGTCGCTGCCGTGCTATTGACTCGATCATGGACTGTCATGAGCCTGGCATCAGTTCGCTGCTGTGGCGGACCCAGCTAGGGGGGTTCATGAGATTCAGAGCGAGTGCGATCCTCGCTGCCGGCACGCTCCTGGTCACCGGAGCGAGCCTCGCGCCCATCGCCCAGGCGCAGCCCACCAAACCGGCCACGGCCGACGCGGACGAGGTCAAGGTCTTCCGCGCCGACGTCACGCAGCGGCAGGTACCCCTGCTGCTGGCCGCCGGACAGGACGGCCACGAACTCGGCGAGCAGGTCCCCGACAAGGGCACCGGCACCGTCGAGGTCTACCTCACCGACCGGCAGGCCAAGAAGCTGCGGAAGCAGGGCGTCGAGCTCACCGAGCACACGCTCTCCCGCACGGCCGAACAGCGCGTCGAGGCCGCCGCCGACGGGGTGTTCCGCCCCTACAGCGGCAGCGGCGGCCTGAAGGAGGAGATCCTCCGGACCGCCCAGGCGCACCCCGCGCTCACCAAGGTCGTCTCCATCGGCAAGACGTACAAGGGCCAGGACATCCTCGCGCTGAAGCTCACCAAGGGCGCCAAGAAGGCCCAGGACGGCTCCAAGCCCGCCGTGCTGTACCTGTCCAACCAGCACGCGCGTGAGTGGATCACGCCGGAGATGACCCGGCGCCTGATGCACCACTACCTGGACAACTACAAGACGGACAAGCGGATCAAACGGCTCGTCGACTCCACGGAGCTGTGGTTCGTCCTGTCGGCCAACCCCGACGGCTACGACTACACCTTCCAGAGCGACGACACGCGCCTGTGGCGCAAGAACCTGCGCGACGTCAACGGCGACGGCACCATCGCGACCGGCGACGGCGTCGACCTCAACCGCAACTTCCCCTACAAGTGGGGCTACGACGACGAGGGTTCGTCCCCCAACCCCACCAGCCAGACCTACCGCGGCGCGAGCCCCGGCTCGGAGCCCGAGACCAAGGCCCTGGACGCCTTCCAGAAGCGGATCGGCTTCGCGTACGGCATCAACTACCACTCCGCCGCCGAACTCATCCTCTACGGGGTCGGCTGGCAGGTCGCCACGCCCACCCCGGACGACGTCCTCTACGAGGCCCTGGCCGGTACGCCCGGCAACCCGGCGATCCCCGGCTACCACCCGCAGCTGTCCTCGGAGCTGTACACCACCAACGGCGAGGCCGACGGGCACGCGGCCAACGTCAACGGCATGGCGATGTTCACCCCGGAGATGTCGACCTGCCAGTCCGCCTCGGACTCCGACCCGAACGACGCCTGGAAGGCGGCCGACTGCCGGTCGATCTTCACGTTCCCGGACGACGAGAGGCTGATCCAGCGGGAGTTCACCAAGAACATCCCGTTCGCCATGTCCGTCGCCGAGAGCGCCGCCCACCCCGACCGCCCGGCCTCCTCGGTGGGCCTGACCGCCGCCGACTTCACCCCGGCGCCGTTCACCACCTCCTACTCGCGCGGCGCCGACCAGGAGGTCTCCGTCGTCGTACGCAAGTCGGTGCGCGACAAGGAGCTGAAGTACCGCGTCAACGGCGGACGCACCGAGGACATGGCGCTCAGGCCCTGGAAGGGCGGCGAGCGGTTCGGTGGCGAGGACAACCTGCACTTCGACGAGTACCGCGCGAAGGTCAAGGACGGCGACCCGGGCGACAAGGTCGAGGTGTGGTTCACCGGCGAGACACGCAGCGGCAAGGCCGTCTCCAGCGAGCACTTCACCTACACCGTCGCCGAACGCCCGCGCGCGGACGTCCTCGTCGTCGCCGAGGAAGGCGCGAAGGCCACCCAGGCGCAGACCTACGTCGACGCGCTCAAGGCCAACGGCCGCAAGGCGGTCGTGTGGGACGTCGCCACCCAGGGCGCGCCCGACGCGCTCGGCGTGCTGAGCCACTTCGACACCGTCGTCCACCACACCGGCGCGGCCGTCCCCGGCGTCGCCACCCAGCTCGAACTGCGGGCCTTCCTCAACGAGGGCGGCAAGCTCATCGAGGCCGGCGAGCAGGCCGGCGGCCACGTCGACCTCGGCGGCGGCGCCCTGTCGAACGACTTCGGCCAGTACTACCTGGGCGCCTACACCCGCACCTCCACCCCCGGCGCCACCGGCTTCACCGGCGACGGCGCGCTGGACGGTTTCACCGGCACCCTCGGCGCCGCCCCCGGCAACCCGCTCGACCGGGCCGGCACCTACAGCGTCACCTCCGACGAGCTGCCCGCCGCCACCTACCCGCAGTTCGCGAGCGCGGGCGCGGGACAGTTCGCCGGGACCGTCAACCCGTACGGGCCCTACGCCGGATCGTGGATGGCCGCGGCCGTCCACACCGACGACGCCTACAAGCGCCTCACCCGCACGATCGACCTCACCGGCGTCGCCGCGGCCGACCGGCCCACGCTGCGCACCCGGCTGCTGTGGGACACCGAGGCCGGCTACGACCACGTCGTCGTCGAGGCCCACACCGCGGGCGCCGGCGACTGGACGACGCTCCCCGAGGCGGGCGGCGCCACCGGCACCGAGGTGCCGGCCGAGTGCGAGGCCGGCTTCTACGTCGGTGAGCACCCGTGGCTGGAGCACTACCTGACCGTGAACGACGGCAGCTGCGCCGCCACCGGCACCACCGGCGCGTGGCACAGCCTCACCGGCGCCTCCGAGGGCTGGCAGCAGGTGAACTTCGACCTGAGCGCCTACGCGGGCAAGACCGTCGAGGTCTCCCTCAGCTACGTCACCGACCCGGGCACCGGCGGCCACGGCGTCCTCGCGGACGACGCCTCGCTCGTCGTCGGCTCCACGGCCACCGGCACCGAGGACTTCGAGTCGTCGCTCGGGGCCTGGCGGGCCGCCGGACCGCCCCCGGGCAGCCCGGCCGTACTGAAGGACTGGACGCGCACCGGGGAGCTGTTCCGCACCCACGGAGCGGTCAGCACGGAGCACACCGTGCTCCTCGGCTTCGGTCTGGAGCACCTCGCCTCCGCGGCCGAGCGGGCCGCGCTGCTGAGGAAGGCGCTCACGGCCCTGGACGGGTGACCTTCCGGTCAACCGCGGTTGGCCCTGCGTAGTCAGATCGAGCGACACGACCTCACGGTCCCAGCGGTCCGTACCCTACTGGCGGGTACGGGCCGCGTTGCCGTGCGCGGGAAAGCCGAATGTCACCTCCGGGGCCCCGGAGAGGTAGGGTCGTAGGTGGTCGGGGACATCCCATACAGCTCGCCGGTCTCGAAACCGGCGTACCAACGAGGAGATCGGTTCGTGACGATCCGCGTAGGCATCAACGGCTTTGGCCGCATCGGTCGTAACTACTTCCGCGCGCTGCTGGAGCAGGGTGCAGACATCGAGATCGTGGCTGTCAACGACCTGGGTGACACCGCGACCACCGCCCACCTGCTGAAGTACGACACCATCCTCGGCCGCCTCAAGCAGGAGGTCACGCACACCGAGGACACCATCACCGTCGGCGGCAGGACCATCAAGGTCCTCGCCGAGCGCGACCCCGCCGACATCCCGTGGGGCGAGCTGGGCGTCGACATCGTCATCGAGTCGACCGGCATCTTCACCAAGCGGGACGACGCCGCCAAGCACCTGGCCGGCGGTGCGAAGAAGGTCCTCATCTCGGCTCCGGCCAAGGACGAGGACGTCACCGTCGTCATGGGTGTCAACCACGAGACCTACGACCCGGCGAACCACCACGTCATCTCCAACGCCTCCTGCACCACCAACTGTGTGGCGCCGATGGCCAAGGTCCTGGACGAGAGCTTCGGCATCGTCAAGGGCCTGATGACGACGGTGCACGCGTACACGAACGACCAGCGCATCCTGGACTTCCCGCACAAGGACCTGCGCCGCGCCCGTGCCGCCGCCGAGAACATCATCCCGACCACCACCGGCGCCGCCAAGGCCACCGCCCTGGTCCTGCCGCAGCTCAAGGGCAAGCTGGACGGCATGTCCATGCGCGTTCCGGTCCCGACCGGCTCGGTCACCGACCTGGTCGTCGAGCTGGGCCGCGAGGTCACCAAGGAAGAGGTCAACGCCGCCTTCCAGAAGGCGGCCGAGGGCGAGCTGAAGGGCATCCTCGAGTACACCGAGGACCCGATCGTCTCCTCCGACATCGTCAACGCCCCGGCGTCCTGCACCTTCGACTCCTCCCTGACCATGGTCCAGGAGGGCACGAACGTGAAGGTCATCGGCTGGTACGACAACGAGTGGGGCTACTCCAACCGCCTCGTCGACCTCACGGTCTTCGTCGGCGACCAGCTCTGATCGCCTGACAGGCACCTCGATGCGGGAGCAGGGCTCGGACAGTGCACCATGCATTGTCCGAGCCCTGACTCGCGTGCAGATCAGGCCCACCACTCGATCACGAGCCCTCCGCAGGAGACCCTCATGAAGACGATCGACGAACTCCTCACCGAAGGCGTCGCGGGCAAGCGCGTCTTCGTCCGCGCCGACCTGAACGTGCCGCTCGACGGCACCACCATCACCGACGACGGCCGTATCCGGGCCGTGCTGCCCACCGTCGAGGCGCTCGCCGGGGCGGGCGCCCGCGTGGTCGTCGCCTCCCACCTGGGCCGCCCCAAGGGCGCCCCGGACCCGGCGTTCTCCCTCGCGCCCGCCGCCGCGCGGCTCGGTGAACTCCTCGGCGCGGACGTCGCCTTCGCCACCGACACGGTCGGCGAGTCGGCCGAGTCCACCGTCGCCGGCCTCGCCGACGGCCGGGTCGCCGTCATCGAGAACCTCCGCTTCAACGCGGGTGAGACCAGCAAGGACGACGCCGAGCGCGCCGCCTTCGCCGACCGGCTCGCGTCCCTCGCCGACGTCTACGTCGGCGACGGCTTCGGCGCGGTGCACCGCAAGCACGCCTCGGTCTTCGACCTGCCGGCCCGCCTGCCGCACTACGCCGGCCACCTCATCGCCACCGAGGTCGGCGTCCTGAAGAAGCTCACCGACGACGTCCGGCGGCCCTACGTCGTCGCCCTCGGCGGCGCCAAGGTCTCCGACAAGCTCGCCGTGATCGACCAGCTGCTCGGCAAGGCCGACCGCATCCTCATCGGCGGTGGCATGGCGTACACCTTCCTGAAGGCGAAGGGCTACGAGATCGGCAGCTCGCTCCTTCAGGAGGACCAGATCCCGGCCGTCCTGGAGTACGTCGAGCGCGCGGAGAAGACCGGCGTCGAGCTGGTGCTGCCCGTCGACGCGGTGGTGGGTCCCGAGTTCCCGGACCTGAAGACCAAGGCCCCGGCCAACGCCACCACCGTCGCCGCGGACGCCATCCCGGCCGGGCAGATGGGCCTGGACATCGGTCCGCAGTCCCGCAAGCTGTACGCCTCGAAGCTCGCCGACGCGGCCACCGTCTTCTGGAACGGCCCCATGGGCGTCTTCGAGCACCCCGACTACGCCGAGGGCACCAAGGCGGTCGCCCAGGCCCTCCTCGACTCCCCGGGCTTCACCGTGGTCGGCGGTGGCGACTCCGCCGCGGCCGTGCGCACCCTGGGCTTCGACGAGAACGCATTCGGCCACATCTCGACCGGTGGCGGCGCCTCCCTCGAATACCTCGAGGGCAAGACGCTCCCCGGCCTCGCCGCACTGGAGGACTGACCCCTTATGAGCACGCGCACGCCGCTGATGGCGGGCAACTGGAAGATGAACCTCAACCACCTCGAGGCCATCGCCCACGTCCAGAAGCTCGCCTTCGCCCTGGCCGACAAGGACTACGAGGCCGTCGAGGTCGCCGTCCTGGCCCCCTTCACCGACCTGCGCTCCGTGCAGACCCTGGTCGACGGCGACAAGCTGAAGATCAAGTACGGCGCCCAGGACATCTCGGCGCACGACTCCGGCGCGTACACCGGTGAGATCTCCGGCGCGATGCTGGCCAAGCTGAAGTGCACGTTCGTGGCGGTCGGCCACTCCGAGCGCCGCCAGTACCACAACGAGACCGACGAGCTGGTGAACGCCAAGGTCAAGGCCGCCTACAAGCACGGCCTCACCCCCATCCTGTGCGTCGGCGAGGAGCTGGAGGTCCGCGAGGCGGGCAACCACGTGTCCCACACCCTCGCCCAGGTCGAGGGCGGCCTGAAGGACGTGCCGGCCGAGCAGGCCGAGTCCGTCGTGATCGCCTACGAGCCCGTGTGGGCCATCGGCACCGGCAAGGTCTGCGGCGCCGAGGACGCCCAGGAGGTCTGCGCCGCCATCCGCGCCAGGGTCGCCGAGCTGTACTCGCCGGAGCTGGCCGACAAGGTCCGCATCCAGTACGGCGGCTCCGTGAAGTCGGGCAACGTCGCCGAGATCATGGCGCAGGCCGACATCGACGGCGCCCTGGTCGGCGGCGCGTCCCTGGACGCGGACGAGTTCGTCAAGATCGTGCGGTTCCGCGACCAGTAGCGCGACCAGTGAGTATGCGCTAGCGACGATCCGTCGTACTCTTGCGGGGGCATGGCCACAGCGCCGTGCCCCCGTCGTCGTCCATCCGATTCCGAGGAAGTTGGTCCAGCCGTGGTTATGGGGTTCTCGATCGCCCTGATCGTCTTCAGCGGGCTGCTGATGCTGCTGGTGCTGATGCACAAGGGCAAGGGCGGCGGCCTCTCCGACATGTTCGGTGGCGGCATGCAGTCGTCCGTCGGCGGCTCCTCCGTCGCCGAGCGCAACCTCGACCGGATCACCGTCGTGGTCGGTCTGCTGTGGGTGGCCTGCATCATCGTGCTCGGCCTGCTCATGAAGGCGAACAACTGAGCGGTACGCGCATTCCGTACGTATGGCCCCATGTTGGGTACGCGCAGCTGGGCGCGGCCTATCATGGGGCTTGCGTCTAGGTGCGGGGGCTGTAACTCCCATCACTGGACGCGCGTTGGGCCTTACGTAGACTGAGGCGCTCGCAGCGAAGCGAGACGCCGACTCGCTTCGCGGCACCTTCACGCAGGGAGTTACGACCGTGGCAAGTGGCAACGCGATCCGAGGTAGCCGGGTCGGGGCGGGGCCGATGGGCGAGGCCGAGCGCGGCGAGTCCGCCCCGCGTCTGCGCATCTCCTTCTGGTGCTCCAACGGGCACGAGACGCAGCCGAGCTTCGCCAGCGACGCGCAGGTGCCCGAGACCTGGGACTGCCCGCGCTGTGGCTTTCCGGCCGGACAGGACCGGGACAACCCGCCGGACCCGCCGCGCACCGAGCCCTACAAGACGCACCTGGCGTACGTGAGGGAGCGCCGCAGCGATGCGGACGGCGAGGCCATCCTCGCCGAGGCCCTCGCCAAACTGCGGGGCGAAATCTAGGAGTTGGATCCGGCCGGGCACCGAGCGGTGCCTGGCCGGAGCCGTTCCGGCCCGCCGTCCGGGCCGGTGGTCCACCGCGCTTCGGACCCGTTGTCAGTGGTGCCCCCTACGGTTTGTGCATCGGCGAATCGTGAGGGGGAGCGGTGGCGACGGTCGGGGTGGACAGCGGGGTGGCGCACGGGCGCGCTCCGGCGTGGCGCGGCGGGTTCGGGCGGTTGTGGACCGCCGCCGTGCTGTCCCGCTTCGGGGACGCGCTGCGCACGGCCGCGCTGCCCCTGATCGCCGTGCAGCTCACGGACGAGCCGCTCGTCATCGCCTCCGTGACGGCCTGCGGCTATCTGCCCTGGCTGCTGTTCGGGCTGCTCGGCGGCGCCGTCGCGGACCGGGTGGACCAGCGGCGCGCGATGTGGGCGGTGGACCTCACGCGCGGGCTGCTCGTGGCGGGCTTCGCGCTCGCCGTCGCCCTCGGGCACGCCTCGGTCCCGCTGCTGCTCGCGCTCGCCTTCTCGCTGACGGCGCTCCAGACCCTCTTCGACAACGCCGCCACCGCCCTGCTGCCGTCCCTGGTCGGCCCCGCGGCCCTGGGTGGTGCCAACGCCCGGCTGATGACCGGGCAGCAGTTCGCGGGCGGCCTGCTCGCCGGGCCCTTCGTGCCGCTGCTGCTCGCCGTCGGCCTCGCCGTGCCGTTCGCGGCCGACGCGGCCACCTATCTGCTGGCCGCCGCCCTCGTCGCGTCCCTGCGCGGGGTACCGCCCGAGCGGGAGCCGCGTGCGGCGGGCAGCACCCTGCGCGCGGAGAGACGTGCGGGGTTGCGCGCGCTGTGGGGCGACCGTCCGCTGCGGGCGGTGTGCGCGGCCACGCTGCTGTCCAACATCGGCATGGGCGCCCTGATCGCCACACTGGTGCTGCACGTGACGCGCTGGCTCGACGCCGGGGACACGGGGTACGTGGCCGCGACGACGGCGTACGCGGCCGGCGGCATCGCAGGCGGCTTCCTGGCCCGGCGCGTCGCCGACCGGCTCGGGCGGGTGCGTGCGCTGCTGCTCGCCGGAAGCGTCCAGACGGGGGCGCTGCTGCTCATGGGGACCGCGCGGCACCTCGGGGCGCTCGTCGCGGGCATGCTGCTGCTCGGCGCGATGGGCATGGTGTGGAACGTCAACCAGGCCACCCTCATGCAGGAGCGCAGCCCCCGGGCCGCGCTGGGCCGCATCGCCGCCGCGTTCCGCACCGCCTCGACGTCCGGGGCGCCGCTGGGGGCACTGCTCGGCGGGGCCGTCGCCGGGCTGTTCGGGCTGAACGGGCCCGCGCTGCTCGCCGCCGCCCTGCTGGTGCTCGCCGTCGGCTGCCTGATACCGGCGCGCAAGCCGGACGTACCCGCTGTTGAACCGGACGACGCCCCGACGACAGGTCGCGTTGCCCACTGATCAATTAGGTTGGGACCGGCAGCGGGGCAAGGTACGCAGCAGGGACAGGTAGGAAAGAGGCGTGAAGTCAGAAATGAACGCAGACGGCCGTGCCAGGCTCAATCAGACCCCCGAGTGGACCGCTCTCGCCACACACCGCGAGGAGTTCGGCGAGACGCACCTGCGTGAGCTGTTCGCCGCCGACCCCGGCCGCGGCTCCCGGTACACGCTCCGGGTGGGCGACCTGCACGTCGACTACTCCAAGCACCTCGTCACCGACGAGACGCTGCGGCTGCTACGCGAACTGGCCGCGGCGACCGACGTGTTCGGGCTGCGGGACGCCATGTTCGACGGCGAGAGGATCAACGTCACCGAGGACCGCGCCGTGCTGCACACCGCGCTGCGCGCCCCGGCGGACGCCGTGATCGAGGTCGACGGCGAGAACGTCGTGCCGAAGGTGCACGCCGTCCTCGACAGGATGACCGACTTCGCCCACCGGGTCCGCTCCGGGGAGTGGACCGGGCACACCGGCAGGCGGATCAGGAACGTCGTCAACGTCGGCATCGGCGGCTCCGACCTCGGCCCGGCGATGGCCTACGAGGCGCTGCGGGCGTACACGGCACGGGACGTGACGTTCCGCTTCGTGTCGAACGTGGACGGGGCCGACCTGCACGAGGCCCTGCGGGACCTGGACCCGGCCGAGACGCTGTTCATCGTGGCGTCCAAGACGTTCACCACCATCGAGACGGTCACCAACGCCACCTCCGCGCGCGAGTGGCTGCTCGACGGGCTGGGGGCCGGTCCGGAGGCGGTGGCGAAGCACTTCGTCGCCCTGTCGACCAACGCGGAGAAGGTCGCCGGGTTCGGCATCGACACGGCGAACATGTTCGAGTTCTGGGACTGGGTCGGCGGACGCTACTCGTACGACTCGGCGATCGGCCTGTCGCTGATGATCGCGATCGGCCCGGACCGGTTCCGGGAGATGCTCGACGGCTTCCGCCTCGTGGACGAGCACTTCCGGACCGCGCCCGCCGAGTCCAACGTGCCGCTGCTGCTGGGCCTGCTGGGCGTCTGGTACGGCAACTTCCTCGGCGCCCAGTCGCACGCGGTGCTGCCCTACAGCCACTACCTGTCCAAGTTCACCGCCTACCTCCAGCAGCTCGACATGGAGTCCAACGGCAAGTACGTCGGCCGGGACGGGCGCGAGGTCGAGTGGGAGACGGGCCCGGTCGTGTGGGGCACGCCGGGCACCAACGGGCAGCACGCCTACTACCAGTTGATCCACCAGGGCACGAAGCTGATCCCGGCCGACTTCATCGGCTTCGCCGAGCCGGTCGCCGAGCTGAGCGACACGCTCAAGGCGCAGCACGACCTGCTGATGGCGAACTTCTTCGCCCAGACGCAGGCGCTGGCCTTCGGCAAGACACCGGACGAGGTGCGGGCCGAGGGCGTGCCGGAGGACCTGGTCGCGCACAAGACGTTCAAGGGCAACCATCCGACGACGACGATCCTGGCGCGCCAGCTGACGCCGTCCGTGCTGGGACAGCTCGTCGCGCTGTACGAGCACAAGGTGTTCGTGCAGGGCGCGATCTGGAACATCGACTCCTTCGACCAGTGGGGCGTCGAACTCGGCAAGGTCCTCGCCAAGCGCGTCGAGCCCGCCCTCACCGGGGGCGCCGACGTCGAGGGCCTGGACGCCTCCACCAAGGCGCTCGTCGCCACCTACCGGGAGCTGCGCGGCCGGGCCTGACCGGTGCCGCGGGAAGCGGGCGGCTCGCGGCGCCGGCCGCTTCCCGCGGACTCCCCGGCGATCACGGGCAGCCGCGGCCGCAACGGCTTCACGCCACGGCGCTGAGGGTGTCCGCCAGGCGGCGGCGGGCCGCGCGGGCCGCCGGGACGGCGGCGAGGGCCACGGCGCCCAGCACCGCCGCCGCGCCGAACAGCAGCAGCAGCGCGGGAGAGGGGAACTGCGCGATACCGGCGCCGATGCCGCTCGTACTGCCCTGGTAGTCGATCAGCCAGTGCGCGAGCGGCAGACCGAGGGCCGTGGCGACGAGGACGGCGAGGAAGGCGGTGCAGCCGGTCGCGGTGACGGTGATCGCGGTGATCTGACGCGGGGAGAGGCCGATGGCCTTCAGCGCCAGCAGGTCGCGCTCGCTCTCGCGGACCGTGCCGCCGATCGCGGTCAACAGCTCGATCAGCCCGATGAGGGCGAGCACGCCGATCACCCCGACGACGACGCCCCGCAACGGGGACAGCCCGTCGGCCGGGTTCGGCACGGCGTGCACGTCCAGACGCCCGTCGCCCGCGGCGGTGAGCCGGGCGGCCACCTCGTCCGGGTCGGCGCCCGGTTCGAGCCGGAGCTGGTACAGGGTGGGGCGCAGCCGCGGGTCGTTCTCGCGGAGGGTGTCGAGCGAGGTGGAGATGACCCGGCCGGCGTTCTCCGGTTCGATGCTGCGGCCCACGATGTGCAGGATCTGCGGCTGGTCGCCCACCGTCATCCGCACCCAGTCGCCGACCCGCACGTCCAGCAGGTCCAGCAGGCCCTGCCCGGCGACGGCCTCGTCGGAACCGCGCGCGGCGCGCCCTTCGGCGAGCGGGTACGGGTAGGGGTCCTCGCGGGTGCCGAGGCCGCGCAGCGCGATCGTGGCGGTCTGGCCGGGCACCAGCGCGGCCACCTCGACGCCGGGGTGGGCGGCGGCGACCTGCGGGTCGCGCTCCAGCAGGGCACGGGTCTCCCGGTCGCCCAGTCCGGCGTCCGCGCGGACGGTGAGCGCGGCCGGCAGGCCGATGTCCTCGGGGCTGTCGTGGAACCGCTCGATGGTGGTCCAGGCGCTCATCGCCACCACGATCAGCAGCAGCGGCAGCGCGAGTCGTGCGACCGTGCCGAGCGAGCGCGGGCGGTGCGAGGACGCCTTGTGCCAGCCCAGCACCAGCGCGGGCGGCACCCGCATGCCCAGCGCCCGGCGTGCCGCCCCCGGCAGGCGCCCGCCCGACGGGGCGGCGGGCCTCGGCAGCGGCACCGGCGGCACCCGGCCCGCCCGCCAGGCGGCGAGCCCGGTCGTCGCGCCGATGAACAGCACCGCGCCCACCGGCACCGCGCCCAGCGCCAGGGTGTGACCGGGCAGCCCCTGCCACACGCCGACCGCGTCGCCGAGCCGCCCCGGGATGCGGCTGCCCAGCGCCTCGGCGAGGGCGGCGGCGGACACGGCGCCCAGCAGCGCGTAGGCGATGTGCTGGAGCAGGAAGACGCGGACCACCTGGCCGGGCGTGAAGCCGATCGCCTTCAGCACCGAGATGTCCCGCAGATGGCCCCGGATGCGGGTGCCGATCGCCCCGTGCACCGCGAGCCCGGCGGCGACCAGCGCGCCGAGCCCGAACAGCCCGAGCACCTGCCCGAGCAGCCGGTTCTCGCCCTGGGCCTCGGCCCGCGCCTGTTTCCAGGTGCTGACCTCGCCGATGGCTCCGGCGCCCAGTACGGTCACCGCGCGCTGGACGGCGTAGTCGGTGTCCTCCGGGTCGGTCAGACGCAGCCCGATCGCCTGGCCGGACGGGTCGGACACGGCGGACGGCTGCGTCCACACCAGGCCGGGCCGCTCACCCGGCCGGTAGCGCCGCTCCGCGCTGTCGGCGACGCCGAGCACGGTCAGGGTGCGGGCCGAGCCGGGCACGGTGACCGTGTCGCCGGGTTCGGCCAGCAGCGCGCGGGCCACCCGGGACTCCAGGACCACCCCGTCGGGGACCGCCGGGTCGAGCCAGCGCCCGGCGGTGAGCAGCGGGCGGCCGACCTCGGGCAGCTCGGGCGTGCCGCGCAGCTCGACGGAGGCGCGGGTGCCACGCGCGGTGACGGCGGTGGACTCGGTGGGGTAGGGGCCGGCGACGGACTCGACGCCGTCCAGCGCGGCCAGTGCCGCCGGGTCGGCGGAGAGGGCGGTGTGCAGCCACACGTGCGCGCCACGGGCCTGCGTGAAGACCCGCTGCCACGGGTTCGTGGCGTACCCGAACAGGGCCGTGGCCAGCAGCAGTGAGGCGACGATGCCCGCGGTGGCGAGCACCAGGAACAGCGCCTCGCCGCGGTGCGTGCGCAGATCGGAGTGCGCCCAGCGCATGGTGGCTCGCACGGGGCTCAGCCTCCTGGCTCGCGCGCGGCGCGCCAGTCCTGGGACCGGGCGCGGGTCTGCTCCTGCTCGCGCGCGGCGGGGCAGGCGGGGGCCTCATCCTGGGCCACCCCCGGTTCACGTGTGGCGCGGCAGGCCCGGGACCCACCGCAGGTTCGTTCCGGCTCGCGCGCGGCACGGCAGGCCGGGGCCCCGTCCCGGGTCACCCCCGGCTCACGTGCGGCGCGGCAGGTGCGGGACCCGCCCCAGCCCCGTCCCGCCCCGCCCGCGACGCGGCAGATCCGGGACCCCTCGCGCCCCCCGCCGCAGGCCCGTCCCACCTCGCCCCCACCCCGGCAGGCGTACCCCATCAGTCGTGCCCCCCGCATCAGTCCTTGAGCTCCAGCACCCCAGATATGCCGGCGCCGCGCGACGGTGTGCCGTCCAGTACCGCGTCGTCGGCGATCCGGCCGTCGAAGAAGCTGATGACGCGGTCGGCGGCGCTGGCCATCCGGGCGTCGTGGGTGACCAGCAGGATGGTCTGGCCGCGCTGGTGGAAGCGGGACAGCAGCCGCATCACCTCGCGCGTGCCCCTGCTGTCCAGGCTGCCCGCGGGCTCGTCGGCGAGCAGCAGCGGCGGATGGTTGACCAGTGCGCGGGCCAGCGCGACCCGCTGCTGCTCACCGCCGGACAGCTCACCGGGCATGCCGCGCTCCTTGCCGGCCAGGCCCAGCTCGGCCAGCAGCCGCTCCCGCTCGGCGCGGGCCTGCTTCGGCGGCACCCCGGCGAGCAGCGCGGGCAGTTCGACGTTGTCGGCGACCGACAGGTTGGAGACGAGGTTGAAGAACTGGAAGACGATCCCGATGCGCTTCCTGCGCTCCACGGCCCAGCGCGCCTCGCTGTAGCCGTCCGTGCACTCGCCGTCCAGCCAGATGCTGCCGGCGTCGGGGCGCTGCAGACCGCCGAGCAGATGCAGCAGCGTCGACTTGCCGGCGCCGGACGGGCCGGTGATCGCCACGAACTCGCCCGCCCGCACGCTCAGGTCGACCCCGCGCACGGCGTGGGCGGGCGCGCCCTCGCCGTGGTGGGTCTTGACCAGGCCCTCGGCGCGCAGCACGGGCGGGGAACCGTCGCTCACTCCAGCTCCTCCAGCTCTTCCTGGCACCGCTCCAGCCAGTCGAGATCGGCCTGCAGGTGCAGCATCGCACCCTCGATGAGCAGGTGTGCGATGCGGTTGTCCCGGTCTTCGGCGGTGGCCAGCTTGGACAGACTGCGCATGGTGTTCAGGTACTGGCGCCGCTGCTTGTTGATGAGGGCGATCTGGTCGGCGAGGCCGGTCTGCGGGGCGAGCGCGAGCTTCATGAAGAACTCGTCCCGCACCCGCGGCTCGTCCTCGGGCTCCTCGAACCAGGCGCGCAGCGCCTCGCGCCCGGCGTCGGTGAGGTGGTAGACCTTCTTGTTGGGCCGGCTGGACTGGTGGACGTCCTCGCCCTCGATCAGTCCGGACTTCTCGAGGCGGCCGAGGGTCACGTAGATCTGGCCGACGTTCGGCTGAGGGTACGCGGAGCCCAGCAGGAGCTCAAGGTCCTGTTTGAGCTCGTAGCCGTGAGCCGGACCGCGTGCCAGGAGTGCCAGGAGGGGCAGACGCACTCGTGCTGTCCTCCAGTCCTCGTAATGTGCTCCAGGCCCTAGTATCGCCCATTACCTAACAGGTATACATGGCCTTCGACCGCGGGCGAAGACGCCCGGTGCCGGTGCTCGGGGAGGAACCTATGCGGTGGACGCACGCCGCCGGTAGGTGCCTCCTGGTCCTCGCAGTGGTCCTGACCGGGTACGTGGCCTCCGGGGCGCGGGCCGAAACCGCGTCCGGCGACGGGCGCGGACCGCTCACGCTGGCCACCGCCGGAGACCTCACCGGCTATCTGGGGCCGCTGCTGGAGGGCTGGAACCGTACGCACCCCGGCGAAAAGGTCACCCTCGTCGAGCTGCCGGACTCCGCCGACGAGACGCGCGCGCAGATGGCCACCGATCTGCGGGGCGGCGGTGAGCGCAGCCGGTTCGACGTCCTCAACATCGACGTCAACTGGACCCCGGAGTTCGCGGCGGCCGGCTGGATCCGCCCGCTGCCGCGCGAGCGTTTCCCGCTCGGCACCTTCCTGCCACCGGTGGTCGACACGGCCACCTATGACGGCAAGCTGTACGCCGTGCCGTACGTGACCAACGCCGGGCTGCTGCTGTACCGCAAGGACGTCCTCGCCGAGGAGGGTGTGCCGCCGCCGCGCACCTGGGCGGAGCTGGAGCGCGCCGCGAAGACGATCGCGCCGAAGCACGGACTCGACGGCTACGCGGGCCAGTTGCTGCCGTACGAGGGCCTGACCGTCAACGCGGCCGAGGTCGTCTACTCGGCGGGCGGCACGATCCTCGGCGACGAGGGCGAGCGCGTCACCGTCGACTCGCAGGCCGCGCGCGAGGGCATCGGCTTCCTCGCGCGCGGCGTCCGGGAGGGCTGGATACCGCGGCGGGCCCTGACGTACAAGGAGGAGGAGTCCAAGCAGGCCTTCCAGGACGGCCGGCTGCTCTTCCTGCGCAACTGGCCCTACGCGTACGTCGGCGCCTCCGCCCCGGGCTCCCGGGTGGCGGGCAAGGTCGGCGCCGTACCGCTGCCGGGGCCCGACGGGCCGGGCACCAGTGTGCTCGGCGGCTCCAACCTCGCCGTCAGCTCCCACGCGCGCCACCCCGACTCGGCGGCGCGGCTCATCGCGTACCTCACCAGCGAACGCGTCCAGCGCCAGGTGCTGATCCGCGGCGCGCTGCCGCCCGTGCGGGCGGACCTCTACGAGGACCCCGGGCTGATCGCCGCATTCCCGTATCTGCCGACGCTGCGCGAGAGCGTGCTCGCGGCGGCGCCGCGCCCCAAGAGCCCGCGCTACGACCAGGTCTCCCTGGTGGTGCAGGCGGTCGTGCACGACGCGCTGACCGGACGCGGCACGCCCGAGGCCGCGGTGCGGCGGCTGGCGCGCGAGCTGTCCGCTGTCTCTCGGTAATCTCCCGGTACTTATCTGTTAGGTAACGCGCACATCTCAACTGCGCTCATTTTGCCCGAATATGACCCCACATGGGCAGGTCAACTCACCAGTAGCATCCGCGAGTTCATTGACACCCTCTCGTCACTGCTACTTAACATGCATGCATAACGTCAGGCACGAACAAGCACGCACAGACAGGTCGACGGGGTGAGTCTCAAGCGCATCGACACCCACCGCTGGTGGCGCGACGCAGTGATCTACCAGGTGTACGTCCGCAGCTTCCTGGACAGCACCGGTGACGGCATCGGTGACCTCGCCGGCGTCCGGGCAGGACTGCCGTACCTCAAGAAGCTCGGCGTGGACGGGATCTGGCTGAGCCCGTTCTACCCCTCCCCGCAGCACGACCACGGCTACGACGTCGCCGACTACTGCGGAGTCGACCCGGTCTTCGGGGACCTCGACGAGTTCGACCGGCTGATGGCGGCGGCCCACCGCCTCGGCATCCGCGTACTGCTCGACATCGTGCCGAACCACTGCTCCAGCGAGCACCCCTGGTTCCGCGAGGCCCTCGCCTCCCCGCCCGGCAGCCCGGCCCGCGCCCGCTTCCACTTCGCCGACGGCCGCGGCCCGGACGGCAGCGAGCCGCCCAACAACTGGCACGCCATGTTCGGCGGCCCGGCCTGGACCCGCGTCACCGAGCCGGACGGCCGCCCCGGCCAGTGGTACCTGCACATGTTCACGCCGGAACAGCCCGACTGGAGCTGGCGCAACCCCGAGATCCCCGCCGAGTTCGAACGCATCCTGCGCTTCTGGCTCGACCGGGGCGTCGACGGCTTCCGCATCGACGTCGCCGCCGGCCTCTACAAGCACCCCGACCTGCCCGACTCCCCGGACCCCGAGGCCGACGCCCGCACCCGCGACTCGGTCAACCCGCTCGCCTGGAACCAGCCCGAGGTGCACGACGTGTGGCGCCGCTGGCGGGCCATCTGCGAGGAGTACACCGCCCGCGACGGCAACGACCGCCTGCTCGTCGGCGAGGTGTCCGTCCCCAGCGCCCGCGAACACGCCAAGTACGTCCGCCCCGACGAACTCCACCAGGCGTTCTTCTTCGACCTGCTCAGCGCGCCCTGGGACGCCGACGCCTTCCGCAAGGTCATCTCCGAGGCCATGCAGGACATCGCCGGCACCGGCTCCACGGTCACCTGGGTGCTCAACAACCACGACCAGGTCCGCACCGTCACCCGCTACGGCGAACCCACCCCGCACGGCAGCGGCCTCGGCGCCGCCCGCGCCCGCGCCGCCGCGCTGCTCATGCTGGCGCTGCCCGGTGCCGCGTACATCTACCAGGGCGAGGAACTGGGCCTGCCCGAGGTCGTCGACCTGCCCGACGACGTGCTCACCGACCCGATCTTCCGCCGCACCGGCAGCCGCGCCCGGATACGCGACGGCTGCCGGGTGCCGCTGCCCTGGTCCGGCCAGGCCTCCCCGTTCGGCTTCACCTCCGGCGCGGAGAGCGCCAAGCCGTGGCTGCCGCAGCCGGAGTACTTCGCCGAGTACGCCACCGACCGGGCGCTCGCCGACACCCGCTCCTTCTGGCACCTGTACCGCGACGGCCTCCAACTGCGCGCCGCCCTGCCCCAGCTGGGCGAGGGCACGCTGCACTGGATGGACTCCCCGCCCGGCGTGCTGGCCTTCGACCGCGGCGACGGCCTGGTCTGCGCCGTGAACTTCGGGACCGCGCCCACACCGGCGCCGGTCCCGGGCACCCCCCTGCTGTCCAGCGGCCCCTGCCCGGCCGGGGTGCTCCCCGGTTCCACGGCCGCCTGGTGGCTCACCGACTGAGCCCTCCGGTTCTTCCCGACCCCCCCATCCACGAAGGGACATCAACGATGATGCGACGACGCACCACCCTCCTCGCGAGCTGCACCGCCATAGCCATGGCGTTCGGCGCGACCGCCTGCGGCGGCGACGACGTCTCCGCCGGCGGCGGCGACAAGGCCCTCAGCGGCCAGACCGTCACCGTGGCCGGCGTCTGGTCCGGCACCGAGCAGAAGAACTTCCAGAAGGTGCTGGACGCCTTCACCGAGAAGACCGGCGCCAAGACGCAGTTCGTGTCCACCGGCGACAACGTCTCCACCGTCGTCGGCAGCAAGATCGAGGGTGGCAACGCGCCCGACGTCGTGATGGTCCCGCAGGTCGGCGTGCTCCAGCAGTTCGCCAAGAACAAGTGGCTCAAGCCGCTGTCCAAGAAGACGCAGACGGCCGTGGACGCCAACTTCGCGCCCGTCTGGAAGGACTACGGCAGCGTCGACGGCACCCTGTACGGCCTCTACTTCAAGGCCGCCCACAAGTCGACGGTCTGGTACAGCCCCGACGCCCTCGCCCAGGCCGGCGTCGAGACGCCGAAGACCTACGACGAGATGCTCAAGGCCGGCAAGACGATCTCCGACTCCGGGCTCGCCGCCTTCTCGGTCGCCGGCCAGGACGGCTGGACGCTCACCGACTGGTTCGAGAACATCTACCTCTCCCAGGCCGGACCGGAGAAGTACGACGCGCTCGCCGCCCACAAGCTGAAGTGGACCGACCAGAGCGTCGTCGACGCGCTCACCACGCTCGGCAAGCTGTTCAAGGACAAGCAGCTCATCGCCGGCGGCCAGAAGGGCGCCCTCAACACCGACTTCCCCGGCTCGGTGGAGAAGGTCTTCGGCCCCAAGCCCCAGGCCGGCATGGTCTACGAGGGCGACTTCGTCGCCGGTGTCGCCAAGGACCAGTTCGGCAAGAAGATCGGCGAGGACGCCAACTTCTTCCCCTTCCCGCCGGTCGGCTCCGGTGACGCCCCCGTGGTCAGCGGCGGCGACGCGGCCGTCGTCCTGAAGGACGGCAAGAACAGCGAGGCCGGCATGGCGCTCCTGGAGTACCTGGCCACCCCCGAGGCCTCCGCCGTGTGGGCCGAGATCGGCGGCTACCTCTCCCCGAACAAGAAGCTCGACCTCGCCGCCTACGGCGACGACGTGACGCGGGCGACCGCCAAGTCCCTCGTCGACGCCGGTGACTCCGTGCGCTTCGACATGTCCGACCAGGCCCCGGCGGCCTTCGGCGGCACCAAGGGCGCCGGCGAGTGGAAGATCCTCCAGGACTTCCTGCGCAACCCGTCGAACCCGGAGGCCACCGCGGCCGAGCTGGAGAAGGCGGCGGCCAAGGCGTACGGGAGCTGACCTGCCATGACCGCCACCTTGGTGAAAGAAGCGGGGCCGCCCACCGCGGCCGGCCCCGCGCCGGGGCCCCGCCGCCTCCGGCGCCGCGGCCGGGTCATCGCCGTGCTGTTCGTGTTCCCCGCACTGCTCCTGCTGGGCGCCCTGGTCGTCTACCCGGTGCTGTTCTCCATCGGCCGGAGCTTCTTCGACGCCTCGGGGGACACCTTCGTCGGCGGCGAGAACTACGCCGAGATGTTCCGGGACCCGGCCACGCTCAAGGCCATCCGGAACACCACGATCTGGGTGGTGGTGGCGCCGGCCCTGCTGACCGGCCTCGGCCTGATCCTGGCCGTGCTGGTGGAGAAGGTCCGCTGGGCGACCGCCTTCAAGCTGCTGCTGTTCATGCCGATGGCGGTGTCCTTCCTCGCCGCCGGCATCATCTTCCGGCTCGCCTACGACGAGGACCCGGACAAGGGCGTCCTCAACGCCGCCCTGGTCACCGTCCACGACAGCTTCAAGGACACCGCGTCCTACCCGACCGCCCGCGCCCGGGACGGTCAGGGCATCGTCAAGGCCGCCGACGGCTCGTACCGCACCGGCACCGCCGTCTCGCCCGGCGACACGGTCCACCTGGGCCTGGTCGGCGTCCTGCCGGACGACCTGCCCGGCGGCGCCGAGCCGGCGTACGGCGCCGCCGCCCGCAAGGCCGGCGCGGACGAGCTGAGCGGCGTGGTCTACCTGGACTTCACGCCCGGAGGGGGAGGGGAGCAGGGCCGCGTCGACCGGCGCGAGAGCGGCCTGCCCGAGATGAAGGTCGAGGCGGTGCGCGACGGGAAGACCGTGGCGAGCACCACGACCGGATCCGACGGCTCCTTCCGCTTCACGGGCCTGGCGGACGGCTCCTACGAGGTGAAGCTGCCCGCGACGAACTTCGCGCCCCCGTACGACGGCATCTCCTGGCTCGGGCCGACACTCGTCACCCCGGCGATCATCGGGGCGTACCTGTGGATCTGGACCGGCTTCGCGATGGTGCTGATCGGTGCGGGTCTCGCCACGCTGCCCCGGGACGCTCTCGAGGCGGCACGTATGGACGGAGCCAACGAGTGGCAGATCTTCCGGCGCATCACCGTACCGCTGCTCGCCCCCGTGCTTACGGTCGTCTTTGTGACGCTCGTGATCAACGTCATGAAGGTCTTCGACCTGGTGTACATCATCGCGCCCGGCCCGGTGCAGGAGGACGCCACCGTCCTCGCGACACAGATGTGGCTCGTGTCGTTCGGCGGGGGCAACAACCAGGGCCTCGGCAGTGCGCTGGGTGTGCTGCTTCTGGTGCTCGTGATCCCCGCGATGGTGTTCAACGTCCGGCGCTTCCGAAGGAGTCAGCGATGAACTCGGCGATGAACGCCATCCGCCGCGGGCTGAGCAGCGCCGTCGTCCAGGCCGTCCTCGTGCTGATCGGCTTCGTGTGGCTGACGCCGCTGGCCGGACTGTTCCTGTCCTCACTGCGCTCCGCCGAGGAGACCGCGCAGGGCGGCTGGTGGACGGTGTTCACCAGCCCCGGGCAGCTGTCCTTCGACAACTACTCGGCGCTGCTGGAGAACTCGGGCATCACGCAGGCCTTCTGGAACACCGTGCTGATCTCGGTGCCGACGACCGTCCTGGTCGTCGTCCTCGCGGCGCTCGCCGGATACGCCTTCGCCTGGCTGGACTTCCCCGGCCGCGACGCGGTGTTCCTGCTGGTGGTCGCCCTGCTGGTGGTCCCGGTGCAGATCGGCCTGCTGCCGGTCGCCAAACTCTTCGGCCAGCTCGGCCTGTTCGGCACGATCCCGGGCGTGGTGCTGTTCCACGTCGCCTACGGACTGCCGTTCGCGGTGTTCCTGCTGCGGAACTACTTCGCCGAGATGCCCAAGGAGATGCTGGAGGCCGCCCGCATGGACGGCGGCAGCGAGTGGCGGATCTTCATCCAGCTCGTGCTGCCGGTGGGCCGCCCGGCCATCGCCTCGCTGGCCATCTTCCAGTTCCTGTGGGTGTGGAACGACATGCTGGTCGCGCTGCTGTTCGCGGACAGCTCCTCGCAGCCGCTGACCGTGGAACTGCAGTCGCAGATCCGCCAGTTCGGCAGCAACGTGGACGTGCTGGCACCGGGCGCGTTCGTCTCCCTGATCGTGCCCCTGGTGGTGTTCTTCGCCTTCCAGCGGCACTTCGTGCAGGGCGTCATGGCCGGATCGGTCAAGTAACGCCCGGCCCCTGTGCGCCGGCCCTCCGCTTCCGGCGGGAAGCGGAGGGCCGGCTCTTCCGGCTTCCGTCAGGCTGTCGCCGACGGGTACAGCGCCCTCGGCAGCAGCGAGGCAGCCGCCGCGTCCAGCAGCCACAGGGTGCGGGCCCGGCCGTACGCGCCCGCCGCCGGGGCCTGGATCTCACCGGCGCCCGACAGGGCGATGGCCGCGGCCTCCGCCTTGTCCTCCCCGGCCGCCAGCAGCCAGACCTCGCGGGCCGCGCGGATCGCCGGGAGCGTGAGCGTCACCCGGGTCGGCGGCGGCTTCGGCGCGCCGTGCACCCCGACCACCGTCCGCTCCGTCTCCCGGACCGCCGGCAGTTCCGGGAACAGCGACGCCACGTGCGTGTCCGGGCCGACGCCCAGCATCAGCACGTCGAACGCCGGCACCGCCCCGTGGTTCTCGGGTCCGGCCGCGCGGGCCAGCTCCTCCGCGTAGGCCGCCGCCGCCGCGTCCACGTCCGAGCCGTGCGGGCCGTCCGACGCCGGCATCGCGTGCACCCGCTTCGGGTCCAGCGGCACCGAGTCCAGCAGGGCCTCGCGGGCCTGCGTGACATTGCGCTCCGGGTCGCCCTCCGGCAGGAACCGCTCGTCGCCCCACCACAGGTCCAGCCGGCTCCAGTCGACCGCGTCCCGGGCGGGCGCCGCGGACAGCGCCGCCAGCAGGCCGTTGCCGTTGCGGCCGCCCGTCAGCACCACGGACGCCGCACCCCGCGAGGCCTGCGCGTCCACGATCCTCGTGATCAGCCGGGCCGCCGCGGCCTGCGCCATCAGCTCCTTGTCGCGGTGCACGACCAGCTGCGGTGCCGTACTCATTTCGCCGCCGCCTTCTTCACGGGCGCCTTCTGCGCCGCCGCGCGCTTGGCGGGCGCCTTGGCCGCGGTCTCCACGGGGGCCTCGACGGCCACGGGGGCGTCGTCGGTCACCTCGGGGTTGCCGGCCGGCTGGGACCGGTCGGCGGCTGCGGCCCGACCGGTCCCACCAGGCCCATCGGCCCCACCGGTCCCGGCGGTCCCGGCGGTCCCACCGGCCGCGTCGGTCCCACTGGTCGCCTCAGCTCCGTCGGCCGCCTCAGCTTCGTCCGCCGCCTCGGCCCCGTCGGCCGCCTTGAGCCGGTCCACCCCGTACCGCAACGCCGACGCATACGTGTCGTCCGGGTCCAGCCGCCGCAGCTCCTCCGCGATCAGCTCGGCCGTCTCGCGCCGCTTCAGCGCCACCGCGCGGGCCGGCTGGCCCTCGATGGACAGCGTCGCCAGGGAGCCGTCCGCCCGGTCCAGCACGATCGGGCCGCAGTCGGTGTCCATCCGGACCGCCGTCAGCCCCGGCCCGTCCGACGACGAGCGCTTCACGGGCACGTCCAGCCGGTCCGCGAGCCACATCGCCAGCAGCTCGCAGCTCGGGTTGAACTCCTCGCCCTCCACCTCGACGCCCCGCACCTCGCACTCGACCTGGTCGAGGGCCGCCGCCAGCATCGAGCGCCACGGCGTGATGCGGGTCCACGACAGGTCGGTGTCGCCCGGCGTGTACGACTGCGCGCGCGCCGCCAGCTCGCGCACCGGATGCTCCGCGGCATAGCTGTCGGTGACCCGGCGCTGCGCCAGGGCGCCCAGCGGATCGCTGGCCGGGTCCAGCGGGGCGTTCACCGGCCACCAGACCACCACCGGGGCGTCCGGCAGCAGCAGCGGCAGCACCACCGACTGCGCGTGGCCGACCACGTCGCCGTACAGCCGCAGCACGACCGTCTCGCCGGTGCCCGCGTCCGCGCCGACCCGCACCTCGGCGTCCAGCCGGGACTGCGTGCGGTCGCGCGGGGTGCGGGAGACGCGCTTGACGACCACGAGGGTGCGCGAGGGGTGCTCGCGGGACGCCTCGTTCGCGGCCTTCAGGGCGTCGTACGCGTTCTCCTCGTCCGTCACGATGACCAGCGTGAGCACCATGCCGACGGCCGGTGTACCGATCGCGCGGCGGCCCTGCACCAGCGCCTTGTTGATCTTGCTTGACGTGGTGTCCGTGAGGTCCATCTTCATGGCCGGCGCCAGCTCCGTCCGTCTCGCTCGAGCATGTCGTCCGCCTCGACGGGTCCCCACGTGCCGGCCGGATACTGGGCGGGCTTGCCGTTGGTGTCCCAGTACTCCTCGATCGGGTCGAGGATCTTCCAGGACAGCTCGACCTCCTCGGTGCGCGGGAAGAGGTTCGCGTCGCCGAGCAGGACGTCCAGGATGAGCCGCTCGTACGCCTCCGGGCTGGACTCCGTGAACGACTCGCCGTAGGCGAAGTCCATGGACACGTCCCGGATCTCCATCGAGGTGCCCGGCACCTTGGAGCCGAAGCGGACGGTGACGCCCTCGTCGGGCTGGACGCGGATCACGATCGCGTTGGAGCCCAGCTCCTCGGTGGCCGTCGAGTCGAAGGGGGAGTGCGGGGCGCGCTGGAAGACGACCGCGATCTCCGTGACGCGGCGGCCGAGCCGCTTGCCGGTGCGCAGGTAGAACGGGACGCCCGCCCAGCGCCGGTTGTCGATGCCCAGCTTGATCGCCGCGTACGTGTCGGTCTTCGACGACGGGTCGATGCCCTCCTCGTCGAGATAGCCGATCACCTTCGCGCCGCCCTGCCAGCCCGCCGAGTACTGGCCGCGCACGGTGTCGCGCCCCAGGTCCTTCGGCAGCCGCACGGCGCCCAGCACCTTGGTCTTCTCCGCGGCCAGCGCGTCCGCGTCGAAGGAGGCGGGCTCCTCCATCGCGGTCAGCGCGAGCAGCTGGAGCAGGTGGTTCTGGATGACGTCACGGGCGGCGCCGATGCCGTCGTAGTAGCCGGCCCGGCCGCCGATGCCGATGTCCTCGGCCATGGTGATCTGCACGTGGTCCACGAAGGACCGGTTCCAGATCGGCTCGAACATGGTGTTGGCGAACCGCAGCGCCAGGATGTTCTGGACGGTCTCCTTGCCGAGGTAGTGGTCGATGCGGAAGACCTGGTCCGGGGCGAAGACCTCGTGGACGACCTTGTTCAGCTCCTCGGCCGACTTCAGGTCGTGCCCGAACGGCTTCTCGATGACCGCGCGCCGCCAGGAGCCGCCCGTCTGGTCGGCGAGGCCGTGCTTCTTCAGCTGCTGGATGACCACCGGGAAGGACCGCGGCGGCACCGACAGGTAGAAGGCGAAGTTGCCGCCCGTGCCCTGCGCCTTGTCCAGCTCGTCGATCGTGGCCCGCAGCCGCTCGAAGGCCTCGTCGTCGTCGAACGTGCCCTGCACGAAGCGCATGCCCTGGATGAGCTGCTGCCAGACCTCCTCACGGAAGGGCGTGCGGGCGTGCTCCTTGACGGCGTCGTGGACCTCCTGCGCGAAGTCCTCGTTCTGCCACTCGCGGCGCGCGAACCCGACCAGCGAGAAGCCCGGTGGCAGCAGACCCCGGTTGGCGAGGTCGTACACCGCGGGCATGAGCTTCTTGCGGGACAAATCGCCCGTGACGCCGAAAATGACCAGGCCCGACGGCCCCGCGATACGCGGGAGCCGTCGGTCTGCGGGGTCACGCAGCGGGTTGCTGCTCGACAAGGCGTCAGCCCTCCGAAGGCGCGAGGCGCTCGAGTTCGGCCTCGGTCGACTTCAGCAGGTCGTTCCAGGACGCCTCGAACTTCTCGACGCCCTCCTCCTCGAGGAGCCGCACCACGTCGTCGTACGCGATGCCGAGCTCCTCCACCGCGTCGAGGTCGGCACGCGCCTGCTCGTAGGTGCCGACGATGGTGTTGCCGGTGATCTCGCCGTGGTCCTCGGTGGCCTCCAGGGTGGCCTCCGGCATGGTGTTCACCGTGTTCGGCGCCACCAGCTCGGTGACGTACATGGTGTCCTTGTACGCCGGGTCCTTCACGCCCGTGGACGCCCACAGCGGACGCTGCCGGTTGGCGCCCGCGTTCTCCAGCGCGGACCAGCGGTCGGAGGAGAAGACCTCCTCGTACGCCTGGTAGGCCAGCCGCGCGTTGGCCAGGGCGGCCTTGCCGCGCAGCGCCTTGGCGGCGTCGGTGCCGAGCGCGTCGATCCGCTTGTCGATCTCGGTGTCCACCCGCGACACGAAGAACGACGCCACGGAGTGGATCTCCGACAGGTCCAGGCCGCGCTCCTTGGCCTGCTCCAGGCCGGCGAGGTAGGCCTCCATGACCTCGCGGTAGCGCTCCAGCGAGAAGATCAGCGTGACGTTGACGCTGATGCCCGCGCCGATCACCTCGGTGATCGCCGGGAGGCCCGCCTTGGTGGCCGGGATCTTGATGAGCGTGTTCGGCCGGTCCACCAGCCACGCCAGCTGCTTGGCCTCGGCGACCGTCGCCCGCGTGTCGTGCGCCAGGCGCGGGTCGACCTCGATGGAGACCCGGCCGTCCTGGCCGCCGGTGGCGTCGAACACCGGGCGCAGGATGTCGGCGGCGTCACGGACGTCCGCCGTCGTGATCATGCGGATGGCCTCTTCGACCGTGACCTTGCGCGCGGCGAGGTCGGCGAGCTGCTGGTCGTAGCCGTGGCCCTCCGAGATCGCCTTCTGGAAGATCGACGGGTTGGTGGTGACGCCCACGACGTGCTGCTGGTCGATCAGCTCGGCGAGGTTGCCGGACGTGATCCGCTTGCGCGACAGGTCGTCCAGCCAGATCGCCACGCCCTCCTCGGAAAGGCGCTTCAGTGCGTCTGTCATGGGAATTCCTTCTCCTACGTGTCGTATGTGAGCGTCAGCGCCGGGCCGCGGCGAGGGATTCCCGGGCGGCGGCGGCCACGTTCTCGGCAGTGAAACCGAACTCGCGGAAAAGCACCTTGCCGTCGGCGGACGCACCGAAGTGCTCCAGGGAGACGATGCGGCCGGCGTCTCCCACGTACTTGTGCCAGGTGAGACCGATACCGGCCTCCACCGCGACACGTGCCTTCACGGACGGCGGCAGGACGCTGTCCCGGTACCCCTGGTCCTGCTCCTCGAACCATTCCACGGACGGCATCGACACCACGCGCGTCGGCACGCCCGCCGCCTGGAGCTGCTCACGCGCCTCCACCGCCACGTGCACCTCGGAGCCGGTGGCGATCAGGACGACCTCGGGCTCGCCTCCGTCGGCGTCGAACAGCACGTAGCCGCCCCTGGCCGCGTCCTCGTTCGACTGGTACGTCGGCACGCCCTGCCGGGTCAGCGCCAGGCCGTGCGGGGCGCCCTTGCCGAACTCCTTCGTCCAGCGGCGCAGGATCTCCCGCCAGGCGATGGCCGTCTCGTTCGCGTCGGCCGGGCGCACGACGTTCAGGCCCGGGATGGCGCGCAGCGAGGCCAGGTGCTCGACCGGCTGGTGGGTCGGGCCGTCCTCGCCGAGGCCGATGGAGTCGTGCGTCCACACGTAGGTCACCGGCAGGTGCATCAGCGCGGACAGGCGCACGGCGTTGCGCATGTAGTCGGAGAACACCAGGAAGGTGCCGCCGTAGACGCGGGTGTTGCCGTGCAGCGCGATGCCGTTCATCTCCGCGGCCATGGCGTGCTCGCGGATGCCGAAGTGGATCGTGCGGCCGTACGGGTTCGCCTCCGGCAGCGGGTTGTCCGCCGGCAGGAAGGAGCTGGTCTTGTCGATGGTGGTGTTGTTGGAGCCGGCCAGGTCGGCCGAGCCGCCCCACAGCTCCGGGATCACCGCGCCGAGCGCCTGGAGGACCTTGCCGGACGCGGCGCGCGTGGCGACCGCCTTGCCCGCCTCGAACACCGGGAGTTTGTCCTCCCAGCCCTCGGGCAGCTCACCGGCGGCGATGCGGTCGTACTCCGCGGCGCGCTGCGGGTTGTTGTCCCGCCACTGCTGGAAGGCCTTCTCCCACACGGCACGCGCGGCCTGGCCGCGCTCCAGTGCCTTGCGGGTGTGGGCGATGACCTCGTCGGACACCTCGAAGGTCCGCTCCGGGTCGAAGCCCAGGACGCGCTTGGTGGCGGCGACCTCGTCGGCGCCGAGCGCCGAGCCGTGCGCGGCCTCGGTGTTCTGCGCGTTCGGGGCGGGCCAGGCGATGATCGAGCGCATCGCGATGAACGACGGCCGGTCGGTGACCGCCTTGGCCTCCTGGATCGCCGCGTAGATCGCCGCCGGGTCCAGGTCGCCGTTCTCCTGCGGCTCGACGCGCTGCACGTGCCAGCCGTAGGCCTCGTAGCGCTTGACGGTGTCCTCGGAGACGGCCGTCTCGGTGTCGCCCTCGATCGAGATGTGGTTGTCGTCCCACAGCAGGATCAGGTTGCCGAGCTTCTGGTGCCCGGCCAGCGAGGACGCCTCGGCGGAGATGCCCTCCTGGAGGCAGCCGTCACCGGCGATGCAGTAGACGAAGTGGTCGAAGGGGGAGGTGCCCTCGGCCGCCTCCGGGTCGAACAGGCCGCGCTCGTAGCGGGCGGCCATCGCCATGCCCACCGCGTTGGCGACACCCTGGCCCAGCGGGCCGGTGGTGGTCTCCACGCCCGTGGTGTGGCCGTACTCCGGGTGGCCCGGGGTCTTCGAGCCCCAGGTCCTGAAGGCCTTCAGGTCGTCCAGTTCGAGGCCGAAACCGGCCAGGTACAGCTGGGTGTAGAGGGTCAGGGACGAGTGGCCGGCGGACAGCACGAAGCGGTCGCGTCCGACCCAGTCGGCGTCCGCCGGGTCGTGCCGCATCACCTTCTGGAAGAGGGTGTAGGCGGCGGGCGCCAGGCTCATCGCCGTACCGGGATGGCCGTTGCCGACCTTCTGTACGGCATCGGCGGCCAGGACGCGCGCGGTGTCGACGGCCCGCTGGTCCAGCTCGGTCCAGTCGAGGTCTGTGGTGGTCGGCTTGGTGCTCACCCTGAGTCAGGGCTCCTCTCCACATGTCGGATGCCGGTGCGCATGAGCCCACCGGCTGCCGGCGCATTGCCAAAACATCGGCCGGCCGCAGCCGAGCCTACCCCCGAAGCGCGTGCGCTTTTCCGGTCCGTTGCCGACTGGCGGGCTTCCTGGCGATGCGCCTCCCGACCAGGCCTGATCGATGCTCGACATCTGAATACGGGGCTGGTCAAACGAGTGCTCAATCGAGCCCGGGAACGCCCGTCGGAGGGGCCCCGGACCAGGGCCTGCCGCCCCCCTCGCAGGGGGTGCGCCAACACGACCGACCCCCGCGAAGATCCGGGTATGGGCAACGTCTACAGTGGCGTGGTACGCGCGAGCCTTTACCGCGACTTCACACGGGGAGGCTTGCTGGGATGTCTCTGTAGGGGTGTGCGTGACGGCCGTTGAATCCCGTCCAGCGGGGGTAATCGGGACGAGCCATAGCCCGGCCCATCGGCCGTTCGGGGCCCGTGTCAAGGGGTTCGTGGCTCTCACCAAGCCGCGGATCATCGAGCTGCTGCTCATCACCACCGTTCCGGTGATGTTCCTGGCGCAGCGGGGCGTGCCCGACCTCGGCCTCGTGCTGCTCACCTGCCTGGGCGGCTACCTCTCCGCGGGCGGCGCCAACGCGCTGAACATGTACATCGACCGTGACATCGACGCGCTGATGGACCGCACCTCCCAGCGCCCGATCGTCACCGGCATGGTCAGCCCCGGTGAGGCCCTCGCCTTCGGCATCGCCCTCGCGGTGGTCTCCACCCTGCTGTTCGGCCTCACCGTCAACTGGCTGTCGGCCTGGCTCTCCCTCGGCGCCCTGCTGTTCTACGTCGTCGTCTACACGATGATCCTCAAGCGCCGCACCTCGCAGAACATCGTCTGGGGCGGCATCGCGGGCTGCATGCCGGTGCTGATCGGCTGGTCGTCCGTCACGAACTCCATGTCGTGGGCGCCGGTCGTCCTCTTCCTGGTGATGTTCTTCTGGACGCCGCCGCACTACTGGCCGCTGTCCATGAAGGTCAGGGACGACTACGCGCGCGTGGGCGTGCCGATGCTCCCGGTCGTCGCCTCCAACAAGGTCGTCGCCCGCCAGATCGTCCTCTACAGCTGGGTGATGGTCGGCGTGTCGCTGCTGCTGACGCCGCTCGGCTACACCGGCTGGTTCTACACCGCGGTCGCCCTGCTGGCCGGCGGTTTCTGGCTGTGGGAGGCGCACGGGCTGCAGAGCCGCGCCAAGGCCGAGGTGACCGGCGCGAAGCTGAAGGAGATGCGGCTGTTCCACTGGTCCATCACCTACGTGTCGATCCTCTTCCTGGCGATCGCGGTCGACCCCTTCCTGCGCTGACCCGCCGCGTCCACCTGGTGCCGGGCGGGGTGCGTGGCCAAAGCCACGCACCCCGCCCGTCGCCGTTCGATCTACCCGTGGGTAGCATCCTGGTCATGGCAGACACCAAGCAGGTTGACGAGGCCAGCGGCGTACGGCAGGACGCCAGGGAGCAGCGCCGGGTGGCCAGGCTGGCCAAGCGGATCGACGCCTTCGCCAAGGCGCACGGCGGCGCCGAGGGCCAGGTGGCGTACCTCGGCCAGTGCGGCGCCCGGATCGTGCTCGTCGGCGCGGACGGCGGCTGGGGCGACCTCGTGGCGCCCAGCTGCACCATCGCCGAGAAGGCCGTCGAGAAGGCCGGCATCACCGTCCACGAGACGTTCGACGGCGAGTTCGCGGCCAAGGTGAAAACCGGCCCGTACGAGTGGTCCCGCATGGCGGGCATCCAGGTGGGCGGGCCACGCAACACCTGAGACCGGGTTCACCCGTTAGGACCGTAGGAAGCCGTTCGCGGCCCGGTCCAGCCACGGGGAGCCCGGATGATCGACACGCCGTCCCTCGTGGACCAGTACTGCCACGGCGTGGTCCGCACCGAGCTGGGCCTCGGCACCTTCGAGGCCCGGCTGGCCCGCACCGAGGGACCGCCCGCGCCGGGCACCACCCTGTTCGACACCCAGACCGGGTTCGCGGTGCGCCGCTGGTGCCCGCCGCTGCTCGGCCTGGAACCGCACTGCCCGCCCGCCCGCTACCTGGCCCGGCGCCGCGAACTCGGCGTCCTGGAGGCGGGCCGCCGGCTGCTGCGCGGCAGCGGCATCACCACCTACCTGGTCGACACCGGGCTGCCCGACGACCTCACCGGACCCGGCGAGATGGCCTCGGCGGGCGCCGCCGAGGCCCACGAGATCGTGCGCCTGGAGCAGCTGGCCGAGCAGGTCGCCGACACCTCCGGCACCGTCGAGTCCTTCCTCGCCAACCTCGCCGAGTCGGTGCACGGCGCGGCGGCGCACGCCGTCGCCTTCACGTCCGTCGCGGGCGTACGGCACGGGCTGGCGGTCGCGCCGGAGCCGCCGGGGCCCGGGGAGGTGCGGGGCGCCGCCGCGCGCTGGCTGGCCGGACGCCGGGTCGGCGGCGAGCTGAGCGACCCGGTGCTGCTGCGCCACCTGCTGTGGATCGCGGTCGCCTCCGGGCGGCCCCTCCAGCTGCACGCCGGGCTCGGCGAGCCGGGCGCGCGCATCGACCGCACCGACCCGGTGCTGCTCACCGACTTCGTGCGGGCGACGGCCGGGCTCGGCACCGACCTGGTGCTGCTGCACGGCTACCCGTACCACCGGCACGCCGCCCATCTCGCCGGGGTCTTCCCGCACGTCTACGCCGACTCGGGCGCCGCGCTGGTGCGCACCGGGGCGCGGGCCGCGACCGTCCTCGCGGAGATCCTGGAGCTGGCCCCGTTCGGCAAGATCCTGTTCTCCAGCGGCGCCCACGGGCTGCCCGAGCTGCACGTGGTGGGCGCCCGCCTGTTCCGCGAGGCCCTCGGACGCGTGCTGGGCGGCTGGGTCGCCGACGGCGCGTGGTCCCTGGCGGACGCGGAGCGGGTGGCGGGCATGATCGCGTCGGGGAACGCGCGGCGGGTGTACGGGCTGGACTGAGCCGGGCTGGCCGTCGCGGGTGGCTTCTGAGGGGTGCCGAGGCTGTCGTCGGGGCGGTCTCCGAGCGGGCTCAGGCCGTCGCCGGGGTCGCGTTCAGGCCCTCGTGAGGGTCGCCCCGGCCGACGGGTTCGGCACCTGGGCGTCCGCCCACGGACGCTCGCGCAGCGACAGCAGCACCCGGAGCACCGCGATCCACGTCACCGCCGAGCCGAACATGTGCAGGCCGACCAGCACCTCGGGCAGATCCGTGAAGTACTGGACGTAGCCCAGGCCGCCCTGGCACAGCAGCACCAGGAACAACTCCCGTGTCCTGGCCAGCGGGCCGCGCGGCGCGTCGACCGCCTTGAGGACGAACCACAGGGCGAACGTCAGCGCCACCACGATCCACGCCAGCACCGCGTGCACCTTGGTCACCGTCTCCCAGTCGACCGGCATCCGCTCGACCTCGCTGGAGTCGCCCGCGTGCGGACCCGCTCCGGTGACGACCGTGCCGACCAGGATCAGCAGCACGGTCACCGCCACCAGCGCCCACACCAGCTGCTGGACGGACCGGCCGACCAGCGGGCGCGGCGGCGCGTCGCCCTCCCGGGTGCGCTGCCACATCACCGTGGCGACCGCGATCAGCGCCGACGTCGCCACGAAGTGCGCCGCGACCGTGTACGGGTTCAGGCCGACCAGCACCACGATGCCGCCGAGCACCGCGTTGCTCATCACGATCCAGAACTGCGCCCAGCCCAGCCGGGTCAGGCCGTCGCGCCGGGGCTTCTCGGCACGCGCGGCGATGATGGCCCAGCCGACGGCGGCGCACAGCACGTACGTCAGCATGCGGTTGCCGAACTCGATGGCGCCGTGGACGCCCATCGCGCTGGTCGCGGTGAGCGAGTCGGCGGTGCACTTCGGCCAGGTCGGGCAGCCGAGGCCCGAGCCGGTCAGCCGTACGGCGCCGCCGGTGACCACGATCACCACCGACATGACGAGCGCGGACAGGGCGGCCCGCCGGACCGTCCGGGGCTCCGGGGTCCAGCGTGCGGCGATGAAGGCGAGGGGGTTGCGCAGGGTTGCCAGGGCGTCGGCGCGGGTCACGTTCGGCACGGGCACCATGGTAGGCCGCGCGCTTGTGCACGCTTTCACGAGGGTGGGTGTCCGGGCGCCCGGCCTACTCCCAGCGGAAGAACCTCCCGGCGGCGGCGAGACCCGCGACCGCCCATGCCGCCAGGATCGCGAGGTCGCCCCAGGGCATGCCCGCGCCGTGCTGGAGCACGTCCCGCAGTCCGTCGGACAGCGCCGAGATCGGCAGCAGGCCCAGGACGTCCTGCGCGCCGGGCGGGAACCTGTCCAGCGGCACGATCACCCCGCCGCCGACCAGCAGCAGCAGGAACACCAGGTTGGCGGCGGCCAGCGTCGCCTCGGCCTTGAGCGTGCCCGCCATCAGCAGGCCGAGGCCGGAGAACGCCGCGGTGCCGAGCACCAGGAGCAGCAGCACGGCGAAGGGGCTGCCGTGCGGCGACCAGCCCAGCGCGAAGGCGATCACCGTCAGCAGCACGACTTGCAGCACCTCGGTGACCAGTACCGACACCGTCTTGGCGGCCATCAGGCCCCAGCGGGGCAGGGGGGAGGCCGCGAGCCGCTTCAGCACGCCGTAGCGGCGCTCGAAGCCCGTGGCGATGGCCTGGCCGGTGAACGCCGTCGACATCACCGCGAGCGCGAGGACGCCGGGGGTGAGGAAGTCGACGGCCTGCCCGGAGCCCGTGTCGACGATGTCGACGGTGCTGAACAGCACCAGCAGCAGCGTGGGGATCACGACGGTCAGCAGCAACTGCTCGCCGTTGCGCAGCAGCATCCGCGTCTCCAGCGCGGCCTGCGCGGCGATCATCCGGGGGAGCGGGGCCGCGCCGGGACGCGGGGCGTACCGACCGGTGGCGGTCACGAGCGCGACTCCTTGCCGGTGGGTTCCCAGCTGTGCCGTCCCGGGGGACAGCCCCCGGACTCCCGGCCGATCCCCGTGCGGGCGGCACTCATGAACGCAACTCCTTGCCGGTCAGCTCCAGAAACACGTCTTCGAGGGTGTGCCGTTCGACCGAGATGCGGTCCGGCATCACGCCGTGCTGGGCGCACCACGAGGTGACCGTCGCCAGCAGCTGCGGGTCGATCTTGCCGGTGACCCGGTACGAGCCCGGCGTCAGCTCGGCGGCGGCGGCGTCGGCGGGCAGCGCCTTGAGCAGGGAGCCGACGTCCAGGCCGGGCCGGCCGGTGAAGCGCAGGGTGTTCTCGGCGCCGCCGCGGCACAGCTCCTCGGGTGAGCCCTGGGCGACGACCCGGCCGGCGTCGATGATCGCCATGTCGTCGGCGAGCTGCTCGGCCTCGTCCATGAAGTGCGTGGTGAGGATCACCGAGACGCCGTCGGCGCGCAGGTCCCTCACGAGGTCCCAGGTGGCGCGGCGGGCCTGCGGGTCGAGGCCCGCGGTCGGCTCGTCCAGGAACACCAGCTCGGGGCGGCCCACGACGGCCATGGCGAGGGCGAGCCGCTGCTGCTGGCCGCCGGACAGGCGCCGGTAGGCGGTCCGGCCGCAGGAGCCGAGCCCGAGGCGCTCGATCAGCGCGTCCACGTCGAGGGGGTGCGCGTGCAGCCTGGCGACGTGCCGCAGCATCTCGTCGGCCCGGGCACCGGAGTAGACGCCGCCGGACTGGAGCATCACGCCGACGCGGGGCCGCAGCTCGGCGGCCTGTCCGACCGGGTCGAGGCCCAGGACGCGCACGGTGCCGGCGTCCGGTCTGCGGTAGCCCTCGCAGGTCTCGACCGTGGTGGTCTTGCCCGCCCCGTTGGGGCCGAGCACGGCGGTGACGCCCGTGCGGGCCACCAGGTCGAGGCCGTTCACCGCGGTCTTCGTGCCGTACCGCTTCACCAGGGCCTGGACCTGGACCACGGGCTCGCTTCGCATGGTTCCCGAGTCTAGGGACGCGGCCGGGCCCTCGGAGCGGCGGGTGGAGGAGTTCCTCCTCACGGGGCCGGCGCACGCGCGAGCAGCGGCTTGCGGGCGACGGGCCGCCCCCGGGATCCGATCGATCAAAGATCCTTTCCGCAGGTCATCTTAGGTTTACCTAAGTGACGCAGGGCACCACCGGCCGGTTCGGGCGCGGCTTGTCAGGTTCTCCTGAATTACGCAACAATGGCGTTGTGAAAAACGTCGGTGAGGCTCGGGAGACCCCCACGGGGACCCCGCAGGAGGAACTCGCGACCGGGGAGCGCTCGACGCGCAACCGCGTCGCGCGGTCCATCCTGGACCACGGCCCCTCCACCGTCGCCGAACTCGCGGGACGGCTGGGACTCACCCAGGCGGCCGTGCGGCGCCATCTGGACGCGCTGGCCGCCGACGACGTCGTAGAGGCGCGCGAGCAGCGGGTCTACGGGGCGCGCACGCGCGGCCGGCCGGCCAAGGTGTTCGCGCTGACCGACTGCGGCCGCGACGCCTTCGACCAGTCGTACGACACGCTGGCCGCGGACGCGCTGCGCTGGATCGCCGAGCGCGAGGGCGGGCAGGAGGCGGTCGCCGCCTTCGCCCGGGCCCGGATCGCCGCCCAGGCGAGCGCCTACCGCGCGGCCGTGCAGAACGCCGACCCGGACAAGCGCACCGAAGCGCTGGCCAAGGCCCTGAGTGCCGACGGGTACGCTGCAACCGCGCGCAAGGCGCCCGTGGGAGAGCAGCTGTGCCAGCACCACTGCCCGGTCGCCCACGTCGCCGAACAGTTCCCGCAGCTGTGCGAGGCCGAGACGGAATTTTTCGCCGAGCTGCTCGGTACACACGTACAGCGACTGGCGACCATCGCGCACGGCGACGGCGTCTGCACGACGTTCATCCCCAAGATTTCCGCTAACGCATCTGCAAGCACGGCCGGGAGGAACCCCGCATGACTCTCCCCACGGAGACTGCCCACCCCGAGCTCGAAGGTCTGGGCAAGTACGAATACGGCTGGGCCGACCGGGACGTGGCCGGCGCGTCGGCGCGCCGCGGCCTGAACGAGGACGTGGTCCGGGACATCTCCGGCAAGAAGTCCGAACCGGAGTGGATGACCAAGCTCCGCCTCAAGGGCCTGAAGCTCTTCGAGAAGAAGCCCATGCCGAACTGGGGCTCCGACCTGTCGGGCATCGACTTCGACAACATCAAGTACTTCGTGCGCTCCACCGAGAAGCAGGCCGCTTCCTGGGAGGAACTGCCCGAGGACATCAAGAACACGTACGACAAGCTCGGCATCCCGGAGGCGGAGAAGCAGCGCCTCGTCGCCGGTGTCGCCGCCCAGTACGAGTCCGAGGTCGTCTACCACCAGATCCGCGAGGACCTGGAGGAGCAGGGCGTCATCTTCCTGGACACCGACACCGCGCTGAAGCAGCACCCGGAGCTCTTCAAGGAGTACTTCGGGACCGTCATCCCCGCCGGTGACAACAAGTTCGCGGCGCTGAACACCGCCGTGTGGTCGGGCGGCTCCTTCATCTACGTGCCGAAGGGCGTGCACGTGGAGATCCCGCTCCAGGCCTACTTCCGCATCAACACGGAGAACATGGGCCAGTTCGAGCGGACCCTGATCATCGTCGACGAGGGCGCCTACGTGCACTACGTCGAAGGCTGTACGGCCCCGATCTACAAGTCGGACTCGCTGCACAGCGCCGTGGTCGAGATCATCGTCAAGAAGAACGCCCGCTGCCGCTACACGACCATCCAGAACTGGTCGAACAACGTCTACAACCTGGTCACCAAGCGCGCCGTGGCGTACGAGGGCGCGACCATGGAGTGGATCGACGGCAACATCGGCTCCAAGGTGACGATGAAGTACCCGGCCGTCTACCTGATGGGCGAGCACGCCAAGGGCGAGACCCTGTCCATCGCCTTCGCCGGCGAGGGCCAGCACCAGGACGCCGGCGCCAAGATGGTCCACATGGCGCCGAACACGTCGTCCAACATCGTCTCCAAGTCCGTGGCGCGCGGCGGCGGGCGCACCTCGTACCGCGGCCTGATCGAGATCGGCGAGGGCGCCCCCGGCTCCAAGTCGAACGTGCTGTGCGACGCGCTGCTGGTCGACACCATCTCCCGCTCCGACACGTACCCGTACGTGGACGTCCGCGAGGACGACGTGTCCATGGGCCACGAGGCCACCGTCTCCAAGGTCTCCGAGGACCAGCTGTTCTACCTGATGAGCCGCGGCCTGTCCGAGGACGAGGCGATGGCGATGATCGTGCGCGGCTTCGTCGAGCCGATCGCCAAGGAACTGCCCATGGAGTACGCCCTGGAGCTCAACCGGCTGATCGAGCTGCAGATGGAAGGCGCGGTCGGCTGAGCGCCGGCGCCGTCCGCAAGCCACTTACGTAACGGAAAGCGAGCACTACGACAGCCATGGCTGAGGCTCAGAATCTCCCGGTGGGGTCCACCACCGCCGGATCCATCGCGGTGGCCGCCGAGTCGACCGTCGCCACGCGCATGAGCGCGCCCCCCTCCTTCGACGTGGCGGACTTCCCGGTCCCGCACGGCCGCGAGGAGGAGTGGCGGTTCACCCCGCTGGCGCGGCTGCGCGGCCTGCACGACGGCACCGCCGTCGCCACCGGCACCGGCGTGAAGGTCGACATCCAGGCCCCCGAGGGCGTCACCGTCGAGACCGTCGGCCGCGACGACGCGCGGCTTGGCAGGGCGGGCACCCCCGTGGACCGCGTCGCCGCCCAGGCGTACTCCGCCTTCGAGAAGGCCTCGGTCGTCACCGTGCCCAAGGAGACCGTCCTCACCGAGCCGATCCGCATCGCGGTGCACGGCGAGGGCGGCGTCGCCTACGGCCACCAGGTCGTCGAGCTGGGCGCCTTCGCCGAGGCCGTGGTCGTCATCGACCACACCGGCGACGCCGTGCTCGCCGCCAACGTCGACTACGTCCTCGGCGACGGCGCCAAACTGACCGTCGTCTCCGTCCAGGACTGGGACGACAAGGCCGTGCACGTGGGCCAGCACAACACCCTGATCGGCCGCGACGCCACCTTCAAGTCGGTCGTCGTGACCTTCGGCGGCGACGTGGTCCGGCTGCACCCGCGCGTGACGTACGCCGGCCCCGGCGGCGAGGCCGAGCTGTTCGGCCTGTACTTCACCGACCGCGGCCAGCACCAGGAGCACCGCCTCCTGGTCGACCACAACGTCCCGCACTGCAAGTCCCACGTCGTGTACAAGGGCGCCCTCCAGGGCGACGAGGCCCACGCCGTGTGGATCGGCGACGTCCTCATCGAGGCCGCCGCCGAGGGCACCGACACGTACGAGATGAACCGCAACCTCGTGCTGACCGACGGCGCCCGCGTCGACTCCGTGCCCAACCTGGAGATCGAGACCGGCGAGATCGTCGGCGCCGGACACGCCTCCGCGACCGGCCGCTTCGACGACGAGCAGCTGTTCTACCTGATGGCCCGCGGCATCAAGGAGCACGACGCCCGCCGACTGGTGGTGCGCGGCTTCTTCGCCGAGCTGGTCCAGCAGATCGGTGTCCCGGACATCGAGGAGCGCCTGCTCGGCAAGATCGAGGAGGAGCTGGAGGCGTCCGTCGCATGAGCTTCGTACGCGCCTGCGGACTCGGCGAGCTGGAGGAGGACACCCCGAAGCGGGTGGAGCTCGACGGCACGCCCGTGTCCATCGTGCAGACCGAGGGCGAGGTGTTCGCGATCCACGACATCTGCTCGCACGCGAACGTGTCGCTCTCCGAGGGCGAGGTCGACGACTGCCACATCGAGTGCTGGCTGCACGGCTCGCGCTTCGACCTGCGCTCCGGCAAGCCCGACAGCCTTCCGGCGACGCGCCCCGTCCCCGTTTACCCCGTAAAGATCGAAGGGGACGACGTGCTCGTCTCCCTCACCCAGGAGTCCTGAGGCACCCATGGCAACGCTTGAAATCCGAGACCTGCACGTCACCGTCGAGGTCGAGAACGGCACGAAGGAAATCCTCAAGGGTGTCGACCTCACCGTGAAGCAGGGCGAGACGCACGCCATCATGGGCCCCAACGGCTCCGGCAAGTCGACCCTCGCCTACTCGCTCGCGGGTCACCCCAAGTACACGATCACCGGCGGCACCGTCACCCTCGACGGCGAGGACGTCCTGGAGATGTCCGTGGACGAGCGCGCCCGCGCCGGCCTGTTCCTCGCCATGCAGTACCCGGTCGAGGTCCCCGGCGTCTCGGTCTCCAACTTCCTGCGCACCTCCGCCACCGCCATCCGCGGCGAGGCCCCCAAGCTGCGCACCTGGGTGAAGGAGGTCAAGGAGGCCATGGAGCGCCTCAACATGGACCCGTCCTTCGCCGAGCGCAACGTCAACGAGGGCTTCTCCGGCGGTGAGAAGAAGCGCCACGAGATCCTCCAGCTGGAGCTGCTCAAGCCGAAGATCGCGATCCTGGACGAGACCGACTCCGGCCTGGACGTCGACGCCCTGCGCGTCGTCTCCGAGGGCGTCAACCGCGTCCGCGGGACCGGCGAGGTGGGCACCCTGCTGATCACGCACTACACGCGCATCCTGCGCTACATCAAGCCCGACCACGTGCACGTCTTCTCCGGCGGCCGCATCGTCGAGTCCGGCGGCGCCGAACTCGCCGACAAGCTGGAGGAAGAGGGTTACGAGGTCTACACGAAGCTCGACGGAGTCGACACGAAGGGCGGCGCATCCGCGTGACACAGCTGCCGGGCCTCCTCGACACCGAGGCGATCCGCAAGGACTTCCCCATCCTGGACCGCCAGGTCCACGACGGCCAGAAGCTCGTGTACCTGGACAACGCGGCGACCAGCCAGAAGCCGCGGCAGGTACTGGACGCACTCAGCGAGTACTACGAGCGCTACAACGCCAACGTCCACCGCGGTGTGCATGTGCTCGCCGAGGAGGCCACGGCGCTGTACGAGGGCGCGCGCGACAAGGTCGTCGAGTTCGTCAACGCGCCCTCCCGCGACGAGGTGATCTTCACCAAGAACGCCTCGGAGTCCCTCAACCTCGTGGCGAACATGCTGGGCTGGGCCGACGAGCCCTACCGCGTGGACGCCGAGACCGAGATCGTCATCACCGAGATGGAGCACCACTCCAACATCGTGCCGTGGCAGCTGCTCGCGCAGCGCACGGGCGCGAAGCTGCGGTGGTTCGGACTCACCGACGACGGCCGGCTCGACCTGTCCAACATCGACGAGGTCATCACCGAGAAGACGAAGATCGTCTCCTTCGTGCTGGTGTCCAACATCCTCGGCACGCACAACCCCGTCGAGGCCATCGTGCGCCGCGCCCAGGAGGTCGGCGCGCTGGTCTGCGTCGACGCCTCCCAGGCCGCACCGCACATGCCGCTGGACGTCCAGGCCCTCCAGGCCGACTTCGTGGCCTTCACCGGCCACAAGATGTGCGGTCCGACCGGCATCGGCGTGCTGTGGGGCCGCCAGGAACTGCTGGAGGACCTGCCTCCGTTCCTCGGCGGCGGCGAGATGATCGAGACCGTGTCGATGCACTCCTCGACGTACGCCCCCGCCCCGCACAAGTTCGAGGCGGGCACCCCGCCGATCGCGCAGGCGGTCGGCCTGGGCGCGGCGATCGACTACCTCAACTCGATCGGCATGGACAAGATCCTCGCCCACGAGCAGGCGCTCACCGAGTACGCGGTGAAGCGGCTGACCGAGGTTCCCGACCTGCGCATCATCGGCCCCACCACGGCCGAGGAGCGGGGCGCCGCGATCTCCTTCACGCTCGGCGACATCCACCCGCACGACGTGGGCCAGGTCCTGGACGAGCAGGGCATCGCGGTCCGGGTCGGCCACCACTGCGCCCGCCCCGTCTGCCTGCGGTACGGAATTCCTGCGACCACGCGAGCGTCGTTCTATCTGTACTCCACGCCGGCGGAGATCGACGCGCTGGTCGACGGGCTGGAGCACGTACGGAACTTCTTCGGCTGAGGGGCTGGCTGGAATCGTGAAGCTGGATTCGATGTACCAGGAAGTCATCCTGGACCACTACAAGAACCCGCACGGACGGGGCTTGCGGGACGGCGACGCCGAGGTGCATCACACCAACCCGACGTGCGGCGACGAGATCACGCTGCGCGTGAAGTACGACGGCAGGACCGTCAAGGACGTCTCGTACGAGGGCCAGGGCTGTTCGATCAGCCAGGCGAGCGCGTCCGTGCTGAACGACCTGCTGGTCGGCAAGGACCTGGCCGACGCCCGGCGGATCCAGGAGACCTTCCTGGAGCTGATGCAGTCCAAGGGCAGGATCGAGCCGGACGACGCGATGGAGGAGGTCCTGGAGGACGCGGTCGCGTTCGCCGGGGTCTCCAAGTACCCGGCCCGGGTGAAGTGCGCCCTCCTGAGCTGGATGGCGTGGAAGGACGCGACGGCCCAGGTGCTGGGCGGAGCCGACGCCGAAAGGAAGACGGCATGAGCGACACGACCGACACCGTGGAGATGAAGCCGGTCTCGGAGGAGGAACTCCGCGAGGCCCTGATGGACGTGGTCGACCCCGAACTGGGCATCGACGTCGTCAACCTCGGCCTCATCTACGGCATCCACATCGACGCCGAGGCCAATGTCGCCACCATCGACATGACCCTGACCTCGGCGGCCTGCCCGCTGACGGACGTCATCGAGGACCAGGCCAAGTCGGCCACCGAGGGCCTGGTGGGCGAGCTGCGGATCAACTGGGTCTGGATGCCGCCGTGGGGCCCCGACAAGATCACGGACGAGGGCCGCGACCAGCTGCGGGCGCTGGGGTTCAACGTCTGAGCCCTCCGCCCGGATACGGCGTACGCCAGGAGGCCCCGGCTGGAGAGCCGGGGCTTTCGTGCTGTCCCTGTGTTCCGAGGCGGCCCGGCGCACCCGCCCGGCCGGACCCGCGTCTCCGTCGGCACGGCCTACGCCGGCGTGGGCACGGCGGCGATCACCACCGCGTGTTTTCCGGCTCCTGGTGGTGGGGTGGGGCGTGGCTTGGGCTGAGAGGTGCCGTGCCCAGGGGGTGCGGCAGCCGGGCAGAGACGGGACGCGGGCTCGGCTGAGGAGTGGACCGGAGCGTGAGACGGGCGGGGCACCGGTTCGCACCTCCGACGGCCGTCACGTTAGGTTTCCCCCATGACCGACACGACTGCACCTCGCACCACCGGCGCCGTTGCCGCCGGCCTTGCCACGATCGCCGCCGACGGCACCGTTCTCGACACCTGGTTCCCCGCGCCCGAGCTCGCCGAGGAGGCCGGTCCGGCCGGCACCGAGCGGCTGTCGGCCGAGCGTGCCGTGGAACTGCTCGGCGCCGGCGCCGCCCAGGCGATCGGCCCGGACGCCCGCCGCGGCGTCGAGGTGGTCGCGGTCCGCACGGTCGTCTCCTCGCTCGCGGAGAAGCCGGTCGACGCCCACGACGTCTACCTGCGGCTGCACCTGCTGTCGCACCGCCTGGTCAAGCCGCACGGCCTGAGCCTGGACGGCATCTTCGGCCACCTCGCCAACGTGGCCTGGACCTCGCTCGGCCCGGTCGCCGTGGACGATCTGGAGCGGGTGCGCCTGAACGCCCGCGCCGAGGGCCTGCACCTCCAGGTGACCTCGGTGGACAAGTTCCCGCGCATGACGGACTACGTGGCCCCGAAGGGCGTCCGCATCGCCGACGCCGACCGGGTCCGGCTGGGGGCGCACCTCGCCGAGGGCACCACGGTCATGCACGAGGGCTTCGTGAACTTCAACGCCGGCACGCTCGGCACGTCGATGGTCGAGGGCCGTATCTCCGCGGGCGTCGTCATCGGCGACGGCTCGGACATCGGCGGCGGCGCCTCCACCATGGGCACCCTGTCCGGCGGCGGCAACGTCATCATCTCGATCGGCGAGCGCTGCCTGATCGGCGCCGAGGCGGGCGTCGGCATCGCCCTCGGTGACGAGTGCGTGGTGGAGGCCGGCCTGTACGTCACCGCCGGCACCCGCGTCACGATGCCCGACGGCCAGATCGTCAAGGCCCGCGAACTCTCGGGCGCGTCCAACATCCTCTTCCGCCGCAACTCGGTCACGGGCGCGGTGGAGGCCCGGCCGAACAATGCGGTGTGGGGCGGGCTGAACGAGGTGCTGCACAGCCACAACTGATCGCCGCGGGCGGTGACGTGCGGTCGCCGCCGAGCTGGTCGGCGCTGGTTGCTGCCGACCGCCCTGAGCGCCCTTCCGCGGTCCGGAAACGGCCGGTCCGGAAGGGCGTTCATTCGTGAGCACAGTACGAGGCGTTCGATCCGGGCCCAGGGCCACGGATCAGCAGGCTTCTGACATCCACGGCTGACCGAACGGTCACGCCGCACTCACACCTGAGGCGTGTCCGTGCCTGTTTCGCATACGGCGGCCTCGTCCTCCCCGAAGGCCGGGGCCTGGAAGGGGTTGGTCGTCGGAGGCGGTGATGCTGTGCCGGAGCAGCGGGGTGCCCCTTCCGGGGCGGAGAACGGCGAGGTCAGATCGATGAGAGGTCTCCCTGTTCGTTGCGGGTCCCCGGAGGGACCTGGCGTGCCGCGATGGGGCACGGGTCCTACAGCTTGGTCATCTTGGCGTACGGGCTCAGGATTCGCTCTTGTGCCGAGCCGAAATCCACGAGTACCGCGATCCCGCCCTCGACGCCGATCACCCGGCCGAGGCCGTACATGTCGTGAGTGACCTGGTCACCGACGGCGAAGTTCTTGGGAGCTGGCGTGGCCCGGGCCTTGAAGGGGCTGGTGGGCAGATGGCGCTTGGGTGCAGCGGTCCTAGTCATTGCCCCCAGTATGCGCCGCGGACGACCGATTCGCTGCGGCAGTTTGGCGTCGGCTTGGCCACAGACCGGTCGGTGACCGCCTCGCGGGCCGGGCATCGAGCCGTCGGGCCTCCTCGCGGGGCGGCCGGCAACCCGCGTCAGCCGTCGAGCGGTTCCGCCCCGTGCGCCCGGGCGACGGCGTCGATGCGTTGGGCCAGGTCGAAGTCGGCGGTCGTGAGCTTGCGGCCGGCGTCGTGCGTCGTGGTGCCGGGCGGCACACAGTCCGGTCGGCGACACGCAGGTGGTCCGAGTGACAGGAGTCGACTTATGTCCCTGTCGGCAAGCGTTTCCGGGTCACGTATGGGTTACCTCGCGTGACCTCCGGGAGGGTTCCGCTGATGAAAACGGTGACGCTGGTCCGATCAGAAGTCGAATCGGGCCCGAATGAGGGGACAGGGGTCGAAGGATGACGAACGAGTGGACGTGGGCCGCGCTGCGGCGGCCGGCCGGGGTGTTGGCTCTGGTGGCGGTGTGCTGGCTGCCGGGCGGGACGGCGCATGCCGACGAGACCAACACCGGGTCCCACAACGGGCACCGGTTCGGGCTGGTCAACACCGGGCAGGTGGACGACCCGATGGAGGACGTGCTGGAGCACGTGCTGCTGGTGGGGGGCCATCACACCTGGAGTTGATCCTCCCGGGTCCTCTCCGCCGTGATGTGACGTGACGTGCCGCGCCCTGCCCCGCCCCGCTCGGTGTCTTCCGCGTCGCCGGGGCGGGCGGGGTCGGGCCCCGTCCGGCCGGACCATGGTGCGCGAGCCCCGGTCCGGGCGTACCCGCATTCCGGGGTCCGTGAGCAGGACGAGGACATGAGCCGGCGTGGGTGGGAGCCCGTGTTCGCGGAGCGTTGATCCCTGGTCGTCTGTTGCTCGCCGACTGTCCGTCAGACCGTGGTCTCGACCAGGCGTTCGTACGTCGCCCGCAGCCCGTCGGTCGTCTCCCGGTCGGCGGGTCTGAGCGGCGGGCGGGGCGGGCCGGCCGGCAGGCCCAGCGTGGTGAGCAGGGCCTTCGCGGTGACCGTGCCGGGCAGGCCCCCGGCCATCATCGCCTCCACGAGCTCGCAGAGCCGCTGCTGGAGCCGGGCCGCCTCGGCCGTGCGCCCCGCGTCGAACGCGTCGAGGACGGTGCAGAGATGGCGTGGCGTCACATTGGCCACCGTACTGACGCAGCCCGCGGCGCCGTTGGCGTACAGGGCGAGCGTGTACTCGTCGCAGCCCGTGTAGTACGCCAACTCCGTGCGGGACAGCACCTTCTGCGTGCCCAGCAGGTCGTACGCGCAGTCCTTGACCGCCACGATCCGCGGATGGTCCGCGAGCCGGATCATCGTCTCCGGCTCGATGCGGGTGCCGGTGCGGCCGGGGATGTCGTACAGCATCAGCGGCAGCCCGGACTCGTCCGCGACCTCCCGGAAATGCGCCTCCACGGCATCCTGCGGCGGGCGGCTGTAGTACGGGGTGACCACCAGCACCGCGTCCGCGCCCGCCTTCTCGGCGTCCCGGGCCAGCTCCACGGTGTGCCGGGTGTCGGCGGTGCCCACGCCCGCGACGATGTGCGCCCGGTCGCCCACCGCGGCGCGGACCGCCCCGACCAGTGCCGCCTTCTCGGCGTCCGTCGTGGTCGGCGACTCTCCCGTCGTGCCGGACAGCACGAGCCCGTCGCAGCCCTCGGCCACCAGCCGTACGGCGAGCCGCTGGGCGCCGTCGAGATCCAGCGCCCCGGACTCCGTGAACGGCGTGATCATGGCGCACAGGAGGCGGCCGAAGGGTGGGGCGGCGGGTGGTGAGGTCGTCATGGGGACAGTCTCGGCACGTCAACGGTGAAGCTCTACTTAATTCTTCTAAGGGGTATCTCTCAGGGTTTCTTAGGGGTGAGGCCCTATGTCCAATGCGGGGTCTCGTGGGTCACCATGGCGGGAGGGACATCGGCCACGGGTCATGGGAGGCGTCATGAAGCTCGGCAAGGCACTCGCCACCGGCGTCGCGGAGGAGCGGCCGGAGGATCGCGTCGTCCACGAGGACGGTCCCGAACGGCACCCAGAGCTCCGTGAAGAGTTCCGCGGAGAACTCCAGGGCCTCCAGGCGCCCGCGGCCGAAGAGGTCCCGGCGGCCCGATGAGGCTGCGGCTTCCGGAGGAACGCCCGACGGAGCCGCCGACCGGATACAAGATCGCCCACCCGGTGCTGTCCCAGGACGGCACCCGGGCCGGGTTCACCGGTGTGTCGATCGGCGGCGCGCTGCCGTACGGAGTCCTGGCCGACGCGTCCTGCGTGTACGGCCTGCGGCACCGGCCGCCGCACCGGCGCTGTGACTGCGGCTTCCACTGCGTGCACGACCGGTCGGTGGCCGAGGGGCTGCTGTGCACGGCCGAGCACCGGGCGGCGGCGCTGCTGGAGGTCTCCGTCCTCGGCGCCTACATCCGCTTCGAACGCGGCTTCCGCTACGCCCGTCAGCGGGTGCGGACGGCGACGATCGGCCCGTGTGCCTGCGGCGCCGCCGCCCGCGCGCTCGCCGACGCCGGCTGGGGGAGACCCGGGTGGCGCGTGCTGGCGCCTGCCTGCGCGGGGTGCGTGCGCGGGCGTACGTCCGTCACGCCCGCGGTGTTCGCGCGGCTGGCGGGGGAGGGGTTGCGGGTGTCGGCCACCGGGCCTGCCCCGGTCGCCGGCGCGGGCCCGGTCGTCGGCGGTCGTTCGGTGGTGGGTGGTGGTCCGGTCGTCGGCGGCGGTCCGGTGGTGGGTGGTGGTGGTGGTCCGGTCGTTGGCGGCGGTCCGGTGGCTGGCGGTGGTCCGGTCGTCGGCGGTCCGGTTACCGGCAGCGGTTCGGTGGCCGGCGGCGGACCGGGCACCGGCCGTGGCACCGGCAGTGGTCCGCTGACCGGCAGTGGTCCGCTGGCTGGTGGCGGTCCGGCGGACGGCGCCATGCCGTCGGACGGGGCGGTGCCGTCGGACGGGGTGGTGCCGGCGGACGGGGGGGTGTCGTCGGGCGGGGCGGTGCCGTCGGACGGGGTGGTGCCGGCGGGCGGGGGGGTGTCGTCGGGCGGGGCGGAGGCCGGTGGGCTCGGCGTGCCGGAACTGGTCGCCGAGGCGGCTCTCCTGCAGGCCCGGCTCGACTGGTTCCAGACCCAGCTGGCCAGGCTCGGCCGCGGGCACGGGGCGGGTGGCGGGCGGCAGGGGTAGCGGGGACCGGGCGGGGTACCCGTGGCGTCCGGAACTGAGAGGAGGCGGAACGTGACCGGGACCATGGACACCTCACGCCCCGTGCGTGACGAGCACTCCGTGGGCGAACTCGTCGGACAGGCCACCGAACAGCTCTCCCGGCTCGTCCGGCAGGAGATGGCCCTCGCCAAGATGGAGCTGGCCGAGAAGGGCAAACGCGCCGGCAAGGGCGGCGGCATGCTCGGCGGCGCGGGAGCCTTCGCCTACGCCGGGCTGCTCGGTCTCGCCGCGACGGGCGCCGCCGCGCTCGCGCTGGTACTGCCGGTCTGGGCGGCGGCGCTCATCGTGACGGCAGTGCTGTTCGTGATCGCGGGCGTCCTGGCCGCGCTGGGCCGAGCCCAGTTGCGCCGGGCCACACCGCCCACGCCCGAGGCGGCCCTCGGCAGTGTCAGGGCCGACGTGGAGGAGATCAGGGAAAGGGCACACCGATGACGCCTGCCGGGGCCAAGGGCCCAGACGAGCTGAGGCAGCAGATCGAACGTACGCGTACCCAACTCGGCAACACCATCGAGGAGTTGGCGGGCAAGACGGACGTCAAGGGCCGTGCCCGGGCCCGGGCCGCAGACCTGCGGGACAAGGCCGGCGCGATGACCGTGCAACTGCGCAGCTCCGCCGCGCAGGCGGGCCACGCCGTGCAGGGCAAAGCGGCCAAGGCCGGTCACGCCGTGCAGGGCCGGGTCGCCGGGGCGGGCCACGTGGTACAGGGCAAGGCCGCCAAGGCCGGTCACGCCGTGCAGGGCAAGGCCGCGGAGGCCGGGCACGCGGTGCGTGGCGGGTCCATGCGTGCCAAGCACGCCGCCGAGCAGGCACCCGGTCCCGTCCGCCAGGTCGTGGACGCCGGGCGGCGCAACCCCCGGTCGATGCTGATGGCCGGGGCGGCGGTGGCCGGCGCGCTGATCGTGGCCGGATTCCTGATGCGACGCTCCAACGGTCGCCGCTGAGCGGACCCACTGGCGTCTCAACGGCCGCCGGACGGGCCCGACGCCGAACGACACACACCCCGGTCGAGACCACTCGGCCGGGGCTCCCTCATGTCCGGGCACGCCACCGACCCGCCCCACCCCGCTGCTTGACCTCAACCCCACTTGAGGACCGACCGTATTGGCATGACTCGCCGAACCCATACGCACGGAACCCGCACGCACGGGACGCACACGCACGGAACCCGCACCCGCCGAATCCGCACGCACCCCGACCTCACCGACCCCCGTGTCGGCGCCCCCTTCTTCAGCACCTGGCGCCTCGGCACGCCCGAGCGGCAGCGGCAGACCGTCGAGGCGGTGGCCGCCACCTGGGAGCGCCGACCCTGGCCGAGCGCCGATCTGCTCGGCTACCACCTCTACGCCGGCCACGACGGCTCCACGCTGATGCACTACTCGCAGTGGCGCAGCGAGCAGGCGTACGAGAGCTTCGTGAAGACCCACCGACAGGAACGCAACGACGAGATCGACACCGCCGTGCCCGGCATCGAACGCCTGGGCCTCGGCCGCTTCCGGCACTACCGCAGTGCCGGTGCCGGTGCCGGTGCCCTGGGCCGGGACGGACGTGTCGTGCCCGGCTGCGTCGTGATCGTCGACATCGAGTTCGACGGGCCCGACCCGGAGCGGCAGCGCGCCTGGGTCGACGCCGTCCTGGAAGCGCTGGACAGCGAGCCCCGCCGGCATCCCGGGGGCATCGCCGCCCACTTCCACGTCAGTACCGACGGCACCCGTGTCCTCAACTACGCCGAGTGGGAGAGCGCCGAGGCGCACGCGGAGGCGCTGGCCGCGCCCGGGGAGGGGATCGGTGCCGCGACCGAGCAGTGGCGGCGGGTGCAGAACTGGCCGGGGCTCAGGAGCAGCACGGTCACGCGGTACGACCACGCCCTCGGCCTCGTGCCGGACTGAACCGGCAACGGCCGGCAACGGCCGGCAACGGCCGACAACGGCCGACAAGGACCAGCAACGACCCGGCAAGGACCGGCACAAACCGGCAAGGGCTGGACGCGGCAAGGGTGTGCCCCGGGGCCGGCGGCGGCCCCGGGGCACCTGCTGTCACGGGTGGAAGCGCAGCACCTGCGGGTCGTGGTCGCTGATCTGGTCGTGGAACTCGGCGTTGACGTGCACGCTGTCGTACTCGAAGTCGTAACCGCGCCGGATCGCCGGGCTGATCAGGATCTGGTCGAGCACCTGGCTGTTGCCCTGGTACGTGTAGCTGTACCGCTCGCTCCGGGGCAGCGACTTGATCGCCGACCACAGCGCGCCGTCCCGCTCGAGGATGTTCGTCGTCTCGGAGAACTCGAAGTCGTTGATGTCGCCGAGGACGATCACGGCCGCGTTCTTCTGGACGTCCAGGACGTCCTTGACGAAGGCGTTGACGGCCGCCGCCTGGAGGTGGCGCTGGGTCTCCGAGTTGCGCGCCGGCGGCTGGTACTGCGAGGTCAGGCTCTGGTCGCCGCCCTTGGAGTTGAAGTGGTTGGCGATCAGGATGACCGTACGGCCGCGGAAGACGAACTCGCCGGCCAGCGGCTTGCGGCTGTTCCGCCAGGCGGCGTCGGCCGGGGCGATGCGGCCGGGGGAGACCGTCAGGGCCGCCCGACCGCGCTCCTCGGTGACGCCGACGGCCGTCGTGGCGTCGCCGCCCGCGCGGTCCTTGAAGGAGACGCGGTCCGGGTTGAACAGGAAGACCTGGCGGATGTTGCCGCCCGGCTCGCCGCCGTCCGTGCCGTTGGCCGGGTCGATGCCGCGCCAGTCGTAGCGCGGGCCGCCCGCCGCGACGATCGCGTCGATCAGCTTCGTCACCGTACGGTCGGCGGCCACCGTGCCGTCGTTCGTGGCGCCGTTGTTGTCCTGGATCTCCTCCAGGGACACGATGTCGGGGGACGCCAGGTTGTTCACGATCGCGGACGCGTGGGCGTCGAAGGTGTCGTCGGACGGGTCGAGGTTCTCGACGTTGTACGTCGCCACCGCCAGCTCGCCGTTGCGCTGCTCGCGGGTGGTCTCGCGCTCCAGGCCACCGCTCTTGAGGGTGCCGAGCTCATTGGCGACCAGGGTGTAGCCGCCGTACTGGTTGTAGTCCAGCGGGCCCGTGGTGGCACCGGCGAGGGTGTCGCCCACGTTCGCGTCCGGGAAGTCGGCGGCGCGGCCGAGGGACTGGATCTGGAGGCGGCCGGTGTTCTGGGAGCCGTAGGAGCCGTACACCGTGCCGCCGCGACGGCTGGCGTTCTCCTCCGGCTTCACCGTCACCCACAGCTCGGTGTACGGGTCGGTGGCGCCCACCACGCGGGTGTCGGAGACCCGGATGTTCATGCCCTCCAGGGACTCGTAGTAGTCCAGGGCGTACGTGCCGGGCTCCAGCGGCAGCGCGTTGATCGATCCGTTCGGCTGCGGGGCGTACGCGTCCGGCACCGAGTCGGCGTCCACGACAGCCGGGGCGGGCAGCGCGTTGCCGCTGGACACGACGGTGACGGTGGCGCGGCTGAGCTGCGTCAGCGACTGGTTGCCGGACGAGGTGCCGCCCGGGACGAACTCCGAGACGGTGCCGGAGACGGAGACCGCGTCGCCGACGGCCACCTTCGGGGCGGAGCTGGTGAAGACGAACAGACCCTCACTGGTGGCCGGGTCGGCGTCCGGGTTCGGGTCCTGCATCCAAAAGCCCCGGGACGAGCCGTAGGTGCGTACGCCGGTGACGATTCCGGTCACGCCGGTGACCTGCTTGCCGGCGTAGGCGGATATCCGGGTGCTGCCCTGGATGTCGTGGACGCGCACGGTGTCGGCGTGCGCGGGGGAGATCAGGACGACGGTGGACGCCGCGGAACAGACGGCGGCGACGGTGAGCGCGGCGAGGCGCGCGGACGACTTGCTCGGCAACGGAATCCCTCCGGGGACGTGACAGTGCGCCGGGACGAGGGCGGACGGAAAACGCAGGGGACGCGACCGGCGGAGCGGCGCGACGCGGGTAGCGGTCAGTGAACAGCCGTCCCCGACTTCTACGCGCGTCAATCTCCAGCCTGTTCGCACACCTTGTCAAGGTTTCAGCCATGTACGGCGGCCGACGAAGAGATGAACCGGGCGGCATGGGTCGAAATCCGTCTAGGCTGAGCGGCTGAGCCGTACGACACCCCCGCGGGCCCGTCGTACGGCACCCGCGCCGTACGGCACCGCCCCCGGGCCCGTCTCGTACGGCACCCGCACGGGTCGTACGGCCTTCCATGCGTCTAGGAGAATCCGCCGATGTCAGACAGTTCCCCCCTCCCGCCGGTGCGGCTGCACCCCGAAGCGGAGCTGGCGCGCGACGCGCTGTCCACGCCCCTGCTGTCGAGGGCGGCACGGATCGCCCGCTGGGCCGGGCCGGACACCCGGGTCGACGCCGGGGGCGGACTCGTGGACGAGCAGCTTCCGGCGGCGGCCGAGGCGCTCGGGCTGAGCGGGGACGACGCGGCGGCCGACGCGAGCGAGGCGTGGCGCATCGCCGTGGACACCGGGCTGGTGGAGATCACCGACGGGGACGAGGGCACCGCCGGACCCGGGGAGGACCTGGCGCTGCTCACCGACGGCTCCCCGCACGACGTGCTCGAGGTGTGGCTCGGCGCGCTGGAGACGGTGCTCGCCGACGCGAGCGTGCCCGACCTCGACGGGCCGGCCGAGGCCGTCGGCCGGGGCGGCGAGGCCGACCTGGCGGCCCTCGGCTGGGACCCGGAGGCCGAGGCGGAATTCCTCGACGGGGTGCTCGGCAACCTGTACCTGATGAGCGTCAGCGAGGACGGCCCCGGTGACACCCCGGTGCCGCTGCCCGCGCTGGCCGCCTCGGTGATCGTGCCCGGCGACATGACGGAGCCGTCCAACGACGTGCTGCAGCAGGTGTCCGACGCGATGATGCGGCTGGACGACCAGTTCCGGATGCTGGAGCCGGTCGGGCTGGTGGAGTACCGGCCGGTGGACGAGGCGCTCATGACCGACACCGACGAGGAACCGGCCGCGCCCCTGGACGACACCGACGTCGCCCGATACGGCATGGTGCGCCTCACGCCACTCGGGCGGTACGGGCTGCGGGCGCGGCTCCTGGAGGCCGGCTTCGAGGCGCCGGCCGTCGGGGAACTCGCCGACAAGGGCGCCGACGCGCTGCTCGACGGGACGTCGGGGTTCGGGCCGACGGCGGCGCAGGCCGAGACGGAGCAGTGGCTGACGCGCCGCGAACCGCTCGCCGCCGCAAGGGAGTTGCTGGCGGCGGCGCGCGGCTCGGACGCCGGGGCGCCGCTGCGCCGGCTGCGCTGCCAGCAGGCGCTGTCGCTGGTGGGCGGCACGGCCGAACCGGCGCTGCGGGAGGTCCTCGACGACGCCGAGCTGGGCGGGCTCGCCCGGGTGTGGCTGACCGAGCACGGCGCGGCGGACGTGCCGCCGCCGTCCGAGGCGATGATCTTCTGGCTGACCGTCGACACCATCGCCGCGCAGCTCGCCGCCGAGGGCAACTCCGAGGAACTGCGGGACCTCGTCCAGGGGCTCGCCCAGCAGCACGGCGGCTTCTTCGAGGCGGCCTGGCGGGTGGACCACCCGGCCACGGCGGACGTCCTGGAGGCGATGGGCCGCCTCCACCCCGACAAGCGCATCGCGAAGGAGGCCCGCAAGGCGGCCTTCAAGGCGCGGTCGCAGCAGGGAGGATGAGCGGGGGGTGACGGGTCGGCGGCGGGGGGATCGCCGCCGGGGGCGCGGGTGATCGCCGCCGGGGGCGCGGGTGACCCTCGCCGGGGGCGCCGCCCCGGTGATATGGGGGCGATGCGCCCTCCCGTCGTCCGGTTCAGCGACCAGGTACCGGTGGCGCTCCCCGTCGTCCGGTTCACCGATCAGGTACCGGTGGCGCCCCCACCGCCCGGTTCACCGATCAGGTACCAGTGGCGGCGCCCACCGCCCGGTTCACCGAACGGGCCCCGACGGCGCCCCCCGTTGTTCAAGCGGTGTTCAGAGGCGGGCGGGAGCGTGGCGCGGAACGAGGCCCGCCGCCCTCCAGGGCACGTACACCCACTGTCACAGGAGACTCCATGTCGCTCACCCGCAGGGACTTCGCCAGATCCTCCGCGATCACCGGCGCCGGTGTCGCGCTCGCGGGCAGTGTCGGTGCCCTCGCCTCCGCCCCGGGCGCCCTCGCCGCCACGGACACCGAGAGCGCCGGCCACGCGTCGGCGGACCCGCACGGCGGGGTCGGCTACGGGCCGCTGATCCCCGACCCCGACGGCATCCTCGCGCTGCCCGCCGGGTTCACCTACCGCATCCTGACGTACAGCGGTCGCACCCGGCTGGAGTCCGGCGAGTTCACCCCGTCCAACCACGACGGCACCGCCGCCTTCCCCGGACCGCGCGGCACGACGCTCCTCGTCAACAACCACGAGCTGAAGGGCCCGCGCGCCAAGTGGGACCACCCCGTGCCGCTCACCGAGGGCCTCGTCTACGACCCGGCCGCGTCCGGCGGCTGCACCGTGGTCGAGGTGTGCCCCGACGGACGCGTCGCCGAGTGGGTCGGCATAGCCGGCACCTCCACCAACTGCGCGGGCGGCAGCACCCCCTGGGGCACCTGGCTGACCTGCGAGGAGAACTCCGACAAGGCCGGCGTCAACGGCATGACCAAGGACCACGGCTACGTCTTCGAGGTCGACCCCGTGGACCGGCGCGCCAACCGCGACCCCAAGCCGCTGAAGTTCTTCGGCCGCTACGACCACGAGGCCGTCGTCATCGACCCCAAGCGCGGCCACGCCTACCTCACCGAGGACGCCTCCAACCCCAACGGCCTCTTCTTCCGCTGGACCCCGCCGGAGGACTTCGCGTACGGCCCCGGCAGGTTCCGCGAACTCGCCGACGACGCCGGCCGCCTCCAGGCCCCCCGGTGCTACGACTCCGGCGGCCGGTTCGTGGACGACCTGTCCCGCGCCACGCGGATCGGCACCGTGTACGGCGTCGACTGGGTGGACGTCCCCGACCGCGACGCCCGTACCGTCCCCGTCCGCAAGCAGTTCGCCGCCGGTGAGATCACCCGCGCCCGCAAGCTGGAGGGCATGTGGTGGGGCGACGGCGGCGCCTACATGGTGTCCTCCTACGCCCGCGCGGAGAGCCCCGGCACCGCGCACGACGGCCAGGTCTGGTTCTACGACCCCCGGCGCCGCACGCTCACCCTCAAGGTGCTGCTCGGCGTGAACCCCGACCCGTCGGGCGACGGCGCCTTCGACGGCCCGGACAACATCACCGTCTCGCCGTACGGCGGACTGATCCTCGCCGAGGACGGCGAGGGCGTCTCGCACCTCTTCGGCGCCACCGACAGTGGCCGCACCTACCCCATCGCCCGCAACGAGCTGAACGTCGGCACCGAGGAGGAGCCGGAGTACAGCGAATTCGCCGGCGTCACCTTCTCGCCCGACGGCCGCACCCTGTTCGCCGGCATCCAGGACCCGGGCATCCTGCTCGCCATCACGGGCCCCTGGAAGCGGCAGCGGCGGCGCTGAGTCCCGGCAGGCGCCCGTTAATTGTGTCGCCCCGCCCGAGCTGCGCCTCCTACAGTGGTGATCAGAACGTCACGCACCTCCCGGTGCGATGGCGGCGGCTACTTCTCTTCCACAGAATCCATGCCGCCGCCGACTTGATCTCGGGAGGCGCAGCTCAAGGCGGGTGTCCGGTGCGCAGGCAGCGGATACTTCATTGATCAGAGGGTTGCGGGTTCGAGTCCCGTCACCGACTTCGGGTCGGTGTAGCTCAATCGGGTAGAGCATCCGACTAAAAGCCCGTCGCCGCATCCGATCTCGGACACCTTCCTTTTGCCGCGTCTCTCTCCGAAACCACTGTGAATTCGGGGGAATTCAGCATGGCGCGATTCAACACCCGGTCCGCGCGGCCGCAGCCGGTGTCGCGGGTGACCTCGACCGGCCGGATCCTGCGCACCTTCGAGGGCGGCCGGGGCCGGGAGCGCGACACCCGCTCCGAGCTCTTCCTGCTCGCCGTCTCCCACTTCGTCTCGCAGCAGACCTTCTACGAGAGCGGCGCCGACCGCGACGACCGGTTCACGCGGCTCGTGCGCGAGCTCGCCGTCACCGACCCGGCGTGGACCGCGGGCCTGCTCGGCTGGCTGCGCGGCGAGGGCAACCTGCGTACCGCGTCGATCGTGGGCGCCGCCGAGTACGTGAAGGCGCGCCTCGACGCGAGCGCCACCGACGGCCCCTCGAACCGGCAGGTCGTGGACTCCGTGCTGCGCCGCCCCGACGAGCCCGGCGAACTGCTCGCCTACTGGACCTCCCGGTACGGCCGCGCCGTCCCGAAGCCGGTCAAGCGCGGCATCGCCGACGCCGTCCGCAGGCTCTACGACGGCAGGGCGCTGCTGAAGTACGACACGGCGTCCAAGGGCTACCGCTTCGGCGACATCCTGAACCTGGTGCACGCGGCGCCGGACCCTGGTAAGCCGTGGCAGGGCGAGCTGTTCCGGTACGCGCTGGACCGCCGGCACCACCCGGACACCGCCGTGCCGCCCGCGACGGTCCCGGTCCTGACCGCGCACCGCGAGCTGATGGCGCTGCCGGCCGGGGAGCGGCGCGCGGTCGTCACGTCGCCCGGCGGCGCCGAGCGGCTGGCGGCGGCCGGGATGACGTGGGAGGCGCTGGCCGGGTGGCTGCAGGGCCCGATGGACAAGGCGGCCTGGGAGGCCGTCATCCCGTCCATGGGCACCATGGCGCTGGTCCGCAACCTGCGGAACTTCGACGAGGCGGGCGTCTCGGACGAGGTGGCCGAGCAGGTCGCGGCGAGGATCGCCGACCCGGTGGAGGTCGCACGCTCGCGGCAGTTCCCGTTCCGGTACCTCGCCGCGTACCAGCACGCGCCGTCGCTGCGCTGGTCGTACGCGCTGGAGCGGGCGCTCGGGCACTCGCTGGCCAACGTACCCGCCCTGCCCGGCCGGACGCTGGTGCTGGTGGACCGCTCGGGCTCGATGTTCTGCTCGCGGCTGTCGGACCGCTCGCAGCTCAACCGGGCCGACGCGGCGGCGATCTTCGGCACGGCGCTCGCGCTGCGGGCGGCGGACGCGGACCTCGTGGAGTTCGGCACCCGCAGCAACCGGGTGCGGTTCCAGCGGGGCGAGTCGGTGCTGAAGATCCTCGGCCGCTTCGGCGACCTCGGCGGCACGAACACGACGGAGGCGGTCCGCAAGCACTACCGCCGCCACCACCGGGTGCTGATCGTCACCGACGAGCAGTACACGCACCACCGCCTCGGCGACCCGACCGAGCAGGTCCCGGCCGACGTCCCGGTCTACACGTGGAACCTGGCGGGCCACCGGGCGGGTCACGGCCCGTCGGGCACGGGCAACCGCCACACGTTCGGCGGCCTCTCGGACGCGGCCTTCCGCATGGTCCCGCTGCTGGAAGCGGCGCGGGACGCGGACTGGCCATGGACGGCCTGAACCCGGGCAACGCGGCCCGCGCCCCTGGAATTCGCCCACCGGGGGACGCGGGTCCCTTCAGGGCGGAAGAGGGTCAGTGCTCGCAGAGGGAGAATTCCCGTTCGTAGAGCTGCTCGTTGTGTTCGTCGACGAAGAACTTGCGTTCCCGCATGAGTTGTTCGCGGTACGTCCTGGCCTGCTCAAGTGTCATGGTCGAGGTGGTTGCCCATGGCTGTTGCGGGGGGACATCGGATGTCGAGACGATCTTTGTTGACGGGTCGACCAGGAAGAACGCGAGAATTTTGCGGTGTCCCGGGCGGGTCGGGTCCGTGAGGCGGAACGGGCCGACTCGGTGCTGCAGGATGTTCGGGAACGCCAGGCAGCGGCCCGCCGGGGTCGATGCCGAGCCAAGGGTTTGGTTCAGGGCGTCTTCGTCCTCCAGGCCGTAGACCTCGCGCAGGCCGTTGTCGTCGTTCTGCTCGTAGTCCGGGTCGTCCAGTGCCGTCCGGAAACTCAGCCGGCTCTCGGTGACGTTGTCGCTGTCCCAGTAGAAGATGCCGGTCGAGACGATCCGCTCGTTCAGCATTCCCTCGACGTGCCAGGAACCGCCGGGGTACTCGGGCTTGTCCGGGGTGAGATGGATGGTGGCGAGCTTGACGATGACCTGGAGGCGGCGGCCCCGCAGGTCGACCCGGGCGGAGGCGTCGGGCACCCCGGGCGGGACGAAGGCCGGGGCGTCCGGGACGACCGGGCAGCGGTTCTCCCACCAGTCGTCCTGGGCCATTTCCCATGCGCGGAGGGCTTCCTGGTAGGCCTCGTCATCGCTGTAGGAGGATGTGTCCGGGTACTCCGGCTCCGAGTCGTACCAGCCGTAAGGGTCCGCCTCGATCCGCAGCGGTCGCGGATGGCGCAGGTCGGTGAGTACGTTCTCCAGCAGCGGGCGCATGCGTGCGAACAAGCGCGGCAGTACGGAGGCCAGTTCGCGGTGAGTCTCGGGGTGGACGTTGTTGATGTACGAGCGGAAGGCGACCTCACCGTCGTCACTCACGTCGACGTCCGTGGGCAGCCACTGGAATCTCTCCGAGAACTCGTACGTCGAACAGCGGTCCGTCGGGTTCTGCCAAGCCCACTCGGGGGCGCCGCTCACCTCTCTCACCAGGCAGAAAAGTGAGGGATGGACCAAGTCCAGTACCTGTCCGTCGGATCCGGGGTGCCAGTCCTTCTCTGCGTCGGGGACCTCTTCCAGGACCCGGACCCCTTCGCGCAGCCGGGTTCTGAGCCGGTCGTCGATCAGTGTGTCCGACTGCCACACCCCGTCGACGGCGGACACCTCGATGCCGGTTTCCTCGTCCCGCAGCGCCGCGTAATGCGCGAGTTCGGCGAGGACGTAACTCACCTGAGCCTCGGTGAGGCCCTGGGCGACCGCCTCCTGCCTCCACCTGGCGACGATCTCGGGGTCGTTCATCTTGTCGAACCACCCGGGCTTCGCCCGGATGTGGGCGCTGCACTGCATCATCTGAAGTTCCCGCAGCGTTCGGGGTGTGGCGAACGATATGGAACGAGAAGCGTGAAAGGGCAGCGGGAAGGCAGCCAGGCCGGTCAACTCTTCTGTTCCTCCGAGTCGGTGTGCGGTGGCGGGAAGGATATGTCAGCACACTGACACCGCAGGCGAGCCGGGCGAGACGAGTGACGTCCGGCCGGCCCGGTCCGCGTACGCCCGCGCAGCGTACGCGCTCACCAGCTGGACACGGTTCATTACCGTACGTGACCATGGGGGAGTACGTTCTGTGCGCGGGAGGGTGCCCTGTGGCGGGTGATGGGTCGGTGGAGTCCGGAGGGGGAGAGCCCGAGATGTCCGACAGTCTGCGGATGTTCGGAGCTGTCCTGCAGGCGTTGCGGGAGCATGCGGGGTTGACCCGGGAGGAGTTCGCCGAACTCGTCGGGTACTCCAAGCACACCGTCGCCTCCGTCGAGCTGGGGCGGCGCATGCCCGATCCCAGCATGGTCGACAAGGGCGACGAGGTGCTGGGGAACACCGGCGCCCTGCGGCGCTCGGCGCCCTATCTTTCGCGGCAGCCCGGCATCGCCGCCTGGTTCCGGCAGTGGGCGCGGCTCGAAGGGCTCGCCATCAGCCTGTACACGTACGAGTGCCGGGTCGTGCCGGGGCTGTTGCAGACCGAGTCGTACGCGCGTGCCGTGTCGCTCAGTGTGCCGCCCGTTCCCGGCGAGGAGCAGTTGCAGCAGCGGATCGCCGCTCGGCTGGCCCGGCAGGAGATGCTCACGACGCGGCGCGAACCCCCCGGCAACTTCAGCTTCATCATCGAGCAGGCGGTGCTGGAGCGGTACACCGGCGGGGAGGACGTCACGCGTGAACTCCTCGATCATCTGCTGGACGTCACCGCGCGGCACTGGAATGTGGTGCTTCAGGTCATGCCCCTGCGGGCTCCGCAGCATGCGGCGATCGACGGGCCCATGCAGCTGTTGGAGACCCCTGAGCATCGGTGGTTCGCTTACTCGGAAGGGCAGAAGAATGGGCGGCTCATCGCTGACCTGAAAGAGATCAGCGTCCTCCAGCAGCGGTATGCGAAACTGCGTTCGCAGGCTCTCACCCCCGGTGATTCCCGGAGCCTGCTGGAGCGGATGCGAGGAGCCCTATGACCCCCACCACCGATCTGGCCTGGTCCAAGAGCAGTTACAGCGGCTCGGAAGGTGACGACTGCGTCGAGGTCGCGCTGTCCTGGCGCAAGTCCAGCCACAGCAGTGGGAGTGAGGGCGACTGCGTCGAGGTCGCCGCCTGTACCCACCTCGTGCACGTCCGCGACTCCAAGGACAAGGACGGCGCCCGGCTCGCCCTCGGGGCCGACGCCTGGACGCGGTTCCTCTCGCACGCCGCTCGTGGCTGACGGCTGAGGGCGCCGGGGGCACCCCCTGACAGAGGGCGCCCCCGGCCTCGTACCGCCAAACCCCCGCGGCCCGCTACAGCGCCTGCGCCGCCGGCTTCACCATTCCCCGAACCGTGCGCGACTTCACGAAGTCGCCCATCGCCGTCATCTCCCACTCGCCCGAGAACTGCTTGATGAGCTTCGCCATCATCACGCCCGTCTGCGACTCGGCGCTGGTGAGGTCGAAGCGGACCAGCTCCTCGCCGCTCGCGGCGTCAATGAGGCGGCAGTAGGCCTTGGCGACCTCCGTGAACTTCTGGCCCGAGAAGGAGTTGACCGTGAAGACCAGGCCCGTGACCTCCTGCGGGAGGCGGCCGAGGTCGACCGCGATCACCTCGTCGTCGCCGCCGCCCTCACCCGTGAGGTTGTCCCCGGAGTGCTTGATCGCGCCGTGCAGGATCTGGAGCTTGCCGAAGTAGCAGCTGTCGATGTGGTTGCGCTGCGGGCCGTAGGCGATGACCGACGCGTCCAGGTCGATGTCCTTGCCGCGGTACGCCGGTTCCCAGCCGAGGCCCATCTTGACCTGGCTGAGCAGCGGCCGGCCGCCCTTGACCAGGGACACCGTCTGGTTCTTCTGGAGGCTGACGCGGCCCTTGTCCAGGTTGATCTTCCCGGCGCCGGGGGCGGGCGGAGCGGCGGGCGGGGCCGGGGGAGCGGCGGGCGCCGCGGGTGCCTGGGGCGCCGGCGTCGGCGGGGCGGGCGGTGTCACCGGGGTGTGCACCGGGGCCGGGGCCGGAGCCGGTTCCTCCACCGAGACGCCGAAGTCCGTGGCGATGCCCGCCAGGCCGTTCGCGTAGCCCTGGCCGACCGCGCGGGCCTTCCACGCGCCGCCGCGCAGGTAGACCTCCACGACCACCAGGGCCGTCTCCGCGCCGAGCTGCGGCGGCGTGAACGTGGCCAGTACGGAGCCGTCGTCCGCGTTGCGGAGGGTGGCCGTCGGTTCGACGCCCTGGAAGGTCTGGCCCTCGCTGTCCGGGCTGGCGGTGATGACGATCTTCTCGATGCCCGGCGGCACCGCGGTGGTGTCGATGGTGATCGCGTCCGGGGCGGTGCCGCCGCCCGAGCGGTGGGTCACGCCGGGGCCAGTGGGCTGGTTGTAGAAGATGAAGTCGTCGTCGGAGCGCACCTTGCCGTCGGCGGTGAGCAGCAGGCCCGATACGTCGAGCCGCACCGGGGCGGCGACGTCCACCGTCACGCGCGCGGCGGAGAGAGGGATGTTCGAGCCGGGGGTCATAGCTGTCATGCCCCATGAACGAGCGAACCCGTTTTACCGTTCCCTTACCCGACGCCCAAATGGGTCAGGACGCGTCCCCGGCGCGCTCGGCCGGGGCCCGCGCCTCCTCCCGGCGCGGCAGCAGCAGCGGCGTCGCCAGCAGGAGTACGCCGGCCAGCGCGATGGCCGTACGGACGCCGGCGACTCCCGCGAGCAGGCCCCACAGGGCCGTCAGGGCCGCCACCGTGAGCTTGCCGGTCACCGACCAGGCCGACAGGGTGCGGGCGACCCGGCCGGTGTCGGTGTGGTCGAGCCGGACCGTCGCCAGCACCGGGTTGAACACGGCCGAGCTGAGGATCAGCCCGAACTCGACGCACATCACGAGGGCCAGGCCCGCCGCGCCCGGTCCCACGAACGCCAGGCCCACCGGCCAGCACGCCCGCACCGTCCCGGCCGTGACCAGCACCCGGTGCGATCCGTACCGCGCCACCAGCCGGCGTGCCAGGCGCGAGCCGATCAGTCCGCCCAGGCACGGCACCGCGAAGGCCAGGCCGTACTGCCAGGGAGCGAAGCCCAGGTCGCCGACCATGAGGACCAGGAGCAGCGGGGACACCGCCATGATCAGGCCGTTGTTCAGGGCCGTGTTCACAAAGAGCGGGCGCAGCGTCGGGTGGGCGAGGATGTGTCGCCAGCCGTCCGTCAGGTCGCGCGGGCGGATCCGGTCGGGAGGCGCGGACTTCGCGGGGTGCGGATCCTTGCCGCCCATCGCCCGGATGCCGAGCGCCGACAGCAGGAAGCTCACCGCGTCGGCCAGCACGGTCGTGACCGGGCCGAGCAGCCCGACGGCGGCGCCGCCGAGCGGGGGGCCCAGCATGGTCGCCGTCCACATCGTCGCCTCGAACCGGCCGTTCGCGGCCAGCAGGTCCTGCCGCCGTACGAGCGCCTTGAGGCAGGCTCCGCTCGCCGCGGTGAACGTGATGCCGGCCGCCGCGACGACGACCGACACCAGCAGGAGCTGGGCGAAGGTCAGCATGCCGAGCGCGTAGGCGGCGGGGACGGTGAGCAGGGCGGCGCAGCGGATCAGGTCGGTGCCGATCATCACGGGGCGCTTGCGGCGGAACTCCACCCACGGCCCGAGCGGTACGGCCACCAGCGCGCCGGCCGCGAGGCCCGCTGCGGCCAGCAGCGACACCTCCGTCGGGCCGGCGCCGAGCGCCATGACGGCGATCAGCGGGAACGCGTCGAAGGCGAGCCACGTCCCGAACGTGCTGACGGTGTACGCCGCCCACAGCCACCCGAAGTCCCGCCCCAGCGACGTCCCGCCCGCCACCGACGACCACCCCCGCCTCGTCCCACCGGCCCGGACAACGTACCGCCGGTCTCCGGTGGGCAGCGCGCGGCTCCCGGGGCGGGGGAGGCACCGGGAGCCGCGCGGTCTGGGGGAGGGTGCCGTTACGGCACCACCACGATCTTCCGGCCGACGCCCGCCGCGAACTGCTCCAGCGCCTGCGGGTAGCGCTCCAGCGGCACGCGGTCGCTGATGAACACGCCCGGGTCCAGCACCCCGTTCGCGAACAGTTCGGCCGCCCGCTCGAAGCTGTGCAGCACGGCCATCGAGCCGGTGATCGTGATCTCCTGGTTGTAGATCCGGTACGGGTCGATCGTGACACGTGTCGCGTAGTCGGCGACACCGAACTGCAGGAAGGTGCCGGACTTGGCGACCCGGTCCAGTCCGTCCTGGATCGCCGCGGCGTTGCCGGTCGCGTCGATCACGACGTCCCAGCCCTGCGGACGGTCCAGTTCGCCGGCGCCCGCCGCGGCGGCGGACACGCCGAGCTGACGGGCGGTCTCCAGGCGCGCCGGGTTCACGTCCACCATGTCCACGCTGGCCGCGCCCGTGCGCTTGGCGAGTTCCAGCATCATCAGGCCCATCGTGCCGGAGCCGTAGATCAGCACGTGCGCGCCGAGCCGGGAGTTGAGGACGTCGTAGCCGCGCACCGCGCAGGACAGCGGCTCGATGAGGGCCGCGTCCTCGGTGCGGACGTGCTCGGGCAGCTTGACGCAGTTCGCCACGGGCGCCAGCGCGTACTGCGCGGCACCGCCCGGGACGGTCACGCCGATCGCGGCCCACCGCTCGCACAGGTTGTTGTGGCCGGTACGGCAGTAGCGGCACTCGTGGCAGTGCAGCGAGGGGTCCACGGCCACCCGGTCGCCGACCGACACCTCGGTGACCTGTGAGCCGACCTCGGCGACCACGCCGGCGAACTCGTGGCCCGGCACGATCGGCAGCTTCGGCGCGAACTCGCCCTGGAGGATGTGCAGGTCGGTGCCGCACAGCCCGCACGCGGCGACCTCGACGACGACGTCGCGCGGCCCGGGCGTCGGGTCCGGGACCTCGGAGACGACGGCGCGGCCCACGGACTCGATGACGGCGGCCTTCATTTCACGGCTCCCAACGACAGGCCCTGGACGAGTTTGTCCTGGGCGGCGAACCCCGCGGCGAGCACCGGCAGGGAGACGACGAGCGACGCGGCGCACACCTTCGCCAGGAACAGGCCCTGGCTGGTGATGAAGCCGGTCAGGAAGACGGGGGCGGTCTCGGCGACCACGCCCGTCAGGACCCGGGCGAACAGCAGCTCGTTCCAGCTGAAGATGAAGCAGATCAGGGCCGTGGCCGCCATGCCGGGCAGGGCGATCGGGGCGACCACGCGCGTGAGGACGGTCGGCAGCCGGGCGCCGTCGAGCTGCGCCGCCTCGATCACCGCGACCGGGATCTCGGCGAGGAAGGACTGCATCATCCACACCGCGATCGGCAGGTTCATGGACGTGTAGAGGATGACGAGCAGCCAGATGTTGTCGAGCATCCCGGTGTTCTTCGCGAACAGGTAGATCGGCAGCAGGCCCGCCACGGCCGGCAGCATCTTGGTGGACAGGAAGAAGAACAGCACGTCCGTCCACTTCTTCACCGGCCGGACGGACAGGGCGTACGCGGCGGGCAGCGCCAGCAGCAGCACGCACAGCGTGGAGACGACCGACGCCACCGTGGAGTTGACCAGCGCGGGCCAGGGGCTCGCGCCGCCGCCCGTGCCGAAGAACTCGCGGTAGCCGTCCAGGGTGAGGGCGGCGGTGAACGACGGCGGGTTGGTCGCCGCGTCCTCCTCCGAGTGGAAGGAGGTGAGCGCCATCCAGGCGATCGGCAGGAAGAACACGATCCCGGCCAGCCAGGCCACCAGGCCAAGACCCGCTCCCTTGCGGCTCACTCGTACGGCCACGGCGCTCATGCGCGGGACACCTCCTCGCGGAACAGGGACGACACCACGCGCAGCGCGAAGGTCGCGATGACGATCGAGCTGAGGACGACCAGGACGCCCGCGGCCGAGGCGAGGCCGTTCTCGTGGGCCTGGTAGAAGCTCTGGTAGACGGTGTAGGGCAGGTTGGCGGTGCCGAGGCCGCCGGAGGTGATCGTGAAGACCGCGTCGAAGTTCTGCACGATGTAGATGGAGCCGAGCAGCGCGCCCAGTTCGAGGTAGCGGCGCAGGTGCGGCAGCGTGAGGTGGCGGAAGATCTGCCAGTCGCTCGCGCCGTCGACGCGGGCTGCCTCGATCTGCTGGTGGTCGCGGCTCTGCAGGCCCGCCAGCAGGATGAGCATCATGAACGGCGTCCACTGCCACACCAGCGAGACTTGGACGGCGAGCAGCGGGGTGTTGGCGATCCAGTCCGGCTGCGGGCCGCCCACGTAGTGCAGCAGGCCGTTGAGCAGGCCGTACTCCGGGTTGTAGAGGACGTGCTTCCACAGCAGGGCCGCCGCCACCGGGACCACCAGGAACGGGGCGATGAGCAGGGTGCGCACCAGGCCCCGGCCGCGGAACCTGCGGTCCAGCAGCAGGGCGAGCAGCAGGCCCAGCACCAGGCAGGCGAGCACGACGCCCACGGTCAGCAGGACCGTCGTCCACACCGAGTGGCGCAGGTCCGGATCGGTCAGCACCTCCCGGTAGTTGTCGAAGCCGGTGAAGTGCCGGGCGTCCGGGTAGAGCGCGTTCCAGTCGAAGAAGGAGATCACCAGCGTCGCCACGAACGGCAGCTGGGTCACCAGGATCATGAAGACCAGGGCGGGCATCAGCGGGGCCCGCGTGGCCCAGGCGCGCAGCCGGGGGGAGGGCCGGTGCACGGGGGCGGGGAGCGGGGGTGCGGCCACGGGGGCCGGTGTGGTCGCGGTCATCGTCCCTCGTACTCCTCGGAGATCTTCTCGGCGAGTGCCTGCGCCTTCCTCAGGGCCGCGTCGACGGACTGGCGTCCGGCGATGGCCGCGCTGATCTCCTGGGAGACCTTGGTGCCGAGGTCGGTGAACTCGGGGATGCCGACGAACTGGATGCCGGGCGCGGGCCGCGGCTGCACCCCGGGGTCGGTGGGCCGGGCGCCCTCGATGGCCTTCCTGGTCATCTCCTGGAAGGCGGCGGCCTCCTTGCGGTAGGCGGGGCGGGCGTACGTCGAGGCGCGCTTGCCCGCCGGGACGCTGGACCAGCCGATCTCGTCGCCGACCAGCTGCTCGTACTCCTTGCCGGACGCCCAGGAGACGAACTTCCAGGCGTTGTCGGGGTTGCGGGAGGCGTTCTGGATGCCCCAGGCCCAGGTGTAGAGCCAGCCGGAGGACTCGGTCTTCTCGACCGGTGCGGGCGCGTAGCCGACCTTGCCCTTGACGGGGGAGTTCGCGGACTCCAGGGAACCGGCCGCGGAGGTGGCGTCGTACCACATGGCGACCTTGCCCTGGGTCATGTTGTTCAGGCACTCGGCGAAGCCGGCCTGGGAGGCGCCGGACTCGCCGTGCTCGCGCACCAGGTCGACATAGAACTTCGTCGCCTTCGTGAACTCGGGGGAGTCCAGGCGCGCCCGCCAGTCCTTGTCGAACCAGGTGCCGCCGAAGGTGTTCACCACGGTCGTCAGCGGCGCCATGACCTCGCCCCAGCCCGGCAGGCCGCGCAGGCAGATGCCCTTCATGCCCGGCTCGGCCCCGTCGGCCCGGGCGGCCAGTTCGGCGACCTGGGTCCAGGTGGGGCGCTCGGGCATCGTCAGGCCCGCCTCGGCGAAGACGTCCTTGCGGTACATCAGGAAGGACGACTCGCCGTAGAAGGGCTGCCCGTAGAGCTTGCCGTCGTCGCCGGTGAGGGAGTCGCGCATCGGCTTGAGGACGTCCTGCTCGTCGTACGCCGGGTCCTTGGCGACGTAGGAGTCCATCTCGCGCAGCCAGCCGTTGCGGGCGTAGATCGGGATCTCGTAGTTGGACAGCGTGGCGACGTCGTACTGGCCCGCCTGGTTGGCGAAGTCCTGGCTGATCTTGTCGCGGACGTCGTTCTCGGGCAGGGCGGTGAAGTTGACCTTGATGCCGGTCTCCTGGGTGAAGTGCGCGGCGGTCAGCTTCTGCAGCTCGGTCATCTGGGGGTTGTTGACCATCAGGACGTTGAGGGAATCGCCGCCGGATCCGGCCCCGCCCGCTCCGACCCAGCAGCCGGAGAGCAGCGGGGCGAGCAGCGTCCCTGCGGCGGCCGCGGCGAGTGTGGCTCGCGGCCTCCGTCGGCTCTGGGTTCGCATGGATCGCTCCTGGACGTACATATCGGGGGACAAGGGGCGCCGGTGGGCAAGGGGGTGCCCCACGGGGGGGGAGGGGGTGCAGGGGTGCGCGGGTGTTCAGACGCGGATCACTTGCGGCCCGAGCAGCGCGTAGCGGTGGGCCTCGGACGCGGGCAGCAGGGTGCTCGTCACGACCGCCTCCAGCGCGCCGACCTCGGCGAACCGGCAGAAGCTGACCGCGCCGAACTTGGTGTGCACGCCCGCGAACACCGTGCGGCGCGCGGCCCGCATCGCCTGCGCCTTGACCTCGCCGACCGCCGGGTCGGGCGTGGTCAGGCCGTGTTCGCGGGAGATGCCGTTGGCGCCGATGTACGCCAGGTCGAGGACGAAGCCGGCCAGCATCTTCGTCGTCCAGTGGTCGACGGTGGCCAGCGTGCCGGAGCGGACCCGGCCACCCAGCAGCAGGACGGAAACGTTGTCGGCCCCGGCGAGCGCGCCCGCGACCGGCAGGGACGCCGTGACGACGGTCAGCTGCCGGTCACGGGGCAGCGCCTCGGCGATGAGCTGCGGGGTGAAGCCCTCGTCGACGAAGACCGTCTCGGCGTCCCCGAGCAGGTCGGCCGCGGCTGCCGCGATCCGGCGTTTCTCGGGCACGTGGCTGGTGGCGCGGAAGGCGAGGGTCGTCTCGAAGCCGGCGCTCTCCACGGGGTAGGCACCGCCGTGGGTGCGGCGGACCAGGCCGTGGTCCTCCAGGGCCCGCAGGTCCCGCCGTACGGTCTCCTTGGCCACGCCCAGCCGGGCGGCGAGCGTGGTGACGTCGACCGAGCCGGTGGCGCGGGCGACCCGCACGATCTCGTGCCGGCGTTCTTCCGACGATCTCGCCTCCACGGCCGTCACCGCCTCCGTGCGTCGTTGCCCGTTCGGGCCCGGTGGGGCCCATGGGGGAAGTTCTACAGCGGGCGTGCGGGCCTGACCAGGCCTGTTGCCGATGCGATGCTGCCCGCTTGCGCCCGGCTCGGGCAGCGGCGTGCCCGCCTCGGACCTGCGGCGGCGCCGGGCGGGCGGGGGAAACGGGCAGCACGGATGCCCGAATGCGACAGCGGGCGGGCCCGTTCGGTGCCCGCCCGCTGTCGCGGCCGATGGTTGTGAGACGTGCCGGCGCCTCGGTGTGCCCCGCCCCGGAGGGTCAGTACGGCCAGATCGGTGGGTCGGTCACGAAGTGGCCGCCCAGGCAGGCGTGCGCCGGATCGTCCGGATCCAGCTCGCCCTGCTCGGCGACCAGCTTCCCGGCGAACGCCTCGGAGTCGTCCTGCGGTGCGTAGCCGAGCGCCCGCGCGGTGCCGAGGTCCCACCACAGGCGGGTGTTGGCGGAGGAGCCGTACACGACGGTGTGCCCGACGTCCTCGGCGGTCAGCGCCGCGTGGAAGAGGCGGGCGCAGTCGGCGGGGCTCATCCACACCGACAGCATGCGCACGCTGGTGGGCTCCGGGAAGCAGGAGCCGATGCGCACGGAGACGGTCTCCAGGCCGTGCTTGTCCCAGTAGAGCTGGGCGAGGTCCTCGCCGAAGGACTTGGACAGGCCGTAGAAGGTGTCCGGGCGGCGCGGGGTGTCGACCGGGATGAGCGGGTCGTCGCCCCGCGGGCGCGGGGTGTAGCCGACGGCGTGGTTGGAGGAGGCGAAGACGACGCGTCCGACGCCCTCCTCGCGGGCGGCCTCGTAGAGGTGGTAGGTGCCCTGGATGTTCGCCGAGAGGATCTTCTCGAAGGGGGCTTCCAGGGAGATGCCCGCGAGGTGGATGATCGCATCGACGCCGCGTACGGCCTCGCGCACCGCGTCCTGGTCGGCCAGGTCGGCGGTGATCGCGTCCGGCTCGCCCTCGACGGGGCGCACGTCGAGCAGGCGCAGCTCGTAGCCGTAGTCGGGGAGCAGGTCCCGCATCAGGGTGCCGAGGCCGCCGGCGGCGCCGGTGAGCAGAACGGTGCGGGGAGCGGGCATCCTCGGTCTCCTTGGATCACGGCCGTGCACATGCACGCATGCCATTCATATGCGTGGACACGCTAGGGAGCGCGGACGTGGGGCGTCAAGTGGGCCGTGGAAGCCGGAAATCCGGTGTCGTGTCACCCCTTGGCGCGCTTGACCGCCCTCCAGGGAGCGCTTTAGCGTGAACCTGTTCAGAAATATAGACGCAGATCATGAATATGGAACCGGGAGTGCCCGTGACGCCAGCCCCCCTCGCCGCTCGGCTCGCCATCCCCAGCGGCCCGCTGTTCTTCCCCGTCACGGCGTACGGCCCGGACGGCCAGGTCGACCCCGGCACCTTCCGCGCGCACGTACGACGCGGCGTCGAGGCGGGCGCCGCCGCCGTGTTCGCCTGCTGCGGCACCGGCGAGTTCCACGCGCTCACCCCCGAGGAGTTCCAGACGTGCGTCGCCGCCGCCGTCGAGGAGACCGCCGGACGCGTACCCGTCGTCGCGGGCACCGGCTACGGCACCGCCCTCGCCGTCCGCTACGCCCGCCTGGCCGCCGAGGCCGGGGCCGACGGGCTGCTCGCCATGCCGCCGTACCTGGTGGCCGCCGGCCAGGAAGGACTCCTGCGGCACTACCGGGAAGTGGCCGCGGCGACCGACCTGCCCGTCATCGTCTACCAGCGCGACAACGCCGTGTTCACCCCGGAGACGGCCGTCGCACTGGCCCGCACCGACGGCATCGTCGGCTTCAAGGACGGGCTCGGCGACCTCGACCTCATGCAGCGGATCGTCAGCGCCGTGCGCGCCGAGGCACCCGGCGACTTCCTCTACTTCAACGGCCTGCCCACCGCCGAGCAGACCCAGCTCGCCTACCGCGGCCTCGGCATCACCCTCTACTCGTCCGCGGTGTTCTGCTTCGCCCCCGAGATCGCCGTCGCCTTCCACCGCGCGCTGCGCACCGGCGACGACACCACCGCCCACCGCCTGCTGGACGGCTTCTACCGGCCGCTCGTCGAACTGCGCGCCCAGGGCCGCGGCTATGCCGTCTCCCTGGTCAAGGCCGGGGTGCGGCTGCGCGGCCTCGACGTCGGGGAGGTCCGCCCGCCGCTGCACGAACCGGGCGAGGACCATGTCAAGCAGCTCGCCGCGCTGATCGAGCGCGGCGAGGCGCTGCTCCAGGAGGGCGAATGAAGGCGTCGGCATTCCTCTACCCCTGGGACGTCAACGGCGATCCGCGGGCGGCGGAGTCCGTGGCCGGCCTCGGCGTACGGCAGGCCACACTCGCCGCCGCCTACCACTCCACGCGCGCGCTGACGCCCCGCCACCCCCGGCACCGGATCGTCACCGCCGAGCACGCCGCCGTGCTGTACCCGCCGGGCGACAGATGGCACGGGCGCGTCCTGCGCCCCTACCCGTCCGGCGACTGGGCGGCCGGCGACGCCTACGGCGAAGCCGCCGACGCGCTCGCGTCCGCCGGTCTGGAGGTGCACACCTGGGTCGTCCTCGCGCACAACTCCCGCCTGGGCGCCGAGCACCCGGAGACGTCCGTCGTCAACGCCTACGGCGACCGCTACCCGTGGGCGCCCTGCATCGCGCAGCCCGCCACGCGCGCGTACCTCGTCGACCTGGCCGCCGAGGCGGCGGTACGGCCCGGGGCGCGGGGCACGGAACTGGAGTCCCTCGGCTGGTACGGCCTCGCGCACCTGCACGCCCACGACAAGACCGGCGGTGTCGGCCTCGGGGACGCCGGGCAGTACCTGATGTCGCTGTGCTTCTGCCCCGCCTGCCGGGACGGCTACGGCGGGCACGGCCTGGACGCCGACGAACTGGCCGCCGCCGTGCGCACCGCGCTGGAGCCCGTGTGGCAGGGGGCGCCCTCGGACGAGGGCTGGGCCGGGGTGGAGAAGCTGCTCGGGGAGACCCCCGCCAACGTCACGCGCGCGTGGCGCGACGCGACGGCCCGCACGCTCCAGGAGGAGGCGGTCGCCGCGGTACGCGCCGCCGCGCCCGACGGTTTCCAGGTACTGCTGCACGCCGACCCGGTGTCGTACCACTGCGGCGCCAACGCCGGCGTCGACCCGGCGCACATCCTGTCCGTCGCGGACGGCGTGGTCGTGCCCTGCACGGGGAGCCCGGCGCCGCTCACCCCGTTCGCCCGCGCGGCGCGCGAGGACACGGTCCTCGCCGCCAACTTCACGGTGGTCTCCGGCATGGGCGGCAGCCCCACCACCCTCGCGGCGGACGCCGCACGGGCCCGCCGCCTCGGTGCGACGGAACTGCGGTTGTATCACGCGGGGTTGGCGTCGGACCGGGATCTGGGGGTGGTGCGGGGGGTGCTGGCGGGGTTGTGATGCCGGGGGCGTCGGCCGCGGCGGGTCGCGTGCGGTTGGCGTTGAGCGGGAGGGCGGGGCGGGGGCGCCGGTGGGGCTGTGAAGCCGGCGGCGTCGGCAGTGAGGGTCACCTGCGGTCGGTGTCGGACGGTGGGCCAGTGGTGCGGGAAGTGCCTGCCGGGCTTCGGCGGAGCGCCGTTGCCGTCACGAGCAGCGCCGCGCCCAGGGCGGCCAGCAGCAGCCGGTGGTCGGCCAGTTCGACCAGGGCCGCACCGGCCGCCAGCCCCAGCACGTTCGGCGTGAACACCACGGTGTTCGCGGTGGCCGTGACCCGGCCCAGCAGCGCGCCCGGCGTCTCGCGCTGCACCGCGGTCAGCGCGGCGATCAGCACCGCGGGCAGCCCCGCCCCGATCGCCACGCTGCACACCACGGCCACCGCGTCGGACGGCACCGCCCGCCCCGCCACGGCGACGGCGAACAGGGCGATGCCGAGCGCCGCGAACCGCCGCTCACCCAGCCGGCGCATCGCCGGTCCGGAGACCAGGCCCACCGCCACGGAACCGGCGCCCTGCGCGGCGTACAGCACACCGGCGAACGCGGGGGAGCGGCCGAGGGCGTCGACCACGGCGTAGACCAGCGCGCCGCCGAGCCCCGCGCACAGCATGGTGACGCCACCGGCCAGCACGAGCGGGCGCAGGAGCGGGTGCGACCGGAGGTGGCGCATGCCTTCGGTGACGCCGACGCGGCCGCCGGGTTGGCCGGACCGGCCGGTGTCCTCGCCGCCCTGTTCCGGGCCGTCGCCCTCGCCGGGTGGGCCGGGGTTCTCGTGTCGGCCGGACTGTCCGTGCCCGCTGTCTTCGCCGTCCTGTTCGGGCCCGTCGCCGTCACCGGGTGGGTCGGGGTTCTCGTGCTGGCCGGGCCATCCACGCCCGCTGTCCTCGCCGCCGTCACCCGGCCCGCCGTCCTGTTCGGGCCCGTCGCCGTCACCGGGTGGGCCAGGGTTCTCGTGTCGGCCGAGCCGCCCACTCCCGCTGTCCTCGCCGCCGTCCCCCGGCCCGCCGCCCGCACCGTCCCGCACGGCGCCCACCGGTACCCCCTCCCGGACCCGCAACCCCCAGCAGAGCCCCGCCGCCAGCACGAACGTCGCCGCGTCCAGGAGGGCGACCGCCGGGCCGCCCCAGGCCGTGTAGAGGCCCGCGCCGGCCGGCGGTGCCAGGAGTTTCATGCCCTCGGTGGCCGTCGTGCGCAGCCCGTTGAAGTCGCCGAGCAGCGCGGTGTCCACGGCGGTGGCGACCAGCGCCGACTCGGCCGCGTCATGGACGACGCCCGCCGCGCCGTACGCGAACAGCACCGCGAACACGATCCACACCCGGTCCGCCGCGTCCACGGCCAGCAGCGCCGGGAGCAGCGCGGCCATGAGCAGGTTCACGCCGATCAGCAGCGGCTTGCGGCGGACCCGGTCGGCGAGCGCGCCAAGCAGCGGCCCGGCGAGGGTGGGGGCCCACATGGCGAGCATGCACAGCGCGGCCAGGCCGTCCGAGCCGGTGAGGTCCTTGACCCAGACTCCGGCGGCCAGCCAGAGCGCGGAGGTGCCGAAGCCAGAGACCACGACTCCGGTGAGGAACAGGCCCGCGTCGCGGTCGCGCAGTACGCGCGCCACCGCCCACTTCGTCGATCCGGTGGTCGTCATGCCTGGTCATCGTGGTCCTGAGGAGGCGGGGAGGGGATCGGGAGAATGCCCTAGGAATGCGGCCCGGCACCGATGAGTCCCGGCGTCGCCGTCGGTCTACCTCCTGAGCGGGCCCCCGGTCTTCCCGGGGTGGCCGCCGTCAGGGACGCCGACGAGCAGGAGCACCGATGACCGACCCGACCCCCACCCCGATCGTCGACCTCGGGCCGCAGACCCGGATCGTGGCACGCCTCGCCGAGGGCGTGAGCGACGAGCAGTTCGCGGGCCCGACGCCCTGCCCGGCGTACGCCGTGCGCAATCTGCTGGGCCACCTGCTCGGGCTCGCCGTCGCCTTCCGTGACGCGGGGCGCAAGGACCTGGGCGTGACGACCGACACCAGCCCGGAGGCCTCGATGCCGGACGTCGGGCCCGGCTGGCGCGAGGAGCTGCCCACAGTCCTCGAGGAGCTGGCCGAGGCGTGGCGCGACCCGGCCGCCTGGACCGGCATGACCCGGGCCGGCGGGGTGGACCTGCCCGGCGAGGTCGCCGGGGCGGTCGCCGTCGACGAGCTGGTGATCCACGGCTGGGACCTGGCCCGCGCGACCGGCCAGGACTACGAGCCCGACCCTGAGGCGCTGCGGGCGGCGCACGCCTTCGTCACCGCGGCGGCCGAGCAACCGCCCGGCGAGAACAAGATCTTCGGGCCGCCCGTCCCGGTCCCGGCCGACGCCCCGCTGCTGGACCGCACGGTGGGTCTGGCCGGCCGCGACCCGCACTGGACGCCGCGCGCGTAGGCCGCACGGAACCGCTCCGCACCCGGCCCCCGAGGACCGCACCACCGTCCTCGGGGGTCCACTCATGTCGCCCGCAAACCGTTCAGAAGCCTCAAATCCCACGATCGCGGACCGATTTCGACGTCACCCCGTTTTCTTCTGCGCGAAGCATTGACGAAACAGCAAGCCCTTTCTACCTTCAACGCGTCGTACTTCGTACGTCATATATGAGACGCGATATGCGAGATCCGAGAGGCGCGCATGACCTCTGTGCCCACCCCGATCCCCTCCCGCACGCAGTACGTGCTAGAGGAGATCAAACGCCGCATTCTCACCGGGCAGTTGACGCCGGGGCAGGCCCTGGTCGAGACCGAGCTCGCCGCCCAGTTCGGCGTCTCCAAGACCCCCGTCCGCGAGGCGCTCAAGACCCTGGCCGGCACCGGACTGGTCGTGATGAGCCAGTACAAGGGCGTCACGGTGCGCATGGTGGACGCGGACATGGCGCGCGAGGTCTACGACGTGCGGCTGCTGCTGGAGCCCGAGGCGCTGCGGCGGGCGGTGCTGCGCGGTTCCACCCTGGAGGCCGCGAGGGACGCGCTGACCCGGGCCGACATCGCCACGGACACCGCCGAACGGTCCCTGGCGAACCGGGAGTTCCACCGCGCCCTGTACCTGCCCTGCGGCAACCCGCTGCTCGGCCGGATGCTGGACGAGGTCCGCGACCAGGCGGCCCTCGTCTCCGCGGTCGCGTGGGCCGCCGACCCCTCCTGGGAGCGGGAGGCGGGCGAGCACCGCGAGATCCTGCGCCTCGCCCTCGCGGGTGACGCGGACGGCGCGGCGCGCGCCCTGCACGCACACATCGCGTCGTTCGTCGAGCGGGCCTTCCCCGCCGCGGAATACGAGGCCCAGAAAGAGGACGGTCAGGCATGACAGCGACGTTCGAGACGCAGCGGGCGGCCCTGGCCGACGTGGTGGCGATCCCGGTGACCCCGTTCGCGGAGGACGGCTCCGTCGACCGGGACACCTACCGGGCCCTGTTGCGCCGGCTGCTCGACGGTGGTGTCACGACTCTGACCCCCAACGGCAACACCGGCGAGTTCTACGCCCTCACCCCCGAGGAGCGCAGCCTCGTCACGGAACTGACCGTCGAGGAGGCCGGTGACCGGGGCGTCGTCCTGGTCGGCGTCGGCCACGACGTGCCGACCGCCGTCGCCTCCGCCCGGCACGCCCGGGAACGGGGCGCCGCGATGGTGATGGTGCACCAGCCCGTCCACCCCTACGTCTCGCAGAGCGGCTGGGTCGACTACCACCGCGCGATCGCCGGGGCGGTGCCCGAGCTGGGCGTCGTACCGTACATCCGCAACCCGCAGCTGACCGGCGCCCGCCTCGCCGAACTCGCCGACGACTGCCCCAACGTGATCGGCGTGAAGTACGCCGTCCCGGACGCGTCCCGGTTCGCCGCGTTCGCGCGGGACGCCGGCCTGGACCGCTTCGTGTGGGTGGCCGGGCTCGCCGAGCCGTACGCGCCGTCGTACTTCTCCGCGGGCGCCACCGGATTCACCTCCGGGCTGGTCAACGTCGCCCCGTCGGTCTCGCTGAACATGATCGAGGCGCTGCGGGCGGGCGACTACCCGGGCGCCATGAAGGTCTGGGAGCAGATCCGCCGCTTCGAGGAGCTGCGCGCCGCCAACGGCTCCGCCAACAACGTCACCGTCGTCAAGGAGGCCCTCGCCTCGCTCGGCCTGTGCCGCCGCGAGGTCCGCCCGCCGAGCAGGCAGCTGCCCGAGAGCGAGCGCGCCGAGGTCGCCGCCATCGCGTCCGGATGGTCCGTATGAGCACACCGAAGAAGCGCCCCGAGGACCTCAGAAGCCACCAGTGGTACGGCACCGACGGGCTGCGGTCCTTCAGCCACCGGGCCCGCACCCGCCAGCTCGGCTACCTGCCCGAGGAGCACCTGGGCAAGCCGGTCATCGCGATCCTCAACACCTGGTCGGACATCAACCCCTGCCACGTGCACCTGCGCGACCGCGCCCAGGCCGTCAAGCGCGGGGTGTGGCAGGCGGGCGGCTTCCCGCTGGAGTTCCCGGTCGCCACGCTCAGTGAGACCTTCCAGAAGCCGACCCCGATGCTCTACCGCAACCTGCTGGCGATGGAGACCGAGGAGCTGCTGCGCTCCTACCCGGTGGACGGCGCCGTGCTGATGGGCGGCTGCGACAAGTCCACGCCGGCGCTGCTGATGGGTGCCGCGTCCGCCGGCCTGCCCGCGGTGTTCGTGCCGGCCGGGCCCATGCTGCCGGGCCACTGGCGGGGCGAGACCCTCGGCTCGGGCACCGACATGTGGAAGTACTGGGACGACAAGCGGGCCGGCCTGATCGGCGACTGCGAGATGCAGGAGCTGGAGAGCGGCCTGGCCCGCTCGCCCGGCCACTGCATGACGATGGGCACGGCGTCCACGCTGACCGCCGCCGCCGAGGCGCTCGGCGTGACCGTCCCGGGTGCCTCCAGCATCCCGGCCGTCGACTCCGGGCACGACCGGATGGCCGCCGCCGCGGGCCTGTGCGTGGTCGAACTGGTCCACAAGGACCGCAGGCTGGGCGACATCCTCACCCCGGAGGCCTTCGAGGACGCGGTGACGACCGTCCTCGGCCTCGGCGGCTCCACCAACGCCGTGATCCACCTGATCGCCATGGCGGGCCGCGCGGGCGTCAGGCTGACCCTGGACGACTTCGACCGCATCGCCCGCACGGTGCCGGTCCTCGCCAACGTCCGGCCCGGCGGACAGACGTACCTGATGGAGGACTTCCACTTCGCGGGCGGGCTGCCCGGGTTCCTCTCCCGGATCCCGGACCTGCTCCACCTGGACCGGCCCACCGTCGCCCACGACACGCTGCGCGAGCAGCTCGCCGGCGCCCGGGTGCACCACGACGACGTCATCCGGCCGCGCGACAACCCGGTCGCCGCCGAGGGCGGGGTCGCCGTCCTGCGCGGCAACCTCTGCCCGGACGGCGCCGTCATCAAGCACATCGCCGCCGAGCCGCACCTGCTGAAGCACACCGGCCCGGCCGTCGTCTTCGACGACTACCGGACGATGCAGCGGACCATCAACGACCCGGCGCTGAACATCACCGCCGACAGCGTGCTGGTGCTGCGCGGCGCCGGACCCAAGGGCGGCCCCGGCATGCCCGAGTACGGGATGCTGCCCATCCCCGACAACCTGCTCAAGCAGGGCGTGCGGGACATGGTCCGCATCTCCGACGCGCGCATGAGCGGCACGAGCTACGGCGCGTGCGTCCTGCACGTCGCGCCCGAGTCCCACGTCGGCGGCCCCCTCGCGCTGGTGCGCAGCGGGGACCTGATCACCCTGGACGTCGAGGCGCGCGCGCTGCACCTGCACGTGGACGACGCGGAGCTGGAGCGCCGCAGGGCGCGCTGGACACCGCCGCCCGCCCGCTACGAACGCGGCTACGGCGCGCTCTACAACGAGCAGATCACCCAGGCGGACACCGGCTGCGACTTCGAGTTCCTCGCGCGGCCCGGCACGGTGCACGACCCGTACGCGGGCTGACCCCGCCCGGCCGCCCCACCCGGCGGCCGGGGCCCCCGCACAGCACGACAGAAAGCGCTTCACCCCGCACGAGAACGCTCACGAACGGAGAACAGTCATGGCCCAAGCCGCAGCCGTGGCGAAACCGCCCGCGCCACCTCGGCGGCGCCGTGCCTCCGCCACTCCGCGCAGGCTTCCCTACCTGCTGATCGCCCCGGCCGCCCTGCTCATGCTGGGCTTCATCGCCTACCCGGTCCTCAGCGTCTTCTACTACAGCCTGCAGCACTACAACCCCACCAAGCCCTGGCGCAACGGCTTCGCGGGCCTCGACAACTTCGTCCACGCCTTCACCGAGGACCCCATCTTCTGGGACACCCTCGTCTTCAGCGCCAAGTGGGTGTTCGTCGAGGTCACCCTCCAGCTGCTGTTCGGCCTGGCACTCGCCCTGATCGTCAACCAGACCTTCGTCGGGCGGGCGGTCGGCCGCGCCCTGGTCTTCTCCCCGTGGGCCGTCTCCGGCGTCCTGACCTCCGCGATCTGGGTGCTGCTCTACAACTCCCAGACCGGCATCAGCCGCTACCTCGCGGACCTGGGCATCGGCTCGTACGGCACCAGCTGGCTGTCGGACACCTCCACCGTGTTCCCGGCGGCGATCGTCGCCGACCTGTGGCGCGGCGTGCCCTTCTTCGCGATCCTCATCCTCGCCGACCTCCAGTCCGTCTCCAAGGACCTGTACGAGGCCGCCGAGGTCGACGGGGCCAGCCGCATCAAGCAGTTCTGGCACATCACGCTGCCGCACCTGAAGGACGCCATCATCCTGTCCACGCTGCTGCGCGCGGTGTGGGAGTTCAACAACGTCGACCTGCTCTACACCCTGACCGGCGGCGGGCCCGCGGGCGAGACCACGACCCTGCCGCTCTACATCGCCAACACCAGCGTCGACGCCCACAACTTCGGTTACGCGTCGGCCCTGACCACGGTGGCGTTCGTGATTCTGCTCTTCTGCTCGATCGTCTATCTGCGGCTGAGCAAGTTCGGAGGCGACAACAAGTGATCACCCAAGAGGCCACCGCGGTCGCCCCCGCGCCCGCCCGCGTCACCCCCGAACCCCCGCGCCCGCCCGCCCGGCGCCGCGCCTGGGACGAGGCCCCGCGCTGGCAGATCTACCTGCCGCTGGGCGTCTACCTCGTCTTCACGCTGATCCCGTTCTACTGGATCCTGCTGTTCGCCCTGCGCCCGCCCGGCTCGACCTCGCTGGTGCCCTGGCCGATGACCTTCGAGCACTTCGACAAGGTGTGGACCGAGCGCAGCTTCGGCGTCTACTTCCAGAACAGCGTGCTCGTCGGCCTCGCCACCCTGGTGATGACGACGGTCGTCGCGCTGGCCGGCGGCTACGCCCTCGCCCGGTTCGACTTCCGCGTCAAGCGGGCCTTCATGCTGGCCCTGCTGTGCTCCCAGTTCGTGCCCGGCGCGCTGCTGCTGGTCCCGCTGTTCGAGATCTTCGCCGAACTCCAGATGATCAACTCGCTGGGCAGCGTCATCATCGCCGAGACGGTGTTCCAGCTGCCGCTGTCGATGATCCTGATCAGCAACTTCATCAAGAACGTGCCGTACTCCCTGGAGGAGGCGGCCTGGGTCGACGGCTGCGGCCGGATGAAGGCCTTCCGGATCATCGTGCTGCCGCTGCTGCGGCCCGGCCTGATCGCCGTCGGCTCCTTCGCCTTCGTGCACTCCTGGAACCACTTCCTGTTCGCCCTGATGTTCCTCAACAACCAGAGCAAGCAGACCATCCCCGTCGGCCTCAACACCCTGATGAGCGCCGACAGCGTCGACCTCGGCGCGCTCGCCGCGGGCGGCATCATCGCCGCCGTACCGGTCGTGCTGGTCTTCGCCTTCATCCAGAAGTGGCTCATCACCGGCTTCAGCGCGGGGGCGGTGAAGGGATGAGGAGCCGGCAGACCAGCACACCGCTGCCCGTCGTCCTCGCCGGGGCCCGCGGCCACGGACGCTGGCACCTCGCCAACATCCGCCGCCTTCAAGGCCGCGGCCTGGTCCGCCTGGCCGGCGTCTGCGAACTCACCCCGCTCACCGGCGACGAACTCGACGGCCTCGGCACACCGGAGCAGTCCGCCGACCTCGGCGCCCTGCTGGACTCCACCGGCGCCCGGATCGCCGTGATCTGCACGCCCATCCCGACCCACACCGACCTCGCGCTCACCGCCGCCGAACGGGGCGTCCACATCCTGCTGGAAAAGCCCCCCGCCCCCTCCTACGCCGCATACCGCCGCATGGCCGACGGCGTCGCCGCGGCCGGCGTGGCCTGCCAGATCGGCTTCCAGTCGCTCGGCTCGCACGCCGTGCCCGCGATCCGCGAGCTGATCGCCGAGGGCGCCATCGGCGACCTCACCGGGCTCGGCGCGGGCGGCGCCTGGGCGCGCGACGAGGCGTACTTCCGGCGCGCGCCCTGGGCGGGCAAGCGGCGCATGAACGGCACCGACGTGGTCGACGGGGTGCTCACCAACCCCCTCGCGCACGCCGTCGTCACCGCCCTCGCCCTCGGCGGCAGCACCCGCGCCGAGGACGTCACCGCGATCGAGACCGAGCTGCTGCGCGCCAACGACATCGAGGCCGACGACACCTCGTGCGTGCGGATCACCACCGCGCAGGGCCACCCGGTCACCGTCGCCGTGACGCTGTGCGCCGAGGAGCCCGGCGAGCCGTACGTCCTCGTGCACGGCAGCAGCGGCCGGATCACCTTCTGGTACAAGCAGGACCGCGTGCTGCTCCAGCGCGCCGGGCACGGCCCCGAGGAGACCCGGCACGGCCGCACCGACCTGCTGGAGAACCTCGTCGCCCACCTCACCGAGGGCGCCGCACTGCTCGTCCCGCCGGACGCGACGGGCGCCTTCATGACCGTCGTCGAGGCGATCCGGCGGGCCCCCGACCCGGACCCGCTGCCGCCCGGCTCCTGGCGGCGCGTCCCCGGCGAGAACCGCCGCGTCGTGCCCGGCGTCGACGGGCTGGTCGCGGCAGCCGCCGACACCCTCGCGCTCTACTCCGAACTCGGCGCCCCCTGGGCGCTTCCCGCGCCACACCGCCACCAGGGGGTGAGCGCCCGATGACCGGCAACGACTCCGCGGTCCTGCGCGTCGCGGGCCGCCCGGTGGGCCGGTACGTCGTCCGGCCCGAGCTGCCCGCCCGGCTGTCCCCGCGCCCGTACCTGCACCCCGTCACCACCCTGTCCGGTGTGGCCGTCACCGAGCTGAGCCCCGCCGACCATCCCCACCACCTCGGCGTCGGTGTCGCCGTTCCCGACGTCGAGGGGCACAACTTCTGGGGCGGACGGACCTACGTGCGCGACCGGGGCCCGACCGAGCTGGACAACCACGGCACCCAGCGGCACACCGCGTTCCAGCTGCGCGACCCCGACGGCTTCGTGGAGGAGCTGCGCTGGGTGGCCGCCGGGACCGAGCTGCTGCGCGAGCGCCGCACCGTCGCCGCCACCGGGCTCACCCCCACCGCGTGGGCCCTGGACCTCACCTTCTCCCTCACCAACGCCACCGACCGCCCGCTGACCGTCGGCAGCCCGGCCACCAACGGCCGCCCCGGCGCCGCCTACGGCGGATTCTTCTGGCGGGCCCGCAAGGAGGACACCCCACCGGACGTCTTCACGCCCGGCGCCGAGGGCGAGAGCGAGGTGCACGGCAGCCGCGCCGACTGGCTGGCGCTCGCCGGTTCCACCTGGACGCTGGTGTTCGCCGGGGCCACCGACGCCACCCGCCGCGACCCGTGGTTCGTGCGCACCGCCGAATACCCGGGCGTCGGCTCGTCGCTGGCGCACACCGGGCGCGTCCCCGTCCCGCCCGGCGGCACCCTCGTCCGCCGCGTCGTCACCGTCGTCGCCGACGGCCGCCTCGACCGGGACACGGCCGCCGCCCTGGTCCGCAAGGCGGTGAGCCCGTGACCGCCGAGCAGAGCGACACCACCTACCGCAACCCCGTCCTGAACGCCGACTGGTCCGACCCGGACGTGATCCGCGCAGGCGACGACTTCTACCTCACCGCCTCCAGCTTCGGCCGCGCCCCCGGCCTGCCGCTGCTGCACTCCCGCGACCTCGTCAACTGGACCCTGGTCGGCCACGCCCTCGAACGCCTCGAACCCGCCGGGGAGTTCACCGCGCCCCGGCACGACTGCGGGGTGTGGGCACCGTCCCTGCGCCACCACGACGACCGCTTCTGGATCTTCTGGGGCGACCCCGACCACGGCATCTTCCAGGTCAACGCCCCCCGCATCCGCGGCCCCTGGACCCGGCCGCACCTGGTCAAGGCGGGCAAGGGCCTGATCGACCCCTGCCCGCTGTGGGACGAGGAGACCGGCGAGGCCCACCTCGTGCACGCCTGGGCCAAGTCCCGCTCCGGGATCAAGAACCGCCTCACCGGACACCGCATGCGCCCCGACGGCACCGGCGTCCTCGACGAGGGCAAGGTGATCGTGGACGGTGACCGCATCCCCGGCTGGTTCACCCTCGAGGGCCCCAAGCTCTACCGGCACGACGGCTGGTACTGGATCCTGGCGCCCGCCGGGGGAGTGGAGACCGGCTGGCAGGGCGCCTTCCGCTCCCGCGACTTCTTCGGCCCCTACGAGGAGCGGATCGTCCTCGAGCAGAAGGACACCGACGTCAACGGCCCGCACCAGGGCGGCTGGGTGCGCACCCCGTCCGGCGAGGACTGGTTCCTGCACTTCCAGCAGCGCGGCGCCTACGGCCGGGTCGTCCACCTCCAGCCCATGACCTGGGACGCCGGGGGCTGGCCGGTCCTGGGCGAGAACGGCGCCCCCGTCACCGAGCACCGCCGCCCCGCGCTGTCGCCGCAGCCGCCCGCCGCGCCCGCCACGGACGACGACTTCCCCGGCGGACGCCACGGCCGCCAGTGGCAGTGGACCGCCAACCCCCAGGACGGCTGGGCCACCCAGCACTCCGCCGACGGGCTGCGGCTGACCTGCGTCCGCTCGGCCGGCGCGCACGATCCGCGCACCCTGCCGAACGTGCTGACGCAGCGGCTGCCCGGCATGCCGTGCCTGGTCGACGTCGAGCTGAGCCTGGCCGGTCAGGCGCCGGGCGCCCGGGCCGGGCTCGCCGTCCTCGGCGACGCGTTCGGCTGGATCGGGCTCCAGCGGGGCGCGGACGGGCAGGCGCACCTGGTGCACCGGTTCGGCGAGAGCGTCGCCGAGAGGGAGCGGGACGCCGCCCACCCGCGGCCCGCGCCCGACGGCCGGGCCCGGCTGCGGATCGAGATCCGCGCAGGGGCGCGCTGCCGGTTCTCCGCCGACACCGGTGACGGCTTCCAGCCCTCGGGACCGGTGTTCGCGGCGACCCCCTGGCGCTGGGTCGGCGCCCTGCTCGGCCTGTTCGCCGTCGCCCCGGACGGCCACGGGCACGCCGGCACCGCGACCTTCACGCGCTTCCGGATCACGCCCGCGCCCCTCACGCCCTAGCCCTTCACCCCTCACGCCCTCCACCGAGGCTCCCGGGCCTCGCCCCCCACAACGTCACATCACCGCCGTACCCAGAAGAAAAGAGCCGACCAATGAAGATCAGCATTCGCAGCAGCAGAAGCACCGGCAGGCGCCGCACCACGGCCGCCGTCGCCCTGGGTGCCGTGCTCGCCCTCACCGCCACCGCGTGCGGTGACGACGGCAGCGGCGCGGGCGGCGACAGCGGCGCCGACGGCAGCGGCAAGGGCAAGATCGTCTTCTGGGACAACAACGGCGGTGTCCGCACCGACATCTGGAAGGAGATCATCGCCGACTTCGAGAAGGCCAACCCGGACATCGACGTCGAGTACGTCGGCATCGCCTCCACCGAGTACCAGTCGAAGGTCGACACCGCCCTGCAGGGCGGCGGCCTGCCGGACGTCGGCGGTGTCGGCGCGGCCATGCTCGCCGGGTTCGCCGCGCAGGACGCGCTGGAGCCGCTGGACTTCCGCCTCGCCAAGTCCACGCTGAACGGCAAGCTCAACGAGGACATGCTCACCTCCATGAAGGCCGCGGGCGGCGGCGACGACCGGCTGTACTCGGTGCCGACCTCCGCCAACAACGGCGTCCTGTACTACCGCACCGACCTGTTCGAGAAGGCCGGCCTGGACGAGCCGTCGACCTGGGACAACTTCTACAAGGCCGCGGAGAGGCTCACCAACGTCCGCAAGAACGAGTTCGGCTACACCATCCGCGGCGGCGCCGGCTCCATCGCCCAGGCGATGGACGCGATGTACGGGCAGTCCGGGATCACGTCCTTCTGGAACTCCACGGGCGAGAAGACCACCGTCAACGACCCGAAGAACGTCGAGGCGCTGAAGAAGTACGCGGCCCTCTACAAGAAGGTCACCCCGGCGGCCGACCTGAACAACGACTTCACCAAGATGGTCGCCCAGTGGGACTCCGGCACCATCGGCATGCTGAACCACAACCTCGGTTCGTACCAGGACCACGTGAAGGCCTTCGGCACCGACAAGTTCCGGGGCATTCCGCAGCCGACCGGTCCCGGCGGCAAGCGCGTCCAGGTGTCCAACCCGGTCGACGGGCTCGGCCTGTTCAAGAGCTCCAAGAACAAGGACGCGGCCTGGAAGTTCATCGAGTTCGCCGCCTCCCACGAGTCGAACTCGAAGTTCAACGAGTCGGCGGGACAGGTGCCGGCCAACACCGACGCGGCGAAGGACGCGTGGGTGGAGAAGGCGGAGCCGACGAAGCTGGCCGCGCAGGCGCTGTCCGACGGGTCGACCACGATCGTCCAGCTGCCGTACTACCTGCCGGACTGGAACACGATCTCCAAGGCCGACAACGAGCCGAACTTCCAGAAGGTGCTGCTCGGGAAGATGAGCGCGAAGGACTTCCTGGACACGTTGGCCGAGCAGCTGAATGAGGCGCAGGCGGAGTGGAAGGGGCAGAAGGGCTGACGGTCCTGCTGGAAGGGTCGCGGTTTCGCCGGGGGCGGTCCGTGAGGTCTCGGGCTGCGGGCCGTCCCTGGTCGCTCGCGCCCACGCGGCGGAGCCGCATGTCACCACAGTCCCGCGCCCCGAGAAGGGGCGCATCCCCTCCGTATCCTGAAAGGCACGGGATCGTGTCGCTGAGCCGTAGACAGGTTGGTTTCGCCGCCATGGCTGCCGTTCCCCTCGCCCTCGGTACGGGCGGTGTGGTCCGGGCCGGGGAGCGGCGGAGGCGGACTCTTTTCGTCGCCGGGGACTCCACCGCCGCGCAGAAGTACGCCGACGCCGCTCCCGAGACCGGGTGGGGAATGGCCGCCCCCTTCTTCCTGCACTCGGGGCTGGTGGTGGCCAATCACGCCGTGAACGGGCGCAGTTCGAAGAGTTTCGCCGACGAGGGGCGGCTGGACGCCGTGCTCGGGGCCATCCGGCCCGGGGACGTGCTGCTGATCCAGTTCGCGCACAACGACGAGAAGGCCGCGGACCCGGCCCGGTACACCGAGCCCTGGTCGACGTACCAGGCATATCTGCGCAGGTACGTCGAGGGTGCCAGGTCCCGTGGCGCCCGGCCCGTGCTGGCCACGCCCGTGGAGCGGCGGCGGTTCGACGCGGGCGGCAACGCGCTGCCGACGCACGGCGAGTACCCGGCGGCGATGCGGGCGCTGGCCGCCGAGGAGCAGGTGGCGCTGCTCGACATCCAGGCCCTGTCGCTCGCGCTGTGGCAGCGGCTGGGCGCCGAGGAGACGAAGAAGTACTTCAACTGGACCGCGACCGAGCAGGACAACACGCACGTCAATCCGCCGGGTGCGATCGAGGTCGCGCGGCTCGTGGTGCGGGAGCTGCTGCGCACCCGGGTGCTGGCGCCGCGTGACGTGCGCCGCCTGGACGACGCGGTCCCCGAGTCGTGGATCACCTGGCCCGAGGCCACCCCCGCGTAAATCCCCGAAGGACCGAAGAAGGAGAGCCGCACTGTGAACAGACATATATGGCATGGGCATGCCATGAAGGTGGGTGTGCTGGCCGGGTGCACCGCGCTCGTGCTGTCCCTGACCGGGACCGCCGCGCAGGCGCACGGCGACATCGCCCGGCAGACGCTCCGCGCGGGCGACGGCTGGGGCTCCCACGGCACCGGCACCACCGGAGGCGCCGCCGCGGACGCCGAGCACGTCCACACCGTGACCACCTGGGCGGAGTTCAAGGCCGCCCTCGCGGCAGGCGGCGACGCACCGAAGATCATCAAGGTGAAGGGCATGATCGACGCCGTGGCCGACGGCTGCGAGGCGTTCGAGGCCGAGGGCTACGACTTCGACCGGTACCTCGCCGACTACGACCCCGCTGTGTGGGGGTACGACACCCCGGTCAGCGGTACGCAGGAGGACCTGCGGGCCGCCTCGGCGAAGAACCAGGACGCGGCCATCAAGGCGAGCGTCCCCGCCAACACCACCATCATCGGCGTCGGCCGCAACTCCGGGATCCTCGGCGGCAGCCTCCAGATCCGCGGCGTCGACAACGTCATCGTCCGCAACCTCACCATCGAGGCCCCGCTCGACTGCTTCCCGCAGTGGGACCCGACCGACGGCCCCACCGGCGCCTGGAACTCCGAGTACGACGCCGTCGTCGTGTACGGCTCGACCCATGTGTGGATCGATCACAACACGCTCACCGACGGCCGCCACCCGGACAGCTCCCTGCCGACCCATTACGGCGAGGTCTACCAGCAGCACGACGGCCTCCTCGACGTCGTGCGCGGCTCCGACTACGTCACCGCGTCGTGGAACTCCTTCAAGGACCACGACAAGACCATGCTGATCGGCAACAGCGACAGCGCCGCCGCGACCGACACGGGCAGGCTGAAGGTCACGCTGCACCACAACCGCTTCGAGGGCATCGTGGAGCGCGCCCCGCGCGTGCGCTTCGGCCAGGTCGACGCGTACAACAACCACTTCGTGGTGACCGCCGGCCAGCGCTACGGCTACACCTTCGGCATCGGCAAGGAGTCGCGGCTGTACGCCACGCACAACGCGTTCTCGCTGGCGGACGGCGTGAGCGCCGCCAAGACGCTGAAGAAGTGGAGCGAGGCGCCCCTCACCGCCGAGCACAACTACGTCAACGGCCGCCTCACCGACCTGATCGCCGTGCACAACGCGGAGATCCCCGCCGAGACCCTGCGGTCCGGCGCCGGCTGGACACCCACCCTGCGCACCAGGGTCGACCCGCCGCGCGCGGTCCCCGCGATCGTCGACCACCGCGCGGGCGCCGGCCGGCTGCGCTGACCCGCCCCGAGGACCGGCCGGGGCGGACCGCACCGCATCCCCAGCTGGGGTGCGCCGCCCCGGCCCCCGTACCACCCCTCCCACGGCGAGGACGTACCCGACCCGCCCGCACGAGCCGCACACCAAGGAGCACCCGCATGCCCCCGTCCAGAAGAGGGTTCCTGCTGGCGTCCGCCGCGGCCGGTGCCGCGCTGGGCCTCGCGCCCGGCACCGCCTCGGCCACCGCCCGCCCGCGCCCGTTCGGCCGGTACGGCTCACCGGCCGCCCGCCTCACCCCGGGCACCCTGTACGTCGACCCGCACGGCCGCGGCGACTTCACCTCCGTCCAGGCCGCCGTGAACGCCGCGACCGGCGGCGGCCGGACCCTCGTCGTCGCACCGGGCGTCTACCGCGAGACCGTCTCCGTCGACCTCACCCGTACGGACATGACCTGGCTCGGCGCCGGGGACGGGCCCCGGGACGTCGTCATCGTGTACGGCAACGCGGCGGGCACGCCCAAGCCCGACGGTTCCGGCACCTACGGCACCAGCGGCTCCGCCACCACGACCGTCAGGGCGGACGGCTTCACCGCCCACCGGATCACCTTCGCCAACGACTGGCTGCGCGCCGACCACCCGGGCGTCCCGGGCACCCAGGCCGTCGCCCTGAAGGTGACCGGCGACCGCTCCGCCTTCCACCACTGCCGCTTCCTCGGCCACCAGGACACCCTCTACACCGACACGAACTCCCTGGGGCTGTTCGCCCGCCAGTACTTCGCGCACTGCTACGCCGAGGGCGACGTCGACTTCGTGTTCGGCCGGGCCACGGCCGTCTTCGAGCACTGCCATTTCCGCACCCTGACCCGCACCGACCTGTCCGGCGCCCCGTACGGCTTCGTGTTCGCGCCGTCCACGGCGGGCGCCAACCCGCGCGGCCACCTCGTGACGCACAGCCGCATCAGCAGCGAGGCCCCCGACGCGTACTACAAGCTGGCCCGCCCCTGGGTGCCCAGCTCCGACCGCACCGCCCGCCCCATGCTCACCGTCCGCGACAGCGTGCTCGGCGCCGGCATCGACGCGGTCGCGCCCTACGCCACCATGTCGGACGCCTACCCGTGGCAGGCGCAGCGCTTCGCCGAGTACCGCAACTGCGGGCCCGGCGCCGAGGTCACCGTCCCGGAGAACCGGCCGCAGCTGACCGCCGAGCAGGCCGCGTCCCACACCCGTGAGGCGTACCTCGGTGACTGGGCGCCGTGGCGGGAGGCGGACCGGCATGGCCGACGGCCGTGACGCCGTGGGCCGCCGCGCGTTCGTGACGTCGGCGGCCACCGCCGCGCTCCTGACCGGCCGGGCAGCGGGCAGCGCCGAGGCGGCCGAGCCCGCCGGCAGCGGCCTGCCCCCCTTCCACGAAGTGCTCAAGGACGAGCTGGACTTCCCGCTCGCCTGGGGCACCTCCCCGGTCCGCGACTTCGGGGCCTGGCGCCGCGCCGCCCGCGCCAAGGTCGAGGAACACCTGCTCGTCGACCGGCAGCGGGGCGTGCCGTACGCCCCCGAGTTCACCGGCCGCGCCGACGGCGACGGCTTCACGCGCGAGCTGGTCACCGTGTCCCTCACCCGCTACGAACGCGTCCGGGGCGCCCTGCTCACCCCGCACGGCACCGGGCCCTTCCCCGCGGTGCTCCTGCTGCACGACCACGGCGCGAAGTTCGACATCGGCAAGGAGAAACTCGTCCGCCCCTGGTACGACGACACCCGGCTCGCCTCCGCGCGGGCCTGGGCGGACCGGTACTTCAGCGGGCGCTTCGTCGGCGACGAACTCGCCCGGCGCGGCCATGTGGTGCTGTGCCTGGACGCCCCGGGCTGGGGTGACCGCGGTCCCGTCGGCTACGACCAGCAGCAGGCCCTCGCCTCGAATCTCTTCCACCTCGGTTCCTCGCTCGCCGGGCTGATGGCCCGCGAGGACGCCCGCGCCGCCGCATTCCTCGCCGGTCTGGACCGGGTGGACGCCCGCCGGGTCGCGGCAGCCGGGTTCTCCATGGGCGCCTACCGCGCCTGGCAGACGGCCGCGCTCAGCGACCACGTGGCCGCGGCGGCGAGCGTGTGCTGGATGACCGGCCTGAAGGAGATGATGGTGCCCGGCAACAACACGCTGCGCGGGCAGTCCTCGTACTACATGCTGCACCCCGGCCTCGCCCGCCACCTCGACATCCCCGACGTGGCGAGCATCGCCGCCCCGCGCCCGATGTACTTCCTCGACGGCGAGCACGACACCCTGTTCACCGCCGAGGGAGTCCGCACGGCCTACGGCAGGATGCGAGCCGTCTGGCGTTCCCGGCACGCCGGGGAGCGCCTGCGCACGGAGGTGTGGCCGGGGCTCGGGCACGTCTTCACGGCACCCATGCAGGAGGAGGTGTTCGGCTGGCTCGACGCGGTACTCACGGGTGACCGACGTCCGCCGGGGTGAACCTGCGCTCCGGGCCTGGTGCCCACGGGTGAACCTCTCCTCGCGGTGGTCTCCGGCACCCGGACGGGACCGGGAGCGCAGCAGTGCCCCGCGCACGGGACCTCGAATGCCGTACGCCCCGTCGACCCCGACGGGGTACACGGCGGAGGGCCGCGTCCGGTTCGACGCGCTCACCGGGAGTTCATGAAACCCGCCTCGTACGCGGCGATCACCGCCTGCGTGCGGTCCCGGGTGCCGGTCTTCGACAGCACCGAGGCCACGTGCGTCTTCACGGTGGCCGGGCCGACGTCCATGCGCCGCGCGATCTCCGCGTTGGTCAGCCCGCCCGCCATCAGCCGCAGCACCTCGCTCTCGCGGGCCGTCAGCCGCGCCACCCAGGGCGGCGGCGCGGGGTTCGCGCGCGCGTGCTCGGCGGCCAGCGCCCGCACGGCCGACGGGAACAGCAGGCTGTCGCTGCGCGCCACCAGCCGTACGGCCGCCACGAGTTCGTCGGCGTCGGCCCGCTTCAGCAGGAACCCGGCGGCCCCGGCGCGCAGCGCGTCGTACACGTAGGAGTCGTTCTCGAAGGTGGTCACGACGACGATCCGGGGCGGGTCGTCCAGCGTGGTGAGGATCCGCTCCGTGGCGCGGATGCCGTCCGTCCCGGGCATCCGGACGTCCATGAGCACCACGTCGGGCCGCGTCTCGCGCACGACCGACACCGCCTCCGCGCCGTCGGCGGCCTCGCCCACCACCTCCAGGTCGGGCTCGGCGGAGAGGATCGCGCGCAGCGCGGTGCGCACCATGCGCTCGTCGTCGGCGAGGACGATCCTCAGGGGCGGACGGCTCATGCGGGTCCCTTCATCGGCAGGCGTACGTGCAGCCGCCACAGCCCCTCGTCCGCGCCGGCCCGGGCGGTGCCGCCCAGCAGCCGGGCCCGGTCGGCGATGCCGCGCAGCCCGTGACCGCCGCCGGGGCGGGCACCGGTGCCGGGGGCGTCGCCGAGGGGGTTGGTGACGGTGATCTCCAGATGACCGTCGGCGATCCCCAGCCGCAGGTCCACGGCGGTCCGGTCACCGGCGTGCCTGAGGGCGTTGCTCAGCCCCTCCTGCACGATGCGGTACGCCTCCCGGGACACCAGCGGCGGCAGCGTCCCGACGCCGGTTCCGACGGTCGCCGTCACGCTCGCTCCGCCCGCCCGGGTGCGGCGCAGCAGCCCGTCGAGGTCGGACTCGAGAGTGGGCGCGGGGGCCGTGCCCGGCGCGTCGCCGTCCCTGAGCACGCCCAGCACGGCGTCGAGTTCGCCGACCGTGCGCCGGGTGGTGTCCTCGATCGCGGCGAGGGCCTCCCGGGCGAACTCCGGATCGGCGTCCAGGACGCGGCGGGCCGCGCTGGCCTGGAGCATCACCGCGCTCAGCGCGTGGCCGACGGAGTCGTGCAGCTCCCGGGCCAGCCGGTTGCGCACGGCCAGGTCCGCGGCGCGCGCCTCGGCCGCCGCCAGCCGGTCCTCCGGACCGGGCCCGAGCAGCACCGGAGCCCACCGGGCCAGCAGCGCCCCGCTCCCGGCCGCGCAACCGGCCAGCGCCAGCAGCACGGCGACGCCCGCGACCGGGGACAGGGCCAGCGCCCACGGCTCGCCGAACACCTCGGGCAGCCCCAGCCGGCTGTCGCCCAGGGCCACGACGAACGGCAGCACGATCAGCAGCGCCCCGAACGGCGGTACGGCGAGGGTCATGCCCGCGACGATCCCGCCGAGCCCGAGATGCAGCGTGAACCACAGCGCGGTACGGGCCTTCTCGCCCCGGCCGCGGGCGGGGCCGTACGCCAGCCGGTCGTCGTCGATGCCGCACAGCCAGCGCACGGCCCCGGCCTCCAGCGGCCGGGTCAGCGGGAACAGCGACGTGACGGCGGCGACCGGCAGGCCCACGGCGAACGGGGCCAGCGGCATCGGCCCGAGGATCGCCCCGGTGGCCTGGCCGAGGACCAGCTCGCCGGCGAGGACGTACGGCATGGCGAGCGCGCCGCCGAGGATCAGGTGGATCCAGCGCAGCCGCGCCCGCCGGCCGAACAGCAGCCGGGCGGCGTCCCTCACGCCGCCGGGCGCTTCGCGGCCGTGGCGGACCGCTTGGCGAGGCAGTGGGCGGCGACGGTGGCGACGAGCAGGCCGACGGTCATCTGGCCAGAGTAGGCGAGGTACATCAGCCCCGTCGGCCGGTCGCCGGGATCGTCCGAGGGCACCAGGGAGGCCGCCGCCATCCAGCCGCCCCAGCAGGCCACGGCACCGGAACCGGCCCAGGCGAGCGCCAGCGGCACCCGCACCGGCAGCGCCCGGCCGCGCCGGAAGGCGAGCAGGCAGCCCGCGGCGACCGCGACCAGGAGGAAACCGGCGTACAGGGCTTCCAGCACGTAGAAGTCACTGCCGCGGTCCGCGACGACGCCCTCGCTCAGCCCGGTCGTGCCGCCCGACGCCCACAGCAGCCGCAGGGCGAGCGGGTACAGGGCGAGCACGGCGGCGGCGACCGCGGCGGCCCGCTGCGCCGGGCCCATGAGCCCGGCCGGCAGGTCCCCCACCCTGCCCTGCCACAGGTGGCCCCAGCGGTCGCGGGCGTAGCGCACGAACAGGGTGCCGAGCGCGAGGCCCTGCACGATGAAGCCGCCGTAGACGACGGCGAACACCCAGTCGGCCAGGAACGGTTCGCCCGAGCCGCCGTCCGTGCCCGGGGCGCCGCCGCCGAACGCGGTCACCAGCAGCTGGAGCGGATACCCGGCCATGATCGGCGCGAGCAGCCCGGTGGCGGCCCACATCGGGAAGGCCGGCAGCCAGGCGGGCACCCGGCGCCCCCACGGCCGGGTCAGCAGCAGCGCCAGCACGATCACCGCGCTGTCCATCAGCACGGTGAGGACGTTGGCGACGACCAGGCTCGTGCGGTTCTCCAGCAGCGGACTGCCCGCCGGGACACCGATCCGGCTGCCGGCGATCCAGGCGATCTTCAGGGAGACGTACGGCAGGCAGGACAGGACGGCGACCGCGCGCAGCAGCCTGCTGGACGGGGGGAGGGCGGGGCCGCCGGCGGCGCGGGCCGGGGCGGGAGCGAGTGACTGCGTCATGCGCCAAGACTCCCGCGCGCACCGTCCCCGGCACGTCCTGCACACCGACGATCCGCCTCCGCCGCACGGGGGAGGGGCGTGTCGTCGCCGCCGGTGAGGCCGTCACCCCTCCAGCAGCAGGACCACCTCGTCGATCTCCCCGCCCCGCGCGGGCGCGTACCCCGTGGTCAGCGCCGAGTGGCGGAAGCCGCACTTCTCCAGGACGCGCAGCGACCCGGCGTTGTCCGCCGCGGTACGCGCGTACAGCGGGCGCTCCGGTACCTCGGCCAGCAGCGCCCGCAGCGCGGCGGTGGCGATGCCGCGCCCCCAGTACGCCCGGTCGATCCAGTACGTGACCTCCCGCTCGCCCGGCTCGCCGTACACCGCGGCGTTGCCCACCACGTCCCCGTCGGCCAGCACCGTGCGCACCAGCACGCGGTCCGAGGCGCGCAGCCGCTTCCAGTGGGCCTCGAAGACGTCCCGGTCGGCGGGGTCCTCGGGGGTGAAGGCGGCCATGCGCAGCGACTCGGGGTCGTTCAACTGGCGGTAGAACACGGGAAGATCACTGTCGTGCACGGCACGCAGGGCGATGTCCACGGATCAGAGCCTCCGGGTGGCGAGCGTGAGGCGGTCGCGCGCGTCGAACAGCGCGTCCTTGACGAGCTGCTCGTGCGCCGGCGTCAACCGCGCCACCGGCACCGAGCAGCTGATCGCGTCGCGGGCCGGTGTGCGGTAGGGGATCGCGACGCCGAAGCAGCGCAGCCCCAGGGTGTTCTCCTCGCGGTCCACGGCGAAGCCCTGCTCCCGCACCTGGTGCAGCTCCTCGATGAGCTTCTCCCGGTCGGTGATGGTGTTCTCGGTGAGCGCGGGCAGCGTCTCCGGGAGCATCTTGCGGACCTGTTCGTCCGCGTAGGTGGCCAGGATCGCCTTGCCCAGCGAGGTGGAGTGGGCGGGCAGCCGGCGGCCCACGCGCGTGAAGGGGCGCAGGTAGTGCTGCGACTGCCGGGTGGCGAGATAGACGACGTTCGTGCCGTCGAGGCGGGCGAGGTGGATGGTCTCCGTGGTGTCGTCCGACAGCCGGTCCAGTGTCGGGCGGGCCGCCGCGACCACCTCGTCGCCGTCGATGTACGAGGTGCCGACCAGCAGGGCCCGTACGCCGATCCCGTACCGGGTGCCCGTCGCGTCGGTCTCCACCCAGCCCAGTTCCACCAGGGTGCGCAGCAGCATGTAGAGGCTGGACTTGGGGTAGCCGACGGCCTCCTGGACCGCCGTCAGGGAGTGCATGCCGGGCCGGGCCGCGAAGTACTCGAGCAGCTCCACCGTCCGCACCGCGGACTTGACCTGCGCCCCGCCGCCCGCCTCGCCTGCCGACATCGCCGTTGACCCCTTCGTTCGACGAGCACGTGGAGATATAGTCTCCGCACAGCATTCATCATCAGAGACAGCGTTCAGTATATCGAACGCCCCTGGTGGATCGTACAGAACTGCGGCAGTGCATGCGGCAATCAATGTGAAGGGATCTGCGGTGGCAGCAGCACCAGTCTGGAGTGTCGACCCCCGAACCGGGAAGCAACGTGAACAGGTTGCGGTGGAAGCCACAGCCCAGGAGGTGGACGCCGCCGTCCGCGCCGCCCACGCCGCGCGGGGCGCCCTCGCCGACCGCGCGGTGCGCTCGGCGTTCCTGCGTTCCGCCGCCGACGAGCTGGAGGCGGCGAAGGACGGCCTCGTCGAGACCGCCGACGCCGAGACCGCCCTCGGCCCGGTCCGGCTGACCGGCGAACTCGCCCGCACCTGCTACCAGCTGCGGGCCTTCGCGGACATCGTGGACGAGGGCGCCTTCCTCGACGTCGTCATCGACCACCCCGACGACACCGCGACCCCGCCCGTCCCGGACCTGCGCCGCTACAAGGTGCCGCTCGGCGTGGTCGCCGTCTATTCGGCGTCGAACTTCCCGTTCGCCTTCTCCGTCGCCGGCGGCGACACCGCCAGCGCCCTCGCCGCGGGCTGCCCCGTCGTCGTCAAGGCCCACCCCGACCACCCGGCCCTGTCCGAGCTGGTCGCCAAGGTGCTGCGCCGCGCCGCCGCCCGGCACGACATCCCCGAGGACGTGCTCGGGCTGGTGCACGGCTTCGAGGCCGGCATCGAGCTGATCAAGCACCCGCAGATCGCCGCGGCCGGCTTCACCGGATCCGTGCGCGGCGGCCGGGCCCTGTTCGACGCGGCGGCCGCCCGCCCCGTCCCCATCCCCTTCCACGGCGAGCTGGGCTCCCTGAACCCCGTCGTGGTCACCGAGGCCGCGGCCGGTGAGCGCGCCGAGGCGATCGGCACGGGCCTGGCCGGCTCGATGACCATGGGCGTCGGCCAGTTCTGCGTGAAGCCCGGGCTGGTGCTCGCCCCGTCCGGCCCGTCGGGCGACCGGCTGGTGAAGTCCCTGACGGAGGCCGTCAGCAACACCGACGCCGGTGTCCTCCTCGACCACCGCATGCGCGACAACTTCGTGGCCGGCGTCGCCGAGCGCGCCCAGCTGCCCGACGTGGACTCCCCGGTGACGCCGGGCGCGGGCGGCGAGCACACCGTCAGCCCGGGCTTCCTGACCGTCCCGGCGGGCCGGCTGGCCGACGAGGGCGAGCACGACCTGCTCCTAGAGGAGTGCTTCGGCCCGGTCACCGTCGTCGCCCGCTACGACGACGAGTCCGAGGTCCGGGCCGTCCTGTCCCGCCTGCCCGGCAACCTCACGGCGACCGTCCACCTCTCGGAGGAGGAGACGGCGGGCCAGGGCCGCGGCACGGAGATCCTCCAGGAACTGACGCCGCTCGCGGGCCGCGTCCTGGTCAACGGCTGGCCGACGGGCGTCGCGGTCGCCCCCGCCCAGCACCACGGCGGGCCGTACCCGGCGACGACCTCGACGTCCACGTCGGTCGGCGGCACGGCCATCGAGCGCTGGCTGCGGCCGGTGGCGTACCAGAACACCCCCGAGGCGCTGCTGCCCCCGGAGCTGCGCGACGACAACCCGCTCGGCGTGCCCCGCAGGTTCAACGGCCGCCTGGAGCGCTGACCGCGACGCAGGGAAAGAGGACGGGACCGCCGGTCCCGTCCTCTTTCGTATGCGGCGCCCCGGACCGGCAGTTTCCGGACATCGAGGAAGACTGGCACCAAGGCCACGAAAAGGCCTGATCCAGAGGCTCTGCTTGACCGCGAGCGGCAGCCGTGCGCGCTTTTTGGCCAGCGTCGGCGACGGGCTCCGCCCGGGCCCTTTTCCGCTGTGACCCGCGCCTTTATCGGCCCGCAGGGCGGGCGGGCGCGGAAATGATCAGACTGATTTGAGACTGCTTCCGCCTTGAATTAACGGCGTCGATGCGTTCGCCGAGGTGGACAGTTACACTCGACTTGTTCGGCTGCTTTCGCTCTGTCGTTTTCCGGAAGCTGATGCCGTCGTTGTGTGCACGGGCCGGCGTCCTCCGACGTTTCGCGGCCCGGTCAGCTCTCCGGTCGCCCGGTTCGCCGGTCGACGAGGTTCCTCCGGTGGCGTGCCGTCCCGCCCGGACGGCACGAGCCACCGGCATGTTCGCTGCTCAGGCTCGACCTGCCCCACGCCTCCCTGTCCCGGTGGAGACGCGGGGCACCTTCCCGTAGTAGTCACCGCGCAACGAGAGGGAGTCAAGTGAGTCGTTTCGAGACCATGTGGGACCGTTTCTGGACCGAGCTGCCCCAGGGGCCGGGAACCTCACCCTGGGACGTGGACCCCACCTACGTCGCCCATGCGCACCTCCACCTGTTCGGCAGCGTCCTCGACCCCTCACTTCCCGTCATCGACGTCGGCTGCGGCGACGGCGCCCAGACCGCGGCCATCGCCCAGCACTTCGACCGGGTCATCGGCGTGGACGTGGCGCCGAGCGCCGTGGAGCGCGCCCGGGAGCAGCACAGCGCCCCCGGCGTCTCGTACGAGCAGCTCGACCTGCTCAAGCCCGAACAGGCCGCCGCGCTGCACGACCGCATCGGCGACGCGGGCCTGTACGTGCGGACGGTGCTGCACGCCTTCACCCCGGACGAACTGAAGCTCGCCACCACCTCTCTGGCCCACCTCGCCGGCAGCACCGGCGGGGCGTTCTTCTACGAACTCGCCCCCGCCAGCCGGGACTTCATCCTCGGGCAGCTGCAAGGCGGCGGCGTGCCGGCGGAGAAGTTCGGCTTCGTCTTCGACCGTGTCCCGCTGCCGGCGGTCCGCGAGGAGGGGACGCTCCAGCGTGAGCTGGAGGCGGCCGGTTTCGAGATCCTCTCCACGGCACCGATCGACTACCAGGGCACCGTCAAGTCCGGCGAACGGCACGTCAACGTGCCCGCGTTCTTCATCCAGGCACGGGCGAAGGGCGCGCGCTAGGCGAGCCGGTCCCCGGCCGAGCGGTGACGCCTGACGGGGCGGCCGGCGGCGTGCGCGAGCACGCCGCCGGCCGGTCCCGCATGCCGTCGCCGGCAAAAGGCATTCACGAATTCACGTAATTCACGAACAGCCCGGAAAGCCGAGGCTGTTGTTTTGGCGTGCCGTGAAATGCCCGCACATCCGACGGCAATGCATTCCCAGTATGGGCCGGTTGACCAACGTTGTAAGCGGTGTTAGCTTTTTTGACATGGGGTACATTCTTTCGATCAATACGGGCCCATGTGTTCCCACCGAATTCGCGCGACGGAAGAAGTCCGCGATCAAAAAGCTGCCGGTGTCCGGAGGGATAACGGTCGGTAAATTAGGGCTGGAAGGCGACGAGCAGTTCGCGGATTTCCACGGCGGTGAAATGCAGGCCGTCTACGCGTATGCGCGGGAGGACCTGGACTGGTGGTCCGAACAGCTCGGTGTGCCGCTGCGCAACGGCATGTTCGGAGAGAACCTGGACTTCGCCGGGTTCGACGTCAACGGCTCGGTTCTCGCGGAGAAGTGGCAGGTCGGCGAGGTCCTGCTGCAGGTCATGGCGCCGCGCATGGCCTGCGGGACGTTCGGCGGCTGGATGCAGCAGGAGGGCTGGGCCAAGCGTTTCAACGCGGCCCGCCGCCCCGGCGCGTACCTGCGCGTCCTCAAGGAGGGCCGCATTCACCCGGGAGATCCCGTGGAGCGCGTCTGGCGCCCGTCCCGGCAGATCACGGTGGCCGAGTCGGTCGGAGCGATCCTGGACGACCAGGACGTCCTGCGGCGCATCATCGACATGGCGGACCACGAGCCCGACTGGGACCGCACGGCCATGATGTTCCACGTGTCGAACCGGACCCGCTCCGGGGCGACGGCGCAGCCGCCGAAGGAACAGGCAGCCGCTTCCCCGCCGAACGCCACGAGCGTGGACGGCTCCCATGCTTGACGTCTTCGGGGACTACAGCGCCCGCGATCCCTTCACGGCGCTGGCCGACGCGGTGCGGGCCTGCCCCTACCAGGCGGCGGCCGAGAACGGCGGCCCCTACGCGCTGCGTGCCGCCGATGTGCGCAAGCTGCTGACCACCGGCGACGTCTGGGCGCAGCGGTCCGCCGACCGCAGGCTGGCCGGCCTGTCGGAGCGGGACGCCGCGCGCAGGACAGAGCTGAAACGCTTCCTCTCCCACTGGCCGGTGTTCTCCGACGGCGAGTACCACCGCCGGGCGCGCCGCACGGTGGTCCGGCTCCTGCGCGGCACCGTGACACCGGAACTGGCCGCCACCTGCACCGAGCTGTTCGAAGCGCGTCTCGCCACGCCCCCCGGCGAGAGGTTCGACTGGCTGGAGGAGGTGGCCCGCCCGACGGGACGGGAGGTGATCGCCACCCTCGTCGGACGGGCGGACGCCGCCCGGCTGATCGGGCTGAGCGAGGCCGTCATGGACGAACTCGCCGCGGCGCACCTCGACATGACCCTCATCGACCGCGCGCTGGAGGCGGTCGCCGAACTCCGGTCCTGGCTGGAGACGGCCCGGACCGATCCGCCGACGCCGGTCGTGGCGAAGCTGGCGAAGGTGTGGGACGACCCGTCCTTCGGCCCCGAGGCGGCAACGGCGTACCTGACGCAGATGATCACCGGGGCCTACGACCCCACCACCACGGCCCTGTGCGTCGTGGGGGACCGCCTGGGGGCACAGGCCCTGCTCCAGCTGCCCGTGGCCGTCCTGCGCGAGGAGGTGTTCCGCCTGGGGACGCCCTTTCGCTTCGCCACCCGCTACGCGCGTCGACCGGTGTCGGTCGGCCCGTACCGGCTGGAGCCCGACGACCGGATCAACCTCTGCCTGGGGACGGCGAACCTCGACCCCGAGGCGTTCCCGGATCCCCTGGAGATCCGTGACCGCGGCAAGGGCATCCGCCCCCTGAGCTTCGGCGCCGGCAAGCACTACTGCCCGGGCGCCCTCCTCGCGCGGACCGTCCTGGAGGCGCTGCTGACCTCGCTGCAGAAGGCGCGGGTCGTCTTCGAGGCGGAGCACGTCGAGCGGGAGCCCGAACTGCCCATGCTGCGGTACCGCAAGCTCCTGGGCTCTCTCGTGCCCGCCGCCTGAGCGGGCCGCCGGCCGGGGCGCACCCGGCACCACATCCGTCCAGCATCCCCCGCCTCCTCACTCCCACCCTTGGAGTCCGCGTTGCGCACGCTGATCATCGACACCGATCCCGGACTGGACGACGCCCACGCCCTCGCCATGGCCCTCACCCCGTCCCCGAAGCGGCCCGCCGCCCGGGTGGACGCCATCTGCACGGTCGCGGGCAACGTCGGCATCGACGCCGTGACCGCCAACGCGCGCTGGCTCCTCGGCGCTTTCGGGGAGGAGGCGGCCCGGGTCCCCGTGCACCGGGGCGCCGCCGGTCCGCTGGCCGGCGCATGGGTCGGCGCCGCCGACATCCACGGGGCGGACGGGCTCGGCGAGATGACGAGATGGCCCGTCACCGAGGTCACGGAGCACGCGTTGCCCGCGGCCCTCGCCCTGGTGGAGGCCGCGCGCCGGGACCCGGGAGGGATCACGCTGGTGGCCCTCGGCCCGCTCACCAACATCGCTCTCGCCCTGCGCCTGGAACCGAAGCTCCCCGACCTGCTGGCCCGCGTGGTGGTGATGGGCGGCGCCGTGTACGGCAGGGGCAACCTGACCCTCAACGCCGAGTTCAACTTCGGCGCCGATCCGGCGGCGGCCGACCTGGTGCTGGCCCACTTCCCGGACCTCACGCTGCTCACCTGGGAGGCGACCCTGGACCACGCCTTCACCCGGGAGGACTTCGACTCCTTCTTCACCGGCGACTCCCCGGCGGCCACGAGCCTGCGGCACCTGGTGGACAACCGCTACCTGACCGACCCCGGGTACGGGAAGCGGTCGGCGTACTGGCGGGCCGACCCCCTGGCGATGGCGGTCGCCCTGGACCCGTCCGTCGTCACCAGGGCGGCACGGCACCGGGTCTACGTGGGATACGGGCCGGGAAGCGCGGCGCACGGGGTCACCGCCGTCGACTGGCGGGACCTTTGCTCGGACCGGCCCCCGGTCACCATCGTGCAGGAACTCGACCACCCGAGGCTGCTGGACCTGCTGCGCATCTGACGCCCGCGGGGCCGCACCGCCCGCCCGACCGCCACCCCTGGAGGAGCAGTGGACACCGTTCACCCCGATTCCGGCGCCCGGAACGAGTTGCTCGACGTCACGGGCATCTCACCCGACCTGCCGTCACGACTGGTACGCCAACTGGAGTTCATCGCCGAGATCGACCGCCTGAAAACCGTCCTGCGGCTGAGCCCCCTCCTCGCCGCCGACCGCCGGGAGAACGACGCCGAGCACTCCTGGCACCTGGCGATGATGGTCCTCGTGCTCGCGGAGTACGCCGCCGAACCGATCGACATCGAGCGCACGCTGAAGCTCGTCCTGGTCCACGACCTCGTGGAGATCTACGCCGGGGACACCTGCCTCTTCGACGACGCGGCCAAGGCCGACCAGCACGAACGCGAGGCCGCCGCGGCGAGCAAGCTGTTCGCCCTGCTGCCGGCCGACCAGAACGCGCACTTCCTCGCCCTGTGGGAGGAGTTCGAGGCCCGGACGACCGCCGAGGCCAGGTTCGCCAAGGCCATGGACCGGCTCCAGCCGCTGCTGCTGAACGCCGGCAACGCGGGCGGCACGTGGCGGACCCCCGGGGTGACCGAGGAGCGGGTGAGGCAGCGCACGTCCGTCATCGCCGACGGCTCGCCCCGCCTGTGGGACCTCACGCAGAAGCTGTTCGCCCTCGGAGTGCGCGAGGGCTGGCTGAGGAACAGCCCCTGACGGCGACCCCACGCGGCTCCCCGGTCGCCCGCGCGGGCGCGGGGCCGGACGCCGTCCATAAGCGCTGCTTTGCGCAGCCGCCAGGAAATACGCGATGGACGGGGCAACGGCCCGGCGTCACAGTGGTGGCATGGAGACCTTCGAGAGCCTGGTCCGTACCGAGTTCGCGCCGAAGAACACCTATCTGAACAGCGCCAGCACGGGGCTGCTGCCCGCCCGCACCGTGGCCGCCCTGCACACGGCCGTGGAGGCGGCGGCGGCCGGGCAGCCGACCGACATGTTCGCCGACGTCGAAGCGGCCCGCGCCTGCTTCGCCCGGCTGACCGGCGTGCCCGCGGACCGCGTCGCGGCCGGTGCCTCCGTCGCCGTCTACACCGGACTGATCGCCGCGTCCCTGCCCGCGGGCGCCGAAGTCCTCACCGCCGAGGGCGACTTCAGCTCCCTGGTGAACCCCTTCCACCTGCGCGGCGACCTCAAGGTGCGCGCCGTGCCGCTGGAGCGGGTCGCCGGGTCGGTGCGGCAGGGCACCGCCCTGGTCGCCGTCAGCGCCGCCCAGTCCGCGGACGGCCGGGTCGCCGACCTGCCCGCGATCCGCGCGGCGGCCCGCGAGCACGGGGCGCGCACCCTCGTGGACGCCTCGCAGGCCGCCGGCTGGCTGGACCTCGACGCGGACGCCTACGACTACACCGTCGCCGTCGCCTTCAAGTGGCTGCTGTGCCCGCGGGGCGTCACCTTCCTCGTCGCGCCGCAGGACCCCGGCACGCTGCGCGCCCTGTTCGCCGGATGGGTGGCCGGGGAGCGCCCCTGGGACTCCTGCTACGGCCCGATCGAGGAACTCGCCCACTCCGCACGGCGGTTCGACGAGAGCCCGGCCCTGTTCTCCTACGCCGGTGCCCGCCGCTCCCTGGAGCTCGTCGAAGAACTCGGCGTGGCCGCGATCCGCGCCCACGACCTCGCGCTCGCCGACCGCTTCCGCGCCGGCCTCGGGCGGCTGGGCCACGAGCCGGTGCCCGCGCCCGGCTCGCCCATCGTCTCCGTGCCCGGACTCGGCCACCGCCAGGAGGAACTGAGCCGCGCCGGCGTCGAGGTCTCCGACCGCGCGGGCAACCTGCGTGCCGCGTTCCACCTGTACAACACCCCGGCCGACGTGGACCGCCTGCTGGACGTGCTGTCGGGCTGAACGCACGGCTCCAAGGGCACGGGCGGGCCGCGCCACCCGAGGTGACGCGGCCCGCCCGTGCCTGCCCGTGTGCCGGTTACCGCACCGGCGTGAAGTCCCGGGCCCCGATGAACTCGGGACGCCGTACCGGTGCCGCGAACGGCTCGACGGCCGTGTTCTCGACGCTGTTGAAGACGATGAACACGTTGCTGCGCGGGAACGGCGTGATGTTGTCACCGGAGCCGTGCATGCAGTTGCAGTCGAACCAGGTCGCCGACCCGGCCCTGCCGGTGAACAGCTTGATGCCGTACTCCGACGCCATCTTGGTGAGCGCCTCGTCGGACGGCGTGCCCGCGTCCTGCATCTGCAGCGACTTCTTGTAGTTGTCCTTCGGCGTGGCCCCCGCGCACCCGAGGAACGTCTTGTGCGACCCCGGCATGATCATGAGCCCGCCGTTGGTGTCGTAGTTCTCGGTCAGCGCGATCGAGACGGACACCGTGCGCATCCGGGGCAGGCCGTCCTCGGCGTGCCACGTCTCGAAGTCCGAGTGCCAGTAGAAGCCGCTGGCGCCGAAGCCGGGCTTGACGTTGATCCGCGACTGGTGGACGTACACGTCCGAGCCGAGGATCTGCCGTGCCCGTCCGACGACCCGCTCGTCGCGGACCAGCCGCGCGAACACCTCGCTGATCCGGTGCACCTCGAAGACGGACCGGATCTCCTTCGACTTCGGCTCGACGATCGAGCGTTCGTCGGCACGGATCTCCGGGTCGTTGACGAGCCGGTCCAGCTCCTGCCGGTAGACGGCGACCTCGTCGTCCGTGATGAGCCGGTCGACGGCGAGGAAGCCGTCGCGCTCGTAGCACTGGAGGTCGGCGGCCGAGATCGGCCCCGGCGCGTCGGGCGCGCCCCAGACCACCGGGTCCTGGCGAGGGACGGCCACCTCGGTGGTGCCTCGGCTGGGATAGAGATCGGTGACGGTCGTGGTCACGATGGATCACACCTCCTCGGTGAGCAGCGGGTACACCCCGTTCTCGTCGTGGTCCTCACGGCCGGTCACGGGCGGGTTGAACACGCAGATGCAGCGGAAGTCCTCTTTCACCTTCAGCGTGTGCCGCTCGTGCCCGTCCAGCAGGTACATGGTTCCGGGCGTGATCGTGTGGGTCTGCCCGGTCTCGTGGTCGGTCAGCTCGGCCTCGCCCTCGACGCAGACCACGGCCTCGATGTGGTTGGCGTACCACATCGACGTCTCCGTACCGGCGTACAGGACCGTCTCGTGCAGGGAGAAGCCCACTTTCTCCCTGGCGAGGACGATGCGCTTGCTCTCCCACGTGCCGGACGCTGACTTCACGTGCCGGTCGGTGCCTTCCAGGTCCTTGAAAGAGCGGACAATCACGGTGTTGCGATGCCTCCTAGATGGGTGTTTCCGGTGCGCACGGTGCGTCCGGCCGGCCCGCGCCCGCGCTCAGGCGGTCTCGCGCACGGCACGGGCGAGGGTCTTGAGGCCCTCGTCCAGCTCGTCCGGGCTGACGGTGAGGGCGGGGAGCAGCTTGACGACCTCGCTCTCCGGCCCGGACGTCTCGACGAGGAGCCCGAGTTCGAAGGCGCGGCGCGCGATGCGCCCGGCGCGGGTCTTGTCGTGGAACTCCATGCCCCACACCAGGCCGCGGCCCCGGTACTCCTTCACGTCGGCGAGGTTCTCCTCGGTGATGGCGATCAGGTGCTGCTCGACCTGCTCGCCGCGGGTGCGGGTCTGCTTCTCCATCGCCGACCCGTCGGCCCAGTACGCCTCCAGCGCGGCGGTCGCCGTGACGAAGGCGGGGTTGTTGCCGCGGAAGGTGCCGTTGTGCTCGCCCGGCTCCCAGATGTCCAGCTCGGGCTTGAACAGGCACAGCGACATCGGCAGGCCGTAGCCGCTGATCGACTTGGAGACGGTGACGATGTCGGGCGTGATGCCGGCCTCCTCGAAGGAGAAGAAGGCGCCGGTGCGGCCGCAGCCCATCTGGATGTCGTCCACGATGAGCAGCATGTCCTGGCGCTCGCACAGGTCGGCCAGGGCGCGCAGCCACTCGGCGCGGGCCACGTTGATGCCGCCCTCGCCCTGCACGGTCTCGACGATCACGGCGGCCGGCTTGTTGAGGCCGGACCCCTGGTCCTCCAGCAGGCGCTCGAACCACAGGAAGTCCGGGACCTGGCCGTCGAAGTAGTTGTCGAACGGCATCGGCGTGCCGTGCACCAGCGGGACGCCCGCGCCGGCCCGCTTGAAGGCGTTGCCGGTCACCGCGAGCGAGCCCAGCGACATGCCGTGGAAGGCGTTGGTGAACGACACGATCGCCTCGCGGCCCTTCACCTTCCGGGCCAGCTTCAGCGCGGACTCCACGGCGTTGGTGCCCGTCGGGCCCGGGAACATGACCTTGTACGGCAGGTCGCGCGGCCGGAGCACCAGGTTCTGGAAGGTCTCCAGGAAACGGCGCTTGGCCGTGGTCGACATGTCGAGCCCGTGCGTGACGCCGTCGCGCTCCAGGTAGTCGATCAGGGCGCGTTTGAGCACGGGGTTGTTGTGGCCGTAGTTGAGCGAGCCGGCGCCCGCGAAGAAGTCCAGGTACTCGTGGCCGTCCTCGTCGTACATGCGGCTGCCGAGCGCGCGGTCGAAGACGGTGGGCCAGCCGCGGCAGTAGCTGCGCACCTCGGACTCGAGGGTCTCGAAGACACTGAGGTCGGGCTGGGTGATGGTCACGACGAATCGCTCCTCGATGCGTGAAGGCGTGGGGGGTCAGGCGGAGTGGACCGCGGGGAGCGGACCGATGCGGTAGAGGACTTCGGGGTCGTGCGGGCCGTCGGGGAAGTGGTCCGCCCCGAAGAGCACCTCGCGCTCGACGCGCGCGCCGTGCCGTGCGGCGAACGACTCGAAGAGGCGCTCGGACGCGGTGTTGCCCGGGGTGATCGTGGTCTCGACGCGGGTCAGCCCCTGCTCGGCGGCGACGCGCCGGGTCAGCGCGTCGAGCAGCCGGGCGGCCAGCCCGCGCCCGCGGTGGGCGGAGTCGACGGCCACCTGCCACACGAGCAGCGTCCGCGGACTGTCCGGCCGCAGGTATCCGGTCACGAACCCGACGGGCCGTCCGTCGGCCGCCCGCGCCACCACCGAGGTCCCGGCGAAGTCACGGCACCACAGCAGGTAGCTGTAGGAGGAGTTCAGGTCGAGCTTCCCGGAGTCCTTGGCGATACGCCAGAGCTCCGCACCGTCCGCAACCACCGGGCGGTCGATTCGCAGCCCGTCCGGGATTTCCGGGCGAGAAGTGTGCAGGTCTGCTTGTGCGGCAGTCATGTAAATGGAATTTACCCAGCGAAATTGCGAATTGCATCGCCGGACGGGGTTACATATGCGCGCGACATGTGTTATCACGCGGGCGCGTACGGACGGGCGAGGGCCCGCCGAAAACCCGCTGTTTGTCCGGAAAATACTGGGCAAAACGACGGCGATGTGGAACGTGTCACAACGATGTAAGCAGCACGTTAGCTGCCCGGATTACGTCGATTCGCGTTCTCGAAATCTTCGTGTTTAGGGTCGGCGAAAGCGGGCAGAAGAATACGGGAAGCTGTTCTCCGGAGAATTCAAGAAATGCGCTTGGAGTATCCAGATAAATCGATGGAATTCAGGTGCCGGTCACTGCCAGGCGGCCTCCGCGGCACGCCGGGCGGCGTCCGGGTCGACGGCCAGGCCCTGCTCGGCGAGCGCCACGCCCAGGGCGGCGAGGCTGCCCTGCACCGCCCCGCGCCGAGCCTCGGGACCGTAGTGGTTGACCCGGATCATCTCCTTGGCCAGCGCGCCCCCGCCCGCCGCCAGCGGCAGCATCGGGTCGGACTCCAGCGCCCGCGCCACCAGCTCGGCGGCCACCACGCCCGACGGCGCCCGCAGCGTCGTCGCCACCGGCGCCGCGTCCCGCGCGTCGTGCACGTACGGCTCCAGGCCGCCGCCCAGCGCGAGCGCGCCCGCGCGGGTCGCCGCCGCGGCCGACCGGTGCCGGGCCATCACCGTCTCCGGGCCCGCCTCCTCGATGCGCTCCACGCACGCCTCCAGCGCCAGCATCTCCAGCTGCGCCGGGGCGTGCGGCAGCGCCTTGCGGCCGGCGTCGATCCAGCGCTCCTTCCAGTCGAGCAGCGACAGGTAGGAGCGGCGCGGAGCCCGCGGGTTCGCCGCCATCCGCGCCCAGGCCCGCTCGCTCACCGACACCGCCGACACCCCGGCCGGGCCGCCCATCGCCTTCTGCGCGCCGATCACGCACAGGTCCACGCCCCAGGCGTCCGGCAGCACCGGCTCCGCAGCGACCGAGGCGACGGCGTCCAGGTAGAACAGCGCCCCGTGCTCCCGCACCACCTCGCCGATCTCCGCGACCGGGTTGGTGTTGCCGGTCGCGGCCTCGGCGTGCACCAGGGACACGAAGTCGATCTCCGGGTGCTCGGCGAAGGCCTCCCGGACCTGCTCGGCCGTGACCGCCGTGTGGAACGGCACGGACAGGTCGATCACACTCGCGCCGCAGTCCCGCAGCCAGTCCCCGAACGTCCGGCCGTACGGACCGGTGATCACGTTCAGCGCGGTCGTGCCCGGCCCCGCCGTGCCCCGGATCGCGCCCTCCAGCGGCAGCAGCGCCTCGCCCTGCATGATCACGACGTCCTGGCGGGTGTCCAGCAGCCGGGCCACGCGGTCCTCGACGGAGGCGAACTGCGCGGCGCTCATCGGGGTCAGATCGAGGAAGGGGTGGGTCGTCACGGCGCTGCTCTCTTCGCTCACGGAGACGGGCTCATCGGTCACGGAGTGGACACCGACGAGCGTAACCGGCCCCTCTCCGCCCCGCCGCGACCGTCGGCTTCTTAGGCCGGACCACCCGTACGCCATCGTTTTGATTTGAGGAGCCCCAAGGTCTCCTTATCATCGGAACCCACCGTTCCCGCACAGGAGGACCCCAGTGAAGACGCTCCACGGGCGCCGGACGCGCATCCTGGCCGCCACCACCGCGACGGCCGGGCTGCTGCTCGTGGCGGCGTGCACCTCCACCGACGACGGCGGCAGCGGCTCCACGACCGCCGCGGGCGGTGTCGACCTCGTCAAGGCGGGCCGGCTCACCACCTGCACCCACCTGCCCTACCCGCCCTTCCAGTCGGAGATCGACGGCAAGGTGCAGGGCTTCGACGTCGCCCTGATCGACCTCGTCGCCGAGGACCTGGGCGTCGAGCAGGACATCGTGGACACGCCGTTCGAGAACTTCAAGACCGGCGCGTTCCTCAACTCCGGACAGTGCGACCTGGCCGCCGCCGGCATGACCATCACCGAGGAGCGCAAGAAGAACGTCGACTTCTCCGACCCGTACTTCAACGCCACCCAGGCCGTCCTGGTCGGCAAGAACAGCGGCGTCGCCTCGCTCGCCGACGTGAAGGCCAAGAAGATCAAGCTGGGCGCCCAGGCGCAGACCACGGGCGAGGACTACGCCAAGAAGCAGGGCTTCGACCCGGTCTCCTTCGAGTCCTCCGACGCCGTCCTCAACGGCCTGCGCACCGGCCAGGTCAAGGCCGTCGTCATCGACTACCCGGTCGTCCAGGGCTGGCTGAAGGACAAGGCCAACGCCGGCGCCTTCGAGGTCGCCGACAACATCGACACCGGCGAGCAGTACGGCTTCACGGTGAAGAAGGGCAACACCAAGCTGCGGGAGGCCATCAACAAAGCCCTCGCGGACGCCAGGGCGGACGGCACGTACAAGAAGCTGTACGAGAAGTGGATCGGCCCGTACGACGAGTCCGCCGCGTCGCCCGCCGCCTCATGACCGAGGCGGACACCGCACTCCGGCCGGAGAAGTCCCCGAAGAAGAAGGGCCTGACCCGGCGGCAGAGGCGCAGCCTGTCGCGCGGCGTGCAGTACGCCGTCTTCGTCGCGGCCGTGACCGCCTTCGCGGTCGCGGCCGACTGGGCACGGCTGAAGAACCAGTTCGCCCAGTCGGCCATCGCGCGGGAGATGTTCCCGGACGTCATCACGCTGGCGCTGAAGAACACCGTGCTCTACACCGTGAGCGGCTTCGCCGTCGGACTGGTGCTCGGCATGGTCGTCGCCCTGATGCGGCTGTCGTCCGTGGGCCCCTACCGCTGGCTCGCCGGCATCTACATCGAGATCTTCCGCGGCCTGCCCGCCCTGCTGATCTTCATCTTCATCGGCGTGGCCGTGCCGCTCGCCTTCCCCGGCACGGAGATCGTCGGCGGCACCTACGGCAAGGTCGCCCTCGCGCTCGGCCTGGTGGCCGCCGCGTACATGGCGGAGACCATCCGCGCGGGCATCCAGGCCGTACCCAAGGGGCAGATGGAGGCGGCCCGTTCGCTCGGGTTCTCACCGGCCCGCGCGATGGTCTCGATCATCGTCCCACAGGCGTTCCGGATCATCCTCCCGCCGCTCACCAACGAGTTCGTCGTCCTCTTCAAGGACTCCTCGCTGGTGCTGTTCCTCGGCGTCACCCTGGCCGAGCGCGAACTGTCCAAGTTCGGCCGCGACCTGGCCAGCACCACCGCCAACTCCACGCCGATCCTGGTCGCCGGCCTGTGCTACCTGCTGGTCACCGTCCCGCTCGGCTTCGTCGTACGCCGCATGGAGGCGAAGGCCCAGGAGGCCGTGAAATGAGCGACAACACCCCTGCGGGGCGCCCCGAGATCCGGGTACGCGACCTGCACAAGTCCTTCGGCGGCAACCACGTCCTGCGCGGCATCGACCTGGACATCGGCCAGGGCGAGGTCGTCTGCGTCATCGGCCCGTCCGGCTCCGGCAAGTCCACGCTGCTGCGGTGCGTGAACCTCCTGGAGGAGCCCACCCAGGGGCAGGTCCACGTCGGCGGCACCGAACTGACCGACCCCGACGTCGACATCGACGCCGTGCGCCGCCGCATCGGCATGGTCTTCCAGCAGTTCAACCTCTTCCCGCACCTCACCGTCACCGAGAACCTCACCCTGCCGCAGCGCCGGGTGCTGCGCCGGGACAAGGCGCGGGCCGCGCAGGTGGCCGCCGAGAACCTGCGGCGCGTCGGCCTCGCCGAGAAGGCCGACGCGTACCCGGCGTCGCTGTCCGGCGGCCAGCAGCAGCGCGTCGCCATCGCCCGCGCGCTCGCCATGGACCCCGAGGTGATGCTGTTCGACGAGCCGACCTCGGCGCTCGACCCCGAGCTGGTCGGCGACGTCCTCGCCGTGATGCGCATGCTCGCCGACGAGGGCATGACGATGATGGTCGTCACCCACGAGATGACCTTCGCCCGCGAGGTCGCCGACCGGGTCGTCTTCATGGACGGCGGCGTCGTCGTGGAGGACGGCACCCCGGAACGCGTCATCGGCTCCCCGCGCCACGAACGCACCCGCCACTTCCTCGCCCGCCTCCTCGACCCGGCGATGGCCGAGGTGGAGGAGGGGACACCGGACCAGGTGGGCAGGACTTCGTAGCGCCTCATTAGGGTGCCGGGTATGAGCGATCGCGCGGTGCTGCACGTCAGGGGACGGGTGCTCGTCGGACCGGAGGACGTCCGGGACGAGCTGTGGGTGATCGACGGGCGGATCTCCTACGACCGTCCCGCCGGGGCCCGGGACGTCACGACCGTCGAGGGCTGGGCGCTGCCCGGCCTGGTCGACGCCCACTGCCACGTCGGCCTCGACCGGCACGGGGCCGTCCCCGAGGAGGTCGCCGAGCAGCAGGCCCTCACCGACCGGGACGCGGGCACGCTGCTGATCCGCGACGCCGGTTCACCGGCCGACACCCGCTGGATCGACGACCGCGAGGACCTGCCGAAGATCGTCCGGGCCGGCCGGCACATCGCCCGCACCCGCCGCTACATCCGCAACTACGCCTGGGAGATCGAGCCCGAGGACCTCGTCGCGTACGTCGCCCAGGAGGCCCGGCGCGGCGACGGCTGGGTCAAACTGGTCGGCGACTGGATCGACCGCGACCTCGGCGACCTGTCCGCCTGCTGGCCGCGCGGCGCCGTCGAGGCGGCCATCGCCGAGGCGCACCGGCTGGGCGCCCGCGTCACCGCGCACTGCTTCGCCGAGGACTCCCTGCGGGACCTCGTGGAGGCCGGCATCGACTGCGTCGAGCACGCCACGGGCCTCACCGACGACCTCGTCCCGCTGTTCGCCGAGCGGGGCGTCGCCATCGTGCCGACCCTCGTGAACATCGCGACCTTCCCGAAGCTCGCCGACGGCGGCGAGGCCAAGTTCCCGCGCTGGTCGGCCCACATGCGCCGGCTCCACGAACGCCGCTACGACACCGTGCGCTCCGCCTACGACGCCGGCATCCCCGTCTTCGTCGGCACCGACGCCGGCGGCTCCCTGCCGCACGGGCTGGCCGCGGCCGAGGTGGCCGAGCTGGTCACCGCCGGCATCCCGCCCGTCGACGCCCTCGCCGCGGGCACCTGGGCCGCCCGCGCCTGGCTCGGCCGGCCGGGCCTGGACGAGGGCGCGGCGGCCGACCTGGTCGTCTACGAGGCCGACCCGCGGGCGGACGTACGGGTGCTGGCGGCGCCGCGCCGGGTGGTGCTGAACGGGCGGGTCGTCGGGTAGCGGACCCGGGGGTGGCGGGCCGGGACCGATCGATGTGCCGGGTTGACGTTCCGTCGCCGCCTCCGGGACGCCCGTGCTCGCCGCGCGCTCCTCCTGCGCCCTCCGCGCGCTCACCCGTGCGGAGGGGGCCAGAGGGGCCCAGGGGAACGTCCGTGCCGGAAGAATCGAAAAGGTGCGCGGAAACCCCCGATGGAGTGAAGTCACCCTGCATCGCTGACCGTTCACTCTCCGTGCGTAATTCTTACCGGGTCCCGAGCACGACTCACCTGGGGGTCCCACCACCGTGAACGGCAACACGTTCCGCATGCCCGCACGCCGTCTCGCCACCGTCGCGACGGCCACGGCCCTGGCCGCCGGTCCCGCGGCCCTGGCCGGCGCCGGCTCCGCCCACGCGACCGGTGACCACGGCCGCGCGAGCGCCGTCGTCCTGCGCGCCGCGCTCGACGTGTCCCTGCTCAACAAGACCGTGAACGTCCCGCTCGCGGTCTCCCTCAACGAGGTGCGGGCGCCGCACAGCGCCGAGAAGACCGCCCTCACGGCCACCCTCGACGGCGTCGACGGCGGGCAGCCCTTCACCGTGCTGCGCGCCGACGTGGCCCGCGCGACGGCGACGGCCACCGCGGGCAGGGCGGAGGGCGCCACCGAACTCGCCCGTGCCAGGCTGCACGTGCCGGGCCTGCCGCTGCTGTCCCTCATCGAGGTCGAGCAGGTCACCGCGAAGGCGACCTGCGTGACCGGCCGGACACCGGTCGCCTCCTCCAACGTGCTGGGCACGGTCACCGTGCTCGGCAAGCGCGTGACCCTCTCCGGCGGCGGCACGACCGATGTGAGCGTGCCCGGCGTCGGCGAGGTGCGGCTCGGCCTGTCCGAGCGCGAGACCACCTCCCGCACGGCCGCGGCCACCGCCCTCCGGCTCACGGTCTCCGTCAACCCGCTGAAGCTGAACGTCGCCGAGGTCCAGGGCACGGTGACCCTCGCCGAAGCCACCTGCGAGTCCGCCGAGGCACCCGCCGTGAAGCCGCAGGGCGCCCCGGCCGGGGACACCGGCCTCGCCGAGACGGGCGGCGACTCCCGGACGCCGTACATCGCGGGCGGCGCGGTCGCGCTGCTGGCGGCGGGCGGGGGAGCGGTGGCGATGGCCCGCCGGCAGAGGAGCTAGGCCCGGAGGGCTGACGGCGCAGCGGCCGGTCGTCAGCCCTTCTCAGCCCTTCGCCCTCGCCGTCGCCCGCTCCAGGGCCCGCAGGAAGGCGTCCGTCGTGGTCCTGTCCCGGACCGCGAGGCGCAGCCACTCCTCGCCCAGGCCGGGGAAGGTGTCCCCGCGCCGCACCGCGAAGCCGAGGCCGCGCAGGTGATGGCGGACGGCGGCGGCGCGGGGCAGGCGCACGAGGACGAAAGGGCCCTCGGCGGGCGTCACGGCCCGGACCCCGTCCGGGGCGAACCGCGCGAGGCCCGCCAGGAGATGGTCCCGGTCGGCGGCGACGCGGTGCGCCGCGTGCGCCGCCTCGGCCAGGGCGCGGGGACTCACGCACGCCTCGGCCGCCGCGAGCGCCGGGGTGGACACCGGCCACAGCGGCTGGGCCCGCTCCAGCTCCGCGATCGTCCCGGGTGCGGCCAGGACGTAACCGATGCGCAGCCCCGCCAGGCCCCACGTCTTGGTGAGGCTGCGCAGCACGACCAGTCCCGGCACGTCGGTGCGCCCCGCCAGCGCCTCCCGCTCGCCCGGCACCGCGTCCATGAACGCCTCGTCGACCACGAGCGTGCGCCCGGGCCGGGCGAGCCCGGCGATGCCGTCGGCCGGGTGCAGCACCGACGTCGGGTTCGTCGGGTTGCCGATCACCACCAGGTCGGCGTCCCCGGGCACGGCCGCCGGGTCCAGCCGGAAGCCGTCCGAGGCCCGCAGCAGCACCCGGCCCACGGAGTGCCCGGCGTTCCGCAGCGCCGCCTCCGGCTCCGTGAACTGCGGGTGCACCACGACCGGCCGGCGCGCCTTCAGGGCGCGGGCCAGCAGCACGAACGCCTCGGCGGCACCCGCCGTCAGCAGCACCCGCTCCGGTGGCAGCCCGTGCCGCCCCGCCACCGCCGCCCGCGCCGCCCGGCCGTCCGGATACGCCGCGAGCCTGCCCAGTGAGCCCGCGACGGTCTCCCGCAGCCAGTCCGGCGGGGTGTGCGCGCGGACGTTCACGGCGAGGTCCACCAGCTCGGCGCCGTCGTCGCGCACCTCGGCGTCCCCGTGGTGCCGCAGGTCGTGCCCGCCCGCTGCGGACGCCTCAGTGGGCATGGGAGTGCGTGTGCCCGCCGTGGTGGTGGTGCCCGTCGTCGTCCGGGTGGAAGTGCGGCTGCTGCGGCATGCCCACCTTGTCCTCGAAGCCCGGCAGCGCGATGCGGTACACGCACGAGTCGCAGTTCATCCGCAGATCGCCCTCGACGGCCTCCGCGTACCGCTCCATCACCAGGTCCAGCAGCTCCGGCTCCGGGCCGATGACGTCCGCCGACCGCACGTCGACACCGGGGTGCGCGTCCGCCCAGCCCTCCGTCTGCTGCCGCACCCGGTCCGGCAGGATCCCGGTGAACAGGAAGTACGGCAGCACGACGATCCGCCGCGCCCCGAGCCGCACGCACCGGTCGAGGCCGCTCGGCACGTCCGGCGCCGCCAGCGACACGAACGCCGTCTCCACGCCCGCGTAACCGCGCCCCTCCCACAGCAGCCGGGCCGCCTTGTGCACCTCGGCGTTGGCGTCGGGGTCGGTCGAGCCGCGCCCCACCAGCAGCACCGTCACGTCGGACCGGTCCTGCGGCGTGCGGCCCGTGCCGCCCAGCGCCTCGTCCAGGCGCCGCTCCAGCACGCTCAGCAGCGCCGGATGCGGGCCCAGCGGACGGCCGTACGTGTAGGAGATGCCGGGGTGGCGCTCCTTCTCGCGGGCCAGCGCCGCCGGGATGTCGCCCTTGGCGTGGCCGGCGGACACCAGCATCAGCGGCACGGCCGCGAACCGGCGCACCCCGCCCTCCACGAGCGCGGTCACCGCCTCGCCCAGCGGCGGCGGGGACAGCTCGATGAAGCCGCCCGCGACGGGCAGTCGGGGGTTGCGGCGGCCCAGCTCCCGGACGAAGTCGCGGAACGCCTCGGCTCCGGCCTCGTCCCGGGTGCCGTGGCCGGCGATGAGCAGGGCGGGCGGGGTGGTCACGGTTTCTCCTCGGTGGTGGGGTGGTACAGCAGGGCGTTGAGCGCGGCGGCGGCGACCGCCGAGCCGCCCTTCTCGGACACGTTGCTCACGGCGGGCAGCCCGCTCTCGCGCAACGCGGCCTTGGACTCGGCCGCCCCGACGAAACCGACGGGCAGACCGATGACGAGCGCCGGGGAGGCGTCCAGGGTCAGCAGCTCCTCCAGGGCGGTCGGCGCACAGCCGATCACCCACAGCGCGCCCGGCCCGACCTGCTCGTACGCCAGACGCATCGCCTGCGCCGAACGCGTCAGGCCCCCGGTGGCCACGGCGTCCCCCAGACGGCAGACCGTGTCGCGGCGCGTGATGCCCGCCGCGACCATCTCCACGTCCACGACGACCGGCGCCCCGGCGTGCAGCGCGGCGTGCGCCGTCACCAGATCGCCCTCGTCCATGACGAGTTCACCGGCGTAGCCGAGGTCGGCGGAGGAGTGGACGACGCGTTCCACGACCGCCCGGGTCAGCGGCGGGAAGTGCGAGGTGTCCAGGCGGGCGCGCAGCCGCCGGAAGGACTCCTGCTCGATGGGGTGGACCACACGGTTCACCGGGTCTCCTCCTCGGGGTCCTGCTGCCAGCGGTAGCCGCGCGGCGTCACCATGCGGCCCGCGATCTCACGCGTCGCCGTGTTGCCGACGGTGACGACGGTCATCATGTCGACCGTCGCCGGGTCCAGCGCGGCCAGGGTCGTCAGCCGGCTGGACTCGTCCGGCCGTGACGCGTTGCGGACGACACCGACCGGCGTGCCGGGCTCCCGGTGCTCCGCGAGGATGCCGAGCGCCTTCGGCAGCTGCCAGTGGCGGCCCCGGCTGCGCGGGTTGTAGAACGTCACGACGAGATCCGCCTCGGCCGCCGCCCGCACCCGCCGCTCGATGACCTCCCACGGCGTGTGCAGGTCCGACAGGCTGATCGACACGTGGTCGTGGCCGAGCGGCGCGCCGAGGATCGCCCCGGCCGCGAGCGCCGCCGTCACACCGGGCACGCCGATCACGTCGATGTCGTCGGACGCCTCGGCGAGCGCGGGGGAGGCCATCGCGTAGACGCCCGCGTCGCCGCTGCCGATGAGCGCGACGGCCTGCCCGCGCCGGGCCTCCTCGACCGCGGTGCGGGCCCGCTCCTCCTCGGCGCCCAGCCCCGACTCCAGGACGCGGGTGCCGGGCCGCAGCAGGTCGCGGATCTGGTCGACGTACTGGTCGAGCCCGACGAGCACGGCCGCCCGGCGCAGCTCCGCCCTGGCGCGCGGGGTGAGCAGGTCGCGGGCGCCGGGTCCGAGCCCGACGACCGCGAGCCGGCCGCGCCCCGGCCGCCGTACGACGGCACAGGTCGCCATCGCGGGCCGCCCGTCGGCGCGCGCGGACTTCCGCTTGGGGACGAGCAGTTCACCGCCGCGCGCGAGGGCGGCGGCCTCGGCGACGGAGGGCGTGCCGACGGCGGCGAGCGGCGCGTCGGAGGGATTGGGCACGGCCACCCCGGCCAGCTCCTCGGCGGAGTACGTCACGAGGGGCACGCCGAGCCGCTCGGCGGCCGACACGATGCCGGGCTCCCCGGCCTTGGCGTCCACGGTGGCCAGCTCGGCCACACTGCGCACCGAGAGTCCGGCGTCCCGCAGCGCCGCCTCGACCAGCCCCAGCACCTCGTCCACGGGGGCACCGCTGGAGGCGCCCACACCGACGACGAGGGAGGGCGGCCGGAGCACGACCTCGCGCTCGCCCGCCGCCACCTGTCGGTCCGTCAGGCGGATGGTGTACGGGCCGTCCGCGGCCACGGGCAGCGCGGGCAGCGGCCAGGGGACCTCGGCGCGCAGCGCGACCGCCTCCCCGTCCAGCAGCGCCCGGGAGACCCCCGCGACGTCCCCCTCGGCCGGCAGCCCGAGCGTGTCGAGGCCGGGCACCCCCACGGCGTCCGTCGCCGTCGTCACCACCGGCTCGGCGCCGAGCACCTCACCCACCTCGTGAGCGAGTGCGTTGGCGCCGCCCCCGTGCCCGCCGACCAGCGACACGGCGTACCGCCCGCTCTCGTCCACGCACACCACGCCCGGGTCGGCCTCCTTGCCGGACAGCAGCGGCGCGATCAGCCGCACCACCGCGCCGGTCGCCAGGAAGCACACGAGCTGCTCGCACTCCGCGAACGCGGCCCGTACGGAGTCCCCGGCGGGCCCGTCGTACACGCGCGTGCGGTCCGGCCAGGCCGCGGCCAGCCGGTCGCGCGCCGCCGCCCCCGCCGCGGTGGCGGAAATGAGGCCGATCACTGAGCAACTCCTTCGGTACGCGCCCGGGGCCTGTCGCCCCACAGCAGGAAAACGGGATTGGTGGCCGCCAGCCGGGTCACGTCCCCCGGCAGCGGCGCGAGCCGCGACGACTGCAGCAGCACCCCGTCGCAGTCGAGCCCGGCCCGGGTCAGCGCGTCCCGCACGGCCGGCACCCGGTCCAGCGCGGCCAGCGCCACGACGACCGTCCGCCGGGCGCGCCGCGCGCAGGCCGTGACGATCCCGGGCAGCTCGCGGCCACCGCCGCCGACGAACACGGCGTCGGGGTCGGCGAGGTCGGACAGCACCGTGGGCGCCGCCCCGTGCACCACGCGCACGTCGACACCGTGCGTGGCGGCGTTGGCGCGGACGCGTTCCACGCCGTCCGCGGTCTGCTCGACGGCGGTGACGGCCGCGCCGAGCCGGGCGCACTCGACGGCGACGGAACCCGAGCCCGCGCCGATGTCCCACACGAGGTCGCCGAGGCGCGGCCCCAGCCGGGCCAGGGCCAGCGCCCGCACCTCGAACTTGGTGATCATCGAGTCGCGGTGCGCGAACGCGGCCTCCTCCAGCGCCCATCCCGCGGGCGGCGCCGGGGGTCCGGCGACGGTACGGACCCCGCCCAGCGCCCGCGCCTCGTCCAGGCACAGCACCACGCTGACGTCCGCGCCCCAGTCCCGGGCGGCGGCCTCCGCGGGCGTGACCCGCTCGACGCGCTCGTCCGCCGAGCCCAGCGCCGACGCGACCACCAGGACCCGCCCGCAGAAGGCGAGTTCGGCGCCCAGCTCGGCGGGGCCCGCCCCGGGGCCGGTCAGCACGGCGACCTTGGGCCGCGCCCGGCACACGTTCACCGCGGTGCGCAGGTCCCGCCCGTGCGCACTCACGACCACGGCGTCGTCCCACGGCAGCCCCAGCCGCGCGAACGCGGCGGCCACGGACGACACCCCGGGCCGTACGTCCAGCCGGTCCGGGCCGAAGCGTTCGGCCAGCGCCCGCACGATCCCGAAGAAGCCGGGGTCCCCGGAGGCGAGCACGACCACCCGCCCGTCCACCCCGCCCTTGTCCAGGTGCCGGGCCACGGCGTCCAGCGCGGGGGCCAGCGGCCCGAGGACGACCCGCTCCGCCGTGTCCGGCAGCCGCGCGGCGTCCAGGTGCCGGCGCCCGCCGACGACGAGACCGGCCCCGGCGAGCACGTCCCCGGGAAGCGGCGCCCCCGTGCCCGTACCGGCGACTGTGATCACGTGCTCGCACCCCGCGTGCGCAGGGCCTTGCGGGCCTCCGGGTCCGCCTTGCGGTAGCCGTGGAAGTGACCGGGGTGGTACAGGTGCGAGCGGGTGCCGTGCGCGTCGAGGGCCGGGCCGACCAGGAACAGCGTGTGCTTCCAGAGCTTGTGCTCCTTGACCGTCTCCTCCAGCGTGGCGATCGTGCACTTCACGATCAGCTCCTCCGGCCAGGTCGCCTGGTACGCGACGACGACCGGCGTGTCCGTCGGGTAGCCGCCCTCCAGCAGCTCCCGCACCAGCTGGCCGCTGCGGGCCGCCGACAGGAACACCGCCATGGTCGTGCCGTGCCGGGCGAACTCCCGGACCTCCTCACCGGGCGGCATCGGCGTCTTGCCGCCGCCGAGCCGGGTCAGCACGACCGACTGCGCGACCTCCGGGATGGTCAGCTCCCGCTGCGCGAGCGCGGCCACGGCGGAGAAGGACGACACGCCGGGCACGATCTCGGTCTCGATGCCGATCTCGGCACACCGGTCCACCTGCTCCTGCGTACCGCCCCACAGCGCCGGGTCACCGGAGTGGATACGGGCCACGCGCAGGCCCTCCTCGGACGCGCGCCGGTACACGGCCACGACGTCCTCCAGGGACATCGCCGCCGAGTCGAGGATCTCGGCGTCCACGCGCGCGTGCGTGAGGACCTCCTCCTGGACGAGGCTGGCGGCCCAGATCACGACGTCCGCCTCGGCGATGGCACGCGCCGCGCGAAACGTCAGCAGATCGGCGGCACCGGGGCCGGCACCGACGAAGGTCACCTTGCCGGCGGGGGCATCGGCCATGGGAAGGGGTCCTCTCCTACGGGATGTGCGGGTTCTACGAAGCACGAGGGCTCTGCGGGGGCGGCGGGGCCGCGCGCTGTCGGTCTCCGCACAGCGCCCCCGGTGCCGTCACAGCTTGCCGCCCCGGCCGCCCTCGCGCCGGGGCGGCGCGATGAGCGTCGACAGGTACGGCAGGGGAGCGCCGTCGAGGTCACCGGCCGGCCGGATGGACTCCGCGGGCAGCCCGAGCGCGGACCCCCACACGGCGTCCCCGATCCGCCCGGTCTCCCGCAGCGCCTCGGCGACCTCACCGGCCTGCCGCCCGAACTTGTACGCCACGACGGTCCCGGGACCGTTCAGGGCGTCCTTGAGCACGGCGGCCCCGGCGGTGACCGGCACCAGCGTCAGCGGCTCGGTCCCCTCCGTCAGCACGGCACCCGACCGCGCGGCCAGGTCCTGCATGGCGGTGATGCCGGGCACGGTCTCCACGACCGTCCCGGGCACCAGCTCGGCGACGGTCTGCGCCAGATACGTGAACGTCGAGTACACATTGGGGTCGCCGATGGTGGCGAAGGCGACCGAGCCGTGCGCGCGCAGCAACTCGGCGACGCGCCCGCCGGCCGCGTCCCAGGCGGCCTCGCGGCGGGCCCGGTCGGTGCGCTCGTTCAGCGCGAACACGACCCGCACCACCTTCTCGGCGGGCACGTAGTGCAGCACGGTCGCCTCGGCCCGCCCGCGTTCGCCGGTGTCCATCACCGGCACGACGACGACCTCGGCGGCCCGCAGGGCGTTGACGCCCTTCACGGTCACCAGCTCCGGATCGCCCGGACCGACCCCGATCCCGATCAGCCTGCTGCTCATGACGTCCGGCACCTCTCCACGAACCGACGGGCGACACCGGGCGCGGACGCCCAGTGCGTGTGCAGGTAACTCGCGTGCACACCGCGCTGTACGAAGCCTTCGACCCGCCGCGCGGGACCGCGTACGCCCCAGGCGGGTGCCGCCCCCGCGCCGGGCTCGACGGCGGTGCGGTGGAACTCGTGCCCCCGCATCCGCGTCCCGGCCACGGCGAGCGAACTGTCCCCGACGGCCACGGCGTCCCGGTATCCCAGGGTGAGCTTCTCGGTCATCCGCGCCGTGGCGTCGAGCACCCCGCACATCGGCAGCCCGTCCAGCTCCCGGCACAGATACAGCAGCCCGGCGCACTCGGCGGCGACGGGCGCCCCGCTCTCCGCGAGCGCGGTGACGGCCTTGCGCAGGCCCTCGTTGGCGGACAGCTCGGCGGCGTACACCTCGGGGAACCCGCCGCCGATCACCAGTCCCCGTGTCCCGTCGGGCAGCCGCTCGTCCCGCAGCGGATCGAAGGTGACGACCTCGGCCCCGGCGGCGGTGAGCAACTCGGCATGCTCGGCATAGGAGAACGTGAACGCGGCCCCTCCGGCAACGGCGACCCGCGGCCCGTCCGGAGCCTGAGGACGAGGCCCCTCGGGCCGCAGCGGGGGTCCGGGGGCGGCAGCCCCCGGGGAAGGGCGGGGAAAGGGCGGCGAGGGCGACGAAGCCAGCGCCTCGGCCGCGTCCCACACCGCGCACGACAACGCACCCGCACTGCGCGCCAGCGCGGCCAGCGCCTCCAGATCACACCCGCCGGCAACCTGCGCCGCCATCGCGGCAACGGCGTTCACGGCCTGGGCCCGCCGCTCGGCGACCGGCACCAGCCCCAGATGCCGCGACGGCGTCTCCACCGGAGCCGCCCGCCGCAGCACACCCAGCACCGGCACCCCCGCCGAGTCCAGCGCCTCCCGCAACAGCTCCTCGTGCCGGTCCGACGCCACCTTGTTCAGGATCACGCCCCCGACCCGCACCCGGGGGTCCCAGGACGCGAAACCGTGCACCAGCGCCGCCACCGACCGCGACTGCGACGACGCGTCGACCACGAGCACCACCGGCGCCCGCAGCACCTTGGCGACCTGCGCGGTGGACGCCAGCTCGCCCTCCCCGGCGGCACCGTCGTACAGCCCCATCACGCCCTCGACCACGGCGATGTCGCAGCCGCGCGCCCCGTGCGCGAACAGCGGCCCGATCAGCTCGGGTCCGCACAGATACGCGTCGAGGTTGCGCCCCGCGCGCCCGGTGGCGAGCGCGTGGTACCCGGGGTCGATGTAGTCCGGGCCGACCTTGTGCGGGGACACGGCCAGCCCCCGCGCGGTCAGCGCGGCCATCAGCCCCGTGGCGACGGTGGTCTTGCCGCTGCCCGAGGAGGGCGCGGCGACGACCAGCCGCGGCACGGACGACATCACCACTCGATGCCCCTCTGCCCCTTCTGCCCGGCGTCCATGGGGTGCTTCACCTTGGACATGTCGGTCACGAGGTCGGCGAAGTCCACCAGCTTGCCGGGCGCGTTCCGCCCGGTGATCACCACGTGCTGGGTGCCGGGCCGGTCCCGCAGCACCTCGATCACCTCGTCGGTGTCGACCCAGCCCCAGTGCATCGGGTAGGCGAACTCGTCCAGCACGTACAGCCGGTACGTCTCGGCGGCCAGGTCCCGCTTGACCTGCTCCCAGCCCTCGCGGGCCTTCTCCTCGTTGTCCATCTGCGCGTCGCGCTGGACCCAGGACCAGCCCTCGCCCATCTTGTGCCAGTCGACGGTGCCGCCCTCGCCGCTGGCGCCCAGCACCCGCAGCGCGTTCTCCTCGCCGACCTTCCACTTCGCCGACTTGACGAACTGGAACACCCCGATCGGCCAGCCCTGGTTCCAGGCGCGCAGCGCCAGCCCGAACGCGGCGGTGGACTTGCCCTTGCCGACGCCGGTGTGCACGACGACCAGCGGCCGGTTGCGCCGCTGACGCGTCGTCAGACCGTCGTCGGGTACGACCGCCGGCTTCCCCTGAGGCATTACGCCACCCTCCTGTTGTCCTGTACGTCCTTGACCAGACCGGCGATCGAGTCCGCCCGCAGCTCGTCCAGCGTCACGGCCGTACCGCCGAGCTCACCCGCGAGCTGCCCGGCGAGCCCCAGCCGCACCGGCCCCGACTCGCAGTCCACGACCACCGACGCGACACCCTCGGCGGCGAACAGCCGTGCCGCCCGCCCCGCCAGCGCGACCGGCTCCGGGCCGCCCGTGGCCCGCCCGTCGGTCACGACGACGACCAGCGCCCGGCGCGCCGGGTCCCGCAGCCGCTCCACCCGCAGCACCTCGTGCGCCCTGAGCAGCCCGGCCGCCAGCGGCGTACGGCCGCCCGTCGGCAGCGACTCCAGCCGGGCGGCGGCGGCGTCCACCGACGACGTCGGCGGCAGCGCCACCTCGGCGCCCGCGCCCCGGAACGTCACCAGGCCCACCTTGTCCCGCCGCTGGTAGGCGTCCAGCAGCAGCGACAGCACGGCACCCTTCACGGCGCTCATGCGCTGCCGCGCCGCCATCGACCCGGAGGCGTCCACGACGAACAGCACGAGGTTGCCCTCACGCCCCTCCCGCACCGCCTGCCGCAGATCGTCCCGGCGCACCACGAGCCCGGGACCCGACCGGCCGCGCGCCCGCTGGTGCGGCGCCGCCGCCCGCACGGTCGCCGCCAGGTGCAGCTTCGTCAGCGCCCCCCGCGGCCGGCGCGCCCCGGTGGTGCGCCCGTGCTCGGTCCGCGCCCGCGAACGCCGCCCGGCGGCGCCCTCACCCAGGCCGGGCACGCTCAGCACCCTGGCACGGAACGGCTCGGCGGCCCGTACGGCGGACTGCTCACCGGCACCGGCCCCGGACGGCTGCGGCTCCCCGCCCTCACCGGCCTCCGGCCGCGCGCCCGTGTCCCCGTCGCTGTCGGGCGACCCGGACGGCGACTGACCGCCACCTCCACCGGGTCCGTCGGGGTCGGGATCGTCCTCGGGGCCGCCGTCGCCCTCGCCTTCACTCTCGCCGGAGAACTCCTCCAGCGTCTCGTCCAGCGTGTCCTCGTCCAGGCCCGGTGCGTCGAACGGGTTGCGGCGCCTGCGGTGCGGCAGCGCCAGCAGCGCCGCCTGCCGCACGTCCTCGGCCAGCACGTCGGTACGGCCCGCCCACGCGGCCAGCGCCGTCGCCGTGCGCGCCATCACGATGTCGGCACGCATGCCGTCCACCTCGAAGGCGGCACAGGTCGCCGCGATCTGCCGCAGCGCCCCGTCACCGAGCCGCACCTGCGGCAGCAGCTCCCTCGCCGCGACGACCCGGGCCCGTACGGCGGCCTCCTCGTCGGCCCAGCGCGCGGCGAACCCGGCCGGGTCGTCCTCGTACGCCAGCCGCCGCCGGACGACCTCCACGCGCTGGTCGGGTTCGCGCGAGGCGGACACCTCGACCGTCAGCCCGAACCGGTCGAGCAACTGCGGGCGCAGCTCGCCCTCTTCGGGGTTCATGGTGCCGACGAGCAGGAAACGCGCGGCGTGCCGCACGGAGACGCCCTCGCGCTCGACGTAGGAGGCGCCCATCGCGGCGGCGTCCAGCAGCAGGTCGACCAGATGGTCGTGGAGGAGGTTGACCTCGTCGACGTAGAGGATGCCGCGGTGCGCGCCCGCGAGCAGGCCCGGCTCGAAGGCCTTCACGCCCTCGGCGAGCGCCCGCTCGATGTCGAGCGCGCCGACGAGCCGGTCCTCGGAGGCACCGACGGGCAGCTCGACCATGCGCGCGGGCCGGCTCACCCCGCCGCCGGTCTCGTGCGGCCCGTCCGGGCAGGACGGGTCGGGTGCGGCGGGGTCGCAGGAGAACCGGCACCCGGGGACGACCGCCACCTCGGGCAGCAGCGCGGACAGCGCACGCACCGCCGTGGACTTGGCGGTGCCCTTCTCGCCGCGCACCAGGACGCCACCCACCCGCGGCGACACCGCGTTCAGCAGCAGCGCGAGCCGCAGGTCGTCCTGGCCGACCACGGCCGTGAACGGAAAGGGAGTGGTCACCGGTCGCCCTCCAAGTCGCCTTCGAGCTCCAGATAGGTGGCGCGCAGCCGCTCCAGCGTCTCCGCGTCCGGCTCCGCCCACAGACCGCGGTCCGCCGCCTCCAGCAGCCGCTCGGTGATGCCGCGCAGCGCCCACGGGTTGGACTTCCGCATGAAGTCCTGGTTCTCCTGCGAGAACACGTACTCGGCGGCCAGCTTCTCGTACATCCAGTCGTCCACGACCCCGGCCGTGGCGTCGTAGCCGAAGAGGTAGTCGACGGTGGCCGCCATCTCGAAGGCGCCCTTGTAGCCGTGCCGGCGCATCGCCGCCATCCAGCGCGGGTTGACCACGCGGGCGCGGAACACGCGGTGCGTCTCCTCGCCCAGCGTGCGGGTCCTCACCTGGTCGGGCGTCGCCGAATCACCCACGTACGCCTCGGGGCTCGCGCCCGTGAGGTGCCGGACCATGGCGACCATGCCGCCGTGGTACTGGAAGTAGTCGTCGGCGTCGACGAGGTCGTGCTCGCGGGTGTCGACGTTCTTCGCGGCGACCGCGATCCGGCGGAACGCGGTCTCCATGTCACCGCGCGCCGCCCGCCCGTCCAGCCCGCGCCCGTAGGCGTAGCCGCCCCACACCGCGTACACCTCGGCGAGGTCGGCGTCCGAGCGCCAGTTGCGGGCGTCGATCAGCGGCAGCAGACCGGCGCCGTACGCGCCCGGCTTGGAGCCGAAGACGCGGGCGGTGGCGCGCCGCCGGTCGCCGTGCGCGGCGGTGTCCTCGTCGGCGTGCGCCTTCACGAAGTTCTGCTCGGCGGGCTCGTCCAGCTCGGCCACCGCGCGCACGGCGTCGTCGATCAGGCCCACGACGTGCGGGAACGCGTCCCGGAAGAAGCCGGAGATGCGGACCGTGACGTCGATGCGGGGCCGCCCCAGCTCCGCCAGGGGCACCACCTCGAAGCCCGTCACGCGGCGCGAGGCGTCGTCCCACACGGGGCGGCAGCCCAGCAGCGCGAGGATCTCGGCGATGTCGTCGCCCTGCGTGCGCATCGCGGACGTGCCCCACACGGTGAGTCCGACGGACTTCGGGTAGGCGCCGGTGTCCTGGAGGTAGCGCTGCACCAGCGAGTCCGCGAGCGACTGGCCGACCTCCCAGCTCAGCCGGGACGGGATCGCCTTGGGGTCGACGGAGTAGAAGTTCCGGCCGGTCGGCAGGACGTTGACCAGGCCGCGCGTGGGGGAGCCGGAGGGGCCGGCGGGCACGTAACCGCCGTCCAGCGCGCGCAGGATGTGGCCGATCTCGTCCGTGGTGCGCGCCAGGCGCGGCACGACCTCGCGGCAGGCGAACTCCAGCACCGCCACCGCCTCCGGGAGTTCGGCGCCGACGACCTCACGGACCAGGGCGGGGACCGCCGCCGCGTCCCAGTCGCGCGCCTCCATGCCCTCCGCGAACCGCCGGCACAGCTGCTCCAGCAGGTCGATCGTGTCGGCGGCGCTGCGGGCCGGGCCGTCCACGAGGCCGGTCAGCTCGGCGGGCACCTTCACGGCAGCGCCCGGCTCGGCGAGCAGCTCCTTCTCGTCCAGGCCGAAGTGGGCGGCGAGCGCCGCCCGGAGGCCTGGCAGCGCGTTGGCCTGCCCGCCCCACACCTGGGAGGCCCGCAGCACCGCGAGGACCAGGTTCACGCGGGGTTCGCCGACCGGGCCGCCGCCCAGCACGTGCAGGCCGTCGCGGATCTGCACGTCCTTGATCTCGCACAGGTAGCCGTCGATGTGCATGACGAACTCGTCGAACGCCTCGTCGTCGGGCTGCTCGTCCACGTGCAGGTCGTGGTGCAGCTCCGCCGCCTTGACCAGCGTCCAGATCTGCGCGCGCACCGCCGGGGCCTTCCCCGGGTCCAGGTCGGAGACGAGCGCGTACTCGTCGAGCAGCTGCTCCAGCTTGGCCAGGTCGCCGTAGGTGTCGGCCCGTGCCATCGGCGGCACCAGGTGGTCCACGACGGTGGCGTGCCCGCGCCGCTTGGCCTGGGTGCCCTCGCCGGGGTCGTTGACGATGAACGGGTAGACCAGCGGCAGGTCGCCGAGCACGGCGTCCGGGGCGCAGCCGCCGCTGAGGCCGAGGCCCTTGCCGGGCAGCCACTCCATCGTGCCGTGCTTGCCCATGTGCACGATCGCGTCGGCGCCGAAGCTGTTCTCCAGCCAGCGGTAGGCCGCCATGTAGTGGTGCGAGGGCGGCATGTCCGGGTCGTGGTAGATCGCGATCGGGTTCTCCCCGAAGCCGCGCGGCGGCTGGATCATCACGACGACGTTCCCGAACCGCAACGACGCCAGCACGATGTCGTCGCCGTCCACGTACAGCGAGCCCGGCGGCTCGCCCCACGCCTGGAGCATGCCGTCCCTGAGCTCGGGGTCGAGCGTGTCGAACCAGGCCCGGTAGTCGGCCAGCGGCACCCGCGCGGGCGCGGCGGCCAGCTGGTCCTCGGTCAGCCACTCCACGTCGTGGCCGCCCGCCTCGATGAGCCGGTGGATCAGCTCGTCCCCGTTGTCCGGGTAACCGTGGACGCCGTAGCCCGCGTCCCGCAGCGCGTCCAGCACCCGCACCGCGGAGGCGGGCGTGTCCAGGCCGACCGCGTTGCCCACCCGCGAGTGCTTCGTCGGGTACGCGGTGAAGACCAGCGCGAGCTTCTTGTCCGCGTTCGCCTTGTGCCTGAGCCGGGCGTGCCGTACGGCGATGCCGGCGACGCGCGCGGCACGCTCCGGGTCGGCGACGTACACGGGCACGTCGTCCGGGCCCTGCTCCTTGAAGGAGAACGGCACGGTGATCAGGCGCCCGTCGAACTCGGGGATCGCCACCTGCATCGCCGCGTCCATCGGGGACAGCGCGGCGTCCGACGCGTCCCAGGCGGCACGCGAGGAGGTCAGGCACAGCCCCTGCAGCACGGGCACGTTCAGGTCGGCGAGCGCGCCGATGTCCCACGCCTCGTCGTCGCCGCCCGCCGAGGCCCCCGAGGCGTGCGTGCCGCCCGCCGCCAGCACGGTCGCCACCAGGGCGTCCGCGGTGCCGAGCAGCTCGTACAGCCCGGCGTCGGCGCCGCGCAGCGAACCGCAGTACACGGGCAGGGCGTTGGCGCCGTGCGCCTCGATCGCGTCGCACAGGGTGTCCACGAAGGCGGTGTTGCCGCTCAGCTCGTGCGCCCGGTAGAAGAGCACGCCGACGGTCGGCCGGCCCTCGGCCGCCACGCGCGCGCCGTGCACGCCGTACTCCGGCATCTTCTGCGGCTCGGTGAAGCCCTCGCCGGTCAGCAGCACGGTGTCCGACAGGAACCGGGCGAGCTGCGTGAGGTTGTGGGGGCCGCCCTCCACGAGGTACTTGAGCGCCTCCGCGACGACCCCGGCCGGCACCGACGACTCGGCCATCAGCTCGGCGTCCGGCACGGCCTCGCCGCCCAGCAGCACGGTGGGCACACCGGACGCCTTCAGCGCCGCGAGCCCGTCCTCCCAGGCCCGCTTGCCGCCCAGGAGGCGTACGACGGCGACGTCCGTGCCGTCGAGCAGCGCGGGCAGCTCCCCGGCGACGTCCACGCGGGTGGGATTGCCGATCCGGTAGGACGCGCCGGAGGCACGGGCCGCCAGCAGGTCCGTGTCGGCGGTCGACAACAACAACACTGTGCTCATGCGGGCGCTCCCGGTGGGATGAAAGGCAGTCCTTGTGGCGCGCCGGACTCGATGAGCCGCCACAGCGCGTCCGTGTCCGCGTGCTGTTCGATCAGGTCGCCGAGCCGGTCGAGCTGCTCCTCGCGCAGCGCGGCGAACGACGTGCCGGGGGCGGGCACGAAGCGGCGGCCCGCGGCGGCGGCCACCTCGCGCAGGAAGGCCCGCCGGAAACCGTCCGACTCCAGCGAGCCGTGCCAGTGCGTGCCCCAGGCCTGGCCGACCCGGCAGCCGTCCAGGAAGGCCTCCCCGCCCAGGACGTCGGCGACCCCGTGGTGGATCTCGTAACCCTCGACCCGCTCGCCGAGGGCCTCCCCGGCCGGCCGCGTGAGGGTCTTCTCGCGGGCGAACCGCACCCGCACGGGCAGCACGCCGAGCCCGTCGACATGTCCCCGGCGGCTCTCCACGTCGTCCTCGATGTGCTCGCCGAGCACCTGGAAGCCGCCGCAGATGCCGAGCACGGGCCGACCCTCGCGGGCGCGCCGCACGACGGCCTCCGCGAGCCCCCGCTCGCGCAGCCACTCCAGCGCCCGGACGGTTGCGCGCGTACCGGGAAGCACCACGAGGTCCGCGTCCGCCAGTTCCTCCGGCCGGTCCACGAACCGCACCACCACGCCCGGTTCGGCGGCCAGCGCGTCCACGTCCGTGAAGTTCGACATCAGCGGCACCGCGCACACGGCGACCCGCAGCACGTCCTCCCCGACGGGCGGCGCGGTGTTCGACTCGCGCACGGTGCCGCGCAGCGAGACCCTGAGCCCGTCCTCCTCGTCGATGCCGAGTCCGTGCCGGAACGGCAGCACCCCGTACGAGGGCCGCCCGGTGAGGCCGTGCAGCATGGCGAGGCCGGGCTCCAGCAGGGACACGTCCCCGCGGAACTTGTTGACGAGGAACCCGGCGACGAGCGCCTGGTCCTCGGGCGAAAGCAGCGCGACCGTGCCGAAGAACGACGCGAAGACGCCGCCGCGGTCGATGTCGCCGACGACCAGCACGGGCAGCCGGGCACGGCGTGCGACGCCCATGTTCACGATGTCCGTCCGGCGCAGGTTGATCTCGGCCGGGCTGCCCGCCCCTTCACAGATCACCGCGTCATACGTGCCCCGCAACTCGGCGAGGCAGTCCAGCACCGTGCCCAGCAGCGCCTGCTGCCGCCCCCCGTGGTAGCCGCGCGCGCTCAGCTCGCCCACCGGTCTGCCCAGCAGCACGACCTGGCTGGACTGTTCACCGCCCGGCTTCAGCAGGACGGGGTTCATCAGCGCGGTCGGCTCGATGCGGCACGCCTGCGCCTGCATGGCCTGCGCCCGCCCGATCTCGGCGCCCTCCCGCGTCACGAACGAGTTCAGCGACATGTTCTGCGCCTTGAACGGCGCCACCTTCACGCCCTGCCGCACCAGCCACCGGCAGATCCCCGCCGTGACGACGCTCTTGCCGGCGTCGGAGGTGGTACCGGCGACGAGCAGCCCTCCACCGTTCATGACGTACGTCCCTTCACGAGGAGCCGTCCGGCCGCGCACACGCCGAGCGCGAGCAGGCCCACCCGCCGCGACAGCCGCACGGCCCGGTCGATGTCACCGACCTCGACGGCGCGCCCCGCCGCTCCGTTGAGCACCGGCCGGTGCTCCACCCGCCCGCCGTACGACAGCGTGCCGCCCAGCCGCACCCCGAGGGCACCGGCGAACGACGCCTCCACGGGCCCGGCGTTGGGGCTCGGGTGGCGGCCCGCGTCGGCACGCCAGGCCCGCAGCGCGCCCCGGGGGTTGCCGCCCGCGGCGGCGGCGAGGACGGCGGTCAGTCGGGCGCCGGGCCATCCGGCGAGGTCGTCCAGGCGGGCGGAGGCCCAGCCGAAGCGGCGGTAGCGCGGGGACTTGTGGCCGACCATCGCGTCCAGCGTGTTGACGGCCCGGAAGCCCACCAGGCCCGGCACACCGCCCACCGCGCCCCACACCAGGGCACCCACCACGGCGTCCGAGGTGTTCTCGGCGACGGACTCGACCACGGCCCGGGCGATGCCGCCGGCGTCCAGCGCCTGCGGATCGCGCCCGCACAGGTGCGGCAGCCGGGCCCGCGCGGCCTCGACGTCCCCGGCCTCCAGAGCGCGCCCGACGGCCCGCGCCTCGCGGGCCAGTGACGTGCCGCCGACGACGGCCCAGGTGGCGGCTGCGGTCAGCGCGACGGAGGCGGCGGGGGAGCGGCGTACGGCACGGTCGGCGAGGGCGGCGGCCGAGACGGCCCCGCCGACGCAGACGGCGGTGTGCAGCGCGCCCCACCCGCGGTGGTCCCGCCGGCACACCCGTTCCACGGCAGCCGCGGCCCGGCCGAACGCGGCGACCGGGTGCCCGCGGCGCGGATCGCCGAGGAGCAGGTCGCCGAGGAGGCCGGTGGCGGCGCCGTACGCGAAGACGCGGTCGGCACCCATCGGCTCAGCCGGCCACTGTCACAGACGGGTCGCTGGTGGTGTTCCTCGGTCGGCAGCCGCGCATGGCGATATGTCCTCACTCAGGGTGTCCGCGCCCTGGTTCGACGAGACCGGCGGTGAGAGTTCCTGGCTCCCGGGGTCTTCGAACCCCGGTGACAGTGGCGGGACCGCGCCGGATTCGCACCGGCTTCCTCTCGTGCCGCCGTACTTGGCCCCGGAAGTCCACCACGCCCCGAGAACACCCGTCAACTTGCCGTTGACCTGCGCGGGCGGAGTGTGCGGAGGCCCACACGACGGCCTGACGCGCACGGCCCGGACACGGCACGCGCACGGCTCCGGTACGGCACCGGCAGGGCACGCGCACCGCCCGGGTACGGCGAAGCGGGGTGCGGGACGGTGGTCCGTCCCGCACCCCGCGGTGCCCGCGCGCGGTGGCGTCAGGCGACGATCAGATAGATGCCGTAGCCCACGGCCGCCGCGCACGCCGCGAAGCACGCGTACGCGCCGGTGACCGCGAGGGCCGCGGTCCCGCCCTGCTCGGCGGCCCGCTCACGGCGGGACAGTCCGGCGATGCCGACGCTGAACAGGGCCACGAGGGCCACGGTGACCACGAGGCTGATTCCGAAGACGGAGCCGAGGGCCGCCCAGTCGATCTTCATGCTGCTTCTCTTCCTTCGTACCTGGCGTACCCGGCGAACCGGGCGCCGGGTCTCAGACGGTCGTGGTGGCCGACGGGGTCTTGGCGTCGGCGGAGGCCTGGGCCGGGACGGTCGCCGAGAAGCCCTCGGGCACCGTGCCCACCGGGGGCGGGGTGACCGCGGCCATCGCGGTGCTCACGACGCCGGCCGGCTCGTCGATGTCGTTGACGTTCGTGTGGTCGACGATCTCGCGGCGGGAGATCTTCCAGATGGCGAAGCTGGAGACCACCAGGAAGACCGCGACGAGCGCCGTGCCCCAGTCGCCCAGGCCGCACACGAACTCGGCGGCGGCGGCGACCAGGGCCGCGGCCGGCAGCGTCAGGCCCCAGGCGATGAACATCCGGGTGGCCGTCGACCAGCGGACCACGCCGCCCTTGCGGCCGAGGCCCGCGCCCATCACCGAACCGGAGACGGAGTGCGTGGTGGAGAGGGAGAAGCCCAGGTGGGAGGAGGCCAGGATGACCGTGGCCGCGCTGGTCTGGGCGGCGAAGCCCTGCTGCGGCTGGAGGTCGGTCAGGCCCTTGCCCATGGTGCGGATGATGCGCCAGCCGCCGAGGTAGGTGCCCAGCGCGATGGCGATGCCCGCGGAGAGGACGACCCACATGGGCGGGTCGGAGTCGGGGGCGACGGCGCCGCCGGCGACCAGGGCGAGGGTGATGACGCCCATCGTCTTCTGGGCGTCGTTGGTGCCGTGGGCGAGGGAGACCAGGCCCGCGGAGGCGATCTGGCCGGAGCGGTAGCCCTTCGCGGCGGCCTTGCCGTCGGCCTTCTTGCCGAGGGTGTAGGTCAGCCGGGCGGCGATCATCGCGGCGACGCCCGCGACGAGCGGGGCGGCGATCGCCGGGATCAGCACCTTGGTGACGAGCACGTCGCCGTGCACCGCGCCGATGCCCGCGGAGGCGATGGTGGCGCCGATCAGGCCGCCCATGAGGGCGTGCGACGAGCTGGACGGAAGACCGACCAGCCAGGTCAGCAGGTTCCAGAGGATCGCACCGACCAGCGCGGCGAAGATGACCTCGGGACGGATGCCGGTCTCGTCGACGAGACCCTTGGAGATGGTGTTGGCGACCTCCACCGAGAGGAAGGCGCCCACGAGGTTCAGCACGGCGGACATGGCCACCGCGATCTTGGGCTTGAGTGCACCGGTCGAAATGGTGGTGGCCATCGCGTTGGCGGTGTCGTGGAAACCGTTCGTGAAATCGAACACGAGTGCGGTTACCACCACAATCGCGAGAATCAGCGAGAAGCTTTCCATTTACCCATGCAATCGTTCGAGGTCATTGGCGTGTCGACCGTAGGTAACCAGAGTGAACGGAAGGTGAACTGAGAGGGGCTTCGGGGTGACTGGGGGAAGGGGTTGACGTCACTCGTCGACCCGGGCGCCGGGCGTGCAGGCCCCCGGGCGCCCCTGGCCGCCCCACGCGCCGGTCCCGCGCGCGGCGGAGGAGATGTTCGTCACCCGCTCCGGCACCCGGCCCCGGCCTGGCAGGATCGCCGCATGGCAGAGCACCGCGAGGAGGTACCGGTGGCGGGGGACGGGCGCAAGGGAGAGCCGCGGGCGCACACCCGGACGGCGGGGGCGGGGACCCGGAGTGCGGGGGCTGCGCGGGTCCCCACCGCGGCGCAGGCGCAGGCCTGGGACGAGCTGGTCGCGGCGGCCCGCCGGACGGTCGGTGACGGCCTGGTCGTCGGCACCTCCGGCAACGTCTCGGTACGCGTCGGCGACACCGTCCTGGTCACCCCGTCGGGCGTCCCCTACGACCGGCTGACCCCGGACGACATCACCGGCGTCGGCCTCGACGGCCGGCAGGTCCTCGGCACCCTCGTGCCGACCAGCGAACTGCCCATGCACCTCGCCGTGTACCGCACCACCGACGCCCGCGCCGTCGTCCACACCCACGCCGTGCACGCCACCGCCGTCTCCACGCTCGTGCCCGAACTGCCGCTGATCCACTACATGGCCGCGGCCCTCGGCGGCCCCGTCCGGGTCGCCCCCTACGCGACGTACGGCAGCCCCGAACTGGCCGAGAACATGCTCCGGGCCCTGGCCGGCCGCACCGGCTGCCTCCTGCAGAACCACGGCACCGTCACCCACGGCGCCACCCTCGACCAGGCCTACGACCGCACGGCCCAGCTGGAGTGGATGTGCCGCCTGTGGCTCACGGCGTCGTCCGTCCCCGGCGCGACCCCGACGCTGCTGACGCGCGAACAACTGACCGAAGTGCAGGAGAAACTCAAGGGCTACGGGCAGCGCCGCTGACCCCCGGGCCCGTCCCACTGGCCCGTGCGCGGCTCCGCCGGGACACTGGACGGGTGCGCACAGTCAACGCGACGGCCGCCGCCGTCACCGCAGCCCTGGCAGCGGGCGCCGCGAGCGTCGCCGCCGGCCGGTTCGCCAGTGACGCCGCGCTCAAGGCGCCCCCCGGCCGGCCCCTGCCGACCGAACCCCGTCTGACCGTGCACGGCACGGCCGCGGGCCGCGTCGCGCTCACCCGGGACCCGGCGGCCCTGCGCCCCGGCCACTACGGCCTCGCCGGCGACGGCTCGCACGCGGTCGTCGGCCCCGTCCTGCCCGCCGCCGAGCACACCGCCGACACCGTCGTGCGCCGCCTGGAACGCGTCACCCACGGCACCCTGAAACCCGGCGACAAGGCCTGGCTCACCCCGAACCTGCACGTCGGCGACCCCGGCACCGCCCTCGGCCTGGACCACGCCGACGTCGAGGTGCCCGGCGAACTCGGCGCGCTCCCGGCCTGGTTCGTGCCGGGCAGCCGGGAGACCTGGGTCATCGCGGTGCACGGCCTCGGCACCACCCGCGAACACACCATGAACGTCATGCCGTTCCTGCGCCGCCACCACTTACCGGTGCTCGCCCCCGCCCACCGCGGCGACCCCGGCGCCCCCCGCTCGCCGGACGGGGTCGGCCACCTCGGCGAGACCGAGTGGCACGACCTGGACGCGGCGCTCCACCACGCCGTGCGCTCCGGCGCCCGCCGGGTCGTCCTGTACGGCTGGTCCACCGGCGCCGCCATGGCGCTGCGCGCCGCCGCCCGCTCACAGCTGCGCGACCGGGTCAGCGGGCTGGTCCTGGACTCCCCGGTGCTGCACTGGGAGACGACGCTGCGCGCCCTCGCCGCCGCCCGCCGCACCCCCGGCGTGCTGCTGCCGCTCGCGGTGCGCGCCGCGCGGGGCCGCATAGGCGCCTGCACCGGTCCCGCCGCCCCGCGCGTGCCGACGCTCGTCGTGCACGGGCCCGGCGACCGGGTGGCCCCCTGGCAGCTGTCCCGCCGCCTCGCCGATTCCCGCCCCGGCCTCATCACCCTGCACACCGTCCGCGACGCCCCCCACGGGGCCATGTGGAACGCCGACCCGGACGGCTACGAAGAGACCCTGCGCCGCTTTCTGACCCCCCTGATGTGATCGCTGCCGGGCCACCCGCCCGGCGATTCCGTTTCATGCCGTACCAGTGGCCTGAGCCGATGCCGCACCGCTCACGGAAGCAGGTGCCCGGGCCGCCCTCACGCCCCCCGGCGCCATTCCGTTTGGGTTTTCGGACCGTCAACCGGAAGACTGCACCCGTGACGTCCCGTATTCCGCGCGACTCCAGGCTCCGACTCGTCCGCCCGCGATCCCTGGCCGCCGCCCCCAGAGCGGTGAACCAGCGGCCCTCGCGCCGCCCGGCACCGCGCCCCCCGGAGGGCACCCCCGCACGGTCAGAACTGGCCAGAATGGCACGCTCCGAGCTGGCCGGCGCCGCCCGCGTGGCCCGCTGGGCCGACAGCGCCCTCGGCCCCGGCCGCGGCGGCGCCACCGCCGACGGCAAGGCCACCCTCTCCGACGCGACCGCCGAACAGGCCGCCCGGGACCTCGGCCTGACCACCGCTCAGGTGCGGGCCGACTGGGACACCGCCCGCCTCGCCGGCCTCGTCGAGGTGCACGGCGGGCGCGCCCGCCCCGGCTGGCGGCTGCGCGCCTGGCACCGCGACGACAGCGCCGTACTGCGCGGCTGGGTCGCCCTCTTCGACGCCTGGTCGCTCGCCTTCCCCGAGCCCGACGGCCACGCGCCCGCCGCCGTCGCCGAGGTCGTCTCGGCCATGCCGCAGGTGCTCTCCTTCCTCCAGCTGTCCGCCGGGCCCGTCCCCGTCCCGCAGCTCCTCGACCTCCTGGAGCAGCGCGTCACCGAACTGCGCACCGAGCGCTGCGAGATCCCCTACGGCCCCCAGCCCGAGCCCGTCGCGCCCCAGCCGGACGACGCCCCGCTGGAGCCGCTCCTCGACTGGGCGCTGCGCGCGCTCGCCTCGGTCGGCGCCCTCACCTACGGCGACGGGCAGGCCACCCTCACCCCGCTCGGCAGCTGGGCGGTCTGGGTCAAGCTGGAGCAGATCTGCGTCGCCGCGCAGAGCCCCGCCGGGAACATCGAGCAGTCCGCCGAGGCGATGCTGCGCGGCTGCGCCCAGCTCCGCCCGAACGCGGCCCGCGCCGAGTACCGCGCCTGGCTCGCCGCCCGCCCCGTCGGCAGCGCGGTCGCCGAACTGCTCGGCGCCGCCCGCGGCGAGGACGCCCTGCTGCGGGGCCTCGCCTTCGAGGCGCTGCGCGTCGTCGGCGCCCCCGCCGAGCACGACGTCCGCGCCGTGCTGGAGGAGCCGACGCTGCGGCCGTACGCCCTGCTGTGGCTGGCCGAGCACGACGGCGTCGACCCCGAGGACGCCCACGAGGTCCTCACCCGCGAGGAAGCCACCTGGCTGTGGGTCGACACCGCCGCCGCGGTCGCCGACCACGGCGACGCCCCGCTGCTCGTACGGCACCTGGAGTCCGCGGTGCAGCCCACCGTCCCGGCGCTGCTGGAGGAGGTGCGCGCCGTCGGGCATCCGCGCACCGTGCAGGTGCTGGTCGCGCTGGCCGCCGCGCACCCCGATCCGGCGCTGGCGAAGGCCGTGCGCCGGGCCGCCTTCCAGGTGCACACCGGGGCCGGCTGACCGCCCGGGGCGCCCCCCGAGTCAGCTCCCGAGCGCCGGCGCGTACGTGCCGAAGCTCCAGACGTTGCCCTCGAGGTCGCGGGCCATGTAGTCCCGCGAGCCGTAGTCCTGGTCCGTCGGGGGCATCAGGATCTCCGCGCCGTGCTCCACGGCCCGCTGGTGGTGTGCGTCGACGTCGTCCACGACGACGTACACCCCGGTGGTGCCCGCGCTCTTCATCGCCGCGTCGAACACGCCGCCGCGGCCCTTGGAGCCGAGCATCACCGCGCCGTTGCCCTGGGCCAGCTCGGCGTGCAGCACCGTGCCGTCCTCGCCCTCGTAGACCGACAGCTCCGTGAAGCCGAAGGCCTCCGTGAGCTGCCGGATCGCCGCCTTCGCGTCCGCGTACAACAGCGTCGGGTAGATGCTCGGGGGTCCGCCGATCGAGCCTGCCATGCCGATCACTCCCTCGTGATCCCTGCGGGATTCCTCACCTGCCGCCCAGTCTCGCAGCCGCCACTGACAACGGCCCGTCCCGCGGGAGCCGGCCTCAGCGGAAGGTGTCGCACCGGTCCATGTCCCCGGTGCGGTACCCCTGGTCGAACCAGCGCTGACGCTGAGCCGCCGACCCGTGCGTCCAGGTGTGCGGCGTCACCCGGCCCTGGTACCGCTCCTGGATCCGGTCGTCGCCCACGGCCGCCGCCGCGTCCATGCCGTCCCGGATGTCGGCGTCCGTCAGGTCGGTGATCAGCGGCCGTCCCGTCGACTCGTCGGGCGTCGACGTCGCGTGGTGCGCCCACACGCCCGCGTAGCAGTCGGCCTGGAGCTCCACCCGCACCGAGCCGCTGTCCTCACCGGTCCGCCCGTCCCGCGACCGCTCCAGCGTGCCCGTGAGGTCCTGGACGTGGTGCCCGTACTCGTGCGCCACCACGTACGCCTGAGCGAACGGCCCGCCGCTCGCCCCGAACTTGCTCCGCAGTTCGCCGAAGAACCCCAGGTCCAGGTAGACCTTCTGGTCACCGGGGCAGTAGAAGGGGCCCACCTCCGACGTCGCCGAGCCGCACCCGGTGCCCACCCGCTCCGTGAAGAACACCGTCGCCGATCGCGTGTACGTGCCGCCGCGCCGCTCGAACTCCTGGTCCCAGTAGTCCTGCACGCTGTTGACGACCGCCACGATCCGGCAGTCGTCCCGGGTGTTCGCGTCCTGCCCGGTACGGCACGACTGCTGCACCTGGCCCTGCGAGGACGGGGCCGCCGCGGGCTCCCCGCCCTCGGTGAGCCCCAGCTGGTCCGGGCCGACCCCGAGGAACAGCCCCAGCAGCAGCGTGACCAGCCCCACGACCCCGCCGCCCACGGTCGCCCGGCCACCGGGGATCCGGCTGCCGCGCACGTCCCGCACCTCGGAGGTGTCCAGATCCGCCCGGTCGTCGAACTGCATGGGCACCGCCCTCCGTACTCCTGGCCCGCACCCGGACCGCCGCCTGCCGTCCGCGCCGCCGCCCGCACCCGCACGCCGGGCGCCGGTCCGGCCGGGCGGCGCGCCCTGCCGTCCGTCTGCGACTTCCCGGGCCCCGCCCCCGCACACCCGGCGCCAGGAAATGTGGTTGCACTGCCCCGGTAGACTGGCCCCCATGGCCTTTCTCCTCGCGCATTAGACGGCGGGAACGTCCTCAGCCGCCCATCCCGCCCCCACCCGCCCAGGAGTCTGACCCGTGATCTCCGCCTCCGGCATCGAGCTGCGCGCCGGTGCCCGCGTCCTCATCGAAAACGCCAGCTTCCGTGTCGCCAAGGGCGACCGCATCGGCCTCGTCGGCCGCAACGGCGCGGGCAAGACCACCCTCACCAAGTGCCTCGCAGGCGACGCCATCCCGGCCGCGGGCGCCATCACCCGCTCCGGCGAGGTCGGCTACCTCCCGCAGGACCCCCGTACCGGCGACCTCGACGTCCTCGCCCGCGACCGCATCCTCTCCGCGCGCGGCCTGGACACCCTGATCCGCAAGATGCGCGAGAACGAACAGCGCATCGCCAACGGCCAGGGCGCCACCCGCGAGAAGGCCCTCAAGCAGTACGAGCGCCAGGAGACGGAGTTCCTCACCAAGGGCGGGTACTCCGCCGAGGCCGAGGCCGCCACCATCGCCGCCGCGCTGAACCTGCCCGACCGGGTGCTCGGCCAGCCCCTGCACACCCTCTCCGGCGGTCAGCGCCGCCGCGTCGAACTGGCCCGCATCCTGTTCTCCGACGCGGACACCCTGCTGCTCGACGAGCCGACGAACCACCTCGACGCCGACTCGATCGTCTGGCTGCGCGACTACCTGAAGACCTACCGCGGCGGCTTCATCGTGATCTCCCACGACGTCGACCTGGTCGAGACGGTCGTCAACAAGGTGTTCTACCTGGACGCCAACCGCGCCCAGATCGACATCTACAACATGGGCTGGAAGCTCTACCAGCAGCAGCGCGAGGCCGACGAGAAGCGCCGCAGGCGCGAGCGGCAGAACGCCGAGAAGAAGGCCGCCGCGCTCAACGCCCAGGCCGACAAGATGCGCGCCAAGGCCACCAAGACGGTCGCCGCGCAGAACATGGCCCGGCGCGCCGAGAAGCTGCTGGCCGGCCTGGAGGACGTCCGCCAGTCCGACAAGGTCGCCAAGCTGCGCTTCCCCGAGCCCGCGCCGTGCGGGAAGACCCCGCTGATGGCCGAGGGCCTGTCGAAGTCGTACGGCTCCCTGGAGATCTTCACGGACGTCGACCTGGCCATCGACAAGGGCTCCCGCGTCGTCATCCTCGGCCTCAACGGCGCCGGCAAGACCACCCTGCTGCGGCTGCTGGCGGGCGTCGAACAGCCCGACACCGGCATGGTCGTCCCCGGCCACGGCCTCAAGCTCGGCTACTACGCCCAGGAGCACGAGACCCTCGACCCCGACCGCACGGTCCTGGAGAACATGCGCTCCGCGGCGCCCGACCTGGACCTCGTGGAGGTCCGCAAGGTGCTCGGCTCGTTCCTGTTCTCCGGCGACGACGTCGACAAGCCCGCCGGTGTCCTGTCCGGCGGGGAGAAGACCCGGCTCGCCCTCGCCACCCTGGTGGTCTCCTCGGCGAACGTGCTGCTGCTGGACGAGCCCACCAACAACCTCGACCCGGCCAGCCGCGAGGAGATCCTCGGCGCGCTGCGCACCTACAAGGGCGCCGTCGTCCTCGTCACGCACGACGAGGGTGCCGTCGAGGCGCTCCAGCCGGAGCGGATCATCCTGCTCCCGGACGGCGTCGAGGACCTGTGGGGCTCCGACTACGCCGACCTCGTCGCCCTCGCCTGACCCCGCTCCCGCCGAACCGGACCGCATTGATCCACTCCGTATGGATCATTCGGCCCATCGGTGATCCACCATCTGTGTGAGATCTCCTCGTATCGAGGTGTGTCGTACACGGATTTCGCGGCCGATCCCTCACTCCCCGAGGGGTCGGCCGTCGCGCTCGCCTGACCAGGAACTTCACGGGACAACCCGTTCGGACGTACGGATCCCACCCGCTGGAAGAGTCGATTCCGGTTGTGGGGACGCACTCCCGTCGTCACAACGATGTCTCACGGACCTTGCCGAATGGGTGGCCATCCTGCCCCGGAGGGGTGATCATGAGGAGACCAGAGCGCACTTCCCATGAGGAGGCACGGGTGGCCGAGACTCTGAAGAAGGGCAGCCGGGTGACCGGCGCCGCGCGCGACAAGCTCGCGGCAGACCTGAAGAAGAAGTACGACGCCGGTGCGAGCATCCGGGCGTTGGCCGAGGAGACCGGCCGCTCGTATGGCTTCGTGCACCGCATGCTCAGTGAGTCGGGCGTCACGCTGCGAGGGCGTGGCGGGGCGACCCGGGGCAAGAAGGCCGCATCGGCCTGACGCCCCGGGCGACCCCACGGCTCCGACGGTGGCCACCCGGTCGGCGGACCAACCCGCCGGGTGGTTACTGTGCAGTCACTTAGGGATGCCGTACGGACCTCCGTACGGCGTCCGCTCTGACCGCACCCATCGGAGGCGCCCCATGGCTTCGCCCGCCAAGGACCTCGGTCCGGTACTCGACAAGGACGGGGTACGGCTCACCGTCGACGACGCGATCGCCACGGTGACGCTGACCAACCCCGCCAAGCGCAACGCGCAGAGCCCCGCTCTGTGGCGGGCGCTCGCCGAGGCGGGCCGGCTGCTGCCGGGCACCGTCCGGGTCGTCGTGCTGCGCGCCGAGGGCAAGTCGTTCTCGGCCGGGCTCGACCGGCAGGCGTTCACACCCGAGGGCTTCGACGGGGAACCGTCGTTCCTCGACCTCGCGCGTGGCGGCGACGCCGAGCTCGACGCGGCCATCGCCGAGTACCAGGAGGCGTTCACCTGGTGGCGGCGCAGCGACATCGTGTCCGTCGCCGCCGTCCAGGGGCACGCCATCGGGGCGGGCTTCCAGCTCGCGCTCGCCTGCGACCTGCGCGTCGTCGCGGACGACGTGCAGTTCGCCATGCGCGAGACCAGCCTCGGCCTGGTGCCCGACCTGACCGGCACCCATCCGCTCGTCGGCCTGGTCGGCTACGCCCGCGCGCTGGAAATCTGCGTCACCGGACGGTTCGTCACGGCCGAGGAATCCGTCGCCACGGGCCTCGCCAACCTCGCCGTGCCCGCCGACCAGCTCGACGACGCCGTACGCGACCTGACGTCGGCGCTGCTCGCCGCCGACCGGAACGCCGTCGTGGAGACCAAGGCGCTGCTGCGCGGCGCCCTCGACCGGGACTACGAATCGCAGCGCGCCGCCGAACGCGCGGCACAGGCACGCCGACTGCGGGACCTGGCCGGGATCGGCGACTGAGCCCGTCCGCCCCCGTCCCCGGACCGTCACTCCACGGCGGTGACCAGCACCGTCACCGTCGGCCGGTCCGGCAGCACCTCGGCCGCCCGCGCGCGGACCTCCCGGGCCACGTCCAGGACGCGGTGGTCCGCGCGCACGGCGCACTGCACCTGAACGTGGCGTCTCGGCAGCGCGGCGGCCCCCGCCGTCTCCTGGAACCGCACCGGCCGCCCCGGCACGCCCGTCAGCCGGGTGACACCGGGGACGGCGAGCACGGCACGGGCCACGCGGGCGGCGTCGCCGGAGGCCGAGGTGTCACCGGGCCCGGAAGGGTCCGGCAGGTCCGAGGACCCCGGGGCGGCGTCGCCGGGGGGCGTGGCGTCGCCGGGCCCGGCAGGGTCCGGTGCGCCGGAGTCGTCGGCAGGTGTCGCACGGCCCGAGCCCTCGGCAGCAGGCGCTTCGCCCGGTCCCGCGGCGGCCTCCTGCGAACCCTCCAGGTCCTCCAGCAGCGCCGTCACCCGGAGGTCCACCTCCGTCACCCGCAGCCCGAGCCGGTCCGCCGCCGCGGCCGACAGCGCCGCCCGGAGCCGGGAGGCCGTCGTCGGCAGCGGCTCGGCCGCCGTCGCCGCGAAGTCGGCCGTCACGCGCAGCGGGCCGGGCGGCAGGGCGCCGGGCGGGGGCGGCACCACCGGGTCGTCGGTGTCCTCCGGGTCGGCGAGGGCGATCCGCAGCCCGTCCGGCCGCACCCCCGGCACGTCCCGTGCCGCACGCCGCAGCACCGCCCCGGCCGCGGCCTCCGCGAGCCACGCCCCGTCACGTGGTCCGCCCAGCGGCAGCAGCCTGCCGAGGCCCAGTTGCTGCCGTACCGCCCGTTTCCACCCGTCCGCTGTCATTCCTCCAGCCTGCCGCATCCCCGGCGCGCGGGAGGGCAACCGCGCTTACGGTGGTCGTGAGGACGACCGAAAGGGACGTGTGGACATGAGTGACACGACCGAGCCGAACCGGACGGGTGTGCCCGAAGACGCCAAGGAGCTGCCCGACGCCTCCGCCCGCAGGACGCAGTCGGCCAAGCGCGGCGGGGGAGACCCCGCGAGCCGGGGACGGACCACCATCGCCGACGGGGTGGTCGAGAAGATCGCCGGACTGGCGGCCCGGGACGTCGTCGGCGTGCACGCCATGGGCAGCGGCATCTCGCGGACCTTCGGCGCCGTACGGGACCGGGTGCCCGGCGGGGCCAAGTCGGTGACACGCGGGGTGAAGGCCGAGGTCGGCGAGGTGCAGACGGCGCTCGACCTGGAGATCGTCGTGGACTACGGCGTCGCCATCGCCGATGTCGCCCGGGACGTGCGGGAGAACGTCGTCGCCGCCGTCGAGCGGATGACGGGCCTGGAGGTGGTGGAGGTCAACATCGCCGTGAGCGACGTGAAGCTCCCCGAGGAGGAGGACGAAGAACCCGAGCCCCGGATCCAGTGAGCCGCACCCGACGACGAGGCTGATGAGCTGAGGAGCGCAGGATGAGCATGGCCGTGATCGGCATGGTGGCCGGAATGGCGCTGGGATTCGCCGGATATTTCGGTGGCTTCGGGGCATTCCTGCTGGTGGCGGCGCTGGGCGCCGTCGGTTTCGTCGTCGGCCGGTTCCTGGAGGGGGACCTGGAGTTCGGCGACTTCTTCCGCACCCGCGACGACCGGCGGCGGTGACTCGGGTGAGTACCTCGGCCGAGGCGTTCCGCGCACCCCGGGCCGTCGTACCGCCGGGCGAGCGCGGGGCGACCCGGATCGCCGACCGGGTCGTCGCCAAGATCGCCTCGCAGGCGGCGCGCGAGGCCCTGGGCGCGCCGCCCCCGGACGGCAGGCCGCCGCACGCCACGGTGGTGGTCCGCCACGCCGCGGCCCGCGTCCGCGTGCACGTCGAACTCGACTACCCCTGCGACATCGGCGCCCGCTGCCGCGCGGTGCGTCGCCAAGTCGCCGAACGGGTAGGCACGTTGGTGGGCATGGAGGTGCCGGAGGTCGCGGTCGAGGTGGAGCGGCTGCAGCTGTCCCCGGCGCACGGCGCGGCACACGGGAGGACCCGATGAGCGAGCCCGAGGGCGCCGAGGGCACCACGCGGCGGCTGCCGGTCATCGAGAAGGCCACCGGCCCCGGCGACGACGAAGAGCGGGGCAGGCCGGGCCAGTCGGCGTCCGCCGCCGCGTACGACGCGCCGCCCGTGCTCGACGGCGACGCGGGCGGCAGCGGACGGTTCTGGTCGGCGCGCCGCGTCCCCGCGGGCCTCGTCGCCCTGCTGCTCCTGGCCGGGACCGGGCTGCTGCTGTACGACGTCGCGGCCGTGCGCGCCGGCCGGCCCGCCATGGGCTGGCGCCGCGCACTGGCCCGGCAGCTCGCACAGCGGCCCCTGGACGACATCTGGGTGCTGATCGGCGCCGGCGTCGCTGCCGCCCTCGGCCTGTGGCTGCTCGTGCTGGCCCTCACGCCCGGCCTGCGGGGGGTGCTGCCGATGCGCCGGCCGCACGCCGACGTGCGCGCCGGGCTGCACCGCGACGCCGCCGCCCTGGTGCTGCGGGACCGGGCCATGGAAGTGCCGGGCGTGCAGTCGGCGCGGGTGCGGATGCGCCGCTCCCGGGCCCACGTGCGCGCGGTGTCGCACTTCCGCGCACTGGACGAGGTACGCGCCGACCTGGACGACGTGCTCACCGAGGCGGTCGGAGGGCTGGGCCTTGCCCGGCCGCCCGCGCTGTCGGTGCATGTCCGGCGGCCCGGCAGGAAGGGGTGAGGACCGTGCTCAGGACCGTCAACCGTGTGCTGCTGGGCCTGCTGGGCCTGGTCCTGCTCGCCCTCGGCGGCTCCGTGCTGGCCGTGGGGCTGGGCGCGCCCGCGCCGTCCTGGTGGATCCACCACGGGCGGCGCGACGTCCTGCTGAGCGCGGCCGAGCGGACCCGCTGGCGGGACGCCGGCTGGTGGTGGCCGGCCGTCCTCGCCGCGCTCGCCGTCCTCGTGCTGCTCGCCCTGTGGTGGCTGGTCGCGGTACTGCGCCGGCGGCGCCTGGCCGAGGTGCTGGTCGACACGGGCGACGGCGAGGGCGCCCTGCTGCGCGGACGCGCCCTGGAGAGCGCCGTCGCGCAGGACGCGGGCGGCATGGACGGCGTCGAACGCGCCGACGTCGCCCTCACCGGCCGCCGCAGCGCACCCGCGGCCCGGGTACGGCTGCTGCTGGCACCGCACGTCGCCCCCGCGACCGCGCTCCACCGGCTGACGACCGGGGCCCTCGCGCACGCCCGCGACTCGGCGGGCCTGGCCTCCCTGCCGGCCGAGGTACGCCTGAAGGGCGTCAGGCACCAGGCCGAACGGGTGGGGTGACGCCGGGTCGGCGCCGCGCCGACCCGGGCCGGGCCGACTCCGGCGGGCCCGCCCCGCCGTTCAGAACCCGTGCCGTACGCCCCCGTCCACCGGAAGCATGATGCCCGTCAGGTACGAGGCCGCCGGGGAGAGCAGGAACGCCGCCGCGCGGCCGAACTCCTGCGGGGCGCCGTACCGTCGCAGCGGGATGCGGGACTCGGCGGCCCGGCGGGTCGCCTCCGGGTCGGCGGACAGCGCGTCCAGCTCCCGCACCCGGTCGGTGTCGATGCGGCCCGGCAGCAGGCCGACGACGCGGATGCCGTGCGGGCCCAGTTCGTCGGCGAGGGACTTCGCGAAGCCGGCGAGGCCGGGGCGCAGCCCGTTGGAGATGGTCAGGCCCGGGATCGGCTCGTACACCGAACCGGACAGCACGAACCCGATGACGCCGCCCTCGTCCAGCTCCGCCGCGGCCCCCCTGGCGAGCCGTACCGCCCCGAGGAACACCGACTCGAACGCCGCCTGCCACTGCTCGTCCGTGGTGTCCGCGACGAAACCCGGCGGCGGCCCGCCCACGCTGACGAGGACGCCGTGGAAGCCGCCGAAGTGCTCACGCGCGGCGGTGATCAGCCGCTCGGCCACCCGCGGGTCGGCGTTGTCCGCGGCGACGCCGAGCGCGTTCGGGCCCAGCGCGGCGGCGGCCTCGGTCACCGTCTTGTCGTCCCGCCCCGTGACGACCACCTTCGCGCCGTCGGCGACCAGCTCGCGCGCGGCGGCGTTGCCGAGGCCCCGGGTGGCCCCGGTGACGACGTACACCCGGTCCTTCAGTCCAAGATCCATGGCCCTATCCTGCCCCGTCGTCCCCGTACAGGGCGAGGGCGGTGTTCACCAGGCCGATGTGGCTGAACGCCTGCGGGAAGTTGCCGAGCTGGTGCCCCGCCACCGGGTCGTACTCCTCCGCCAGCAGCCCGACGTCGTTGCTGAGTTCCACCAGCCGCTCGAACAGCTCGCGGGCCTCCTTGGTGCGGCCGGTCGCGTGCAGCGCGTCCGCGAGCCAGAACGAGCACACCAGGAAGGCGCCCTCACCGCCGGGCAGCCCGTCGACGATCGTCTCGTCGGCGCTGTAGCGGCGCAGCAGGCCGTGGTGGCCCAGGTCCTCGCGGACGGCCTCGATGGTGCCGAGGACCCGGGGGTCGTCGGGCGGCAGGAAGCCCACGCGCGGGATCAGCAGCAGCGCGGCGTCCAGCTCGCGCGAGCCGTAGGACTGCGTGAAGGTGTTGCGCCGTGGGTCGTAGCCCTTCTCGCAGACCTCGCGGTGCACCTCGTCGCGCATCGCCCGCCAGCCGTCGAGGTCGCCCGGCAGCTCCGGGTGCCGCTCCAGCGCGCGCACCGCCCGGTCGGCGGCCACCCACACCATCACCTTGGAGTGCACGAACTGCCGGCGCCCGCCGCGCACCTCCCACAGCCCTTCGTCGGGCTGGCGCCACGCCGTGCACAGGAAGTCCATCAGCGCCCGCTGCACCGCCCACACGTCGGGCTTGGCGGACAGTCCCGAACGGCGGCCCAGCGCCAGGGAGTCCATGACCTCGCCGTACACGTCGAGCTGCAGCTGGTTCACGGCGTCGTTGCCGATCCGCACGGGCGCCGACTCGGCGAAGCCGGACAGCCACGGCACCTCGAACTCCGGCAGCCGCCGCTCGCCCGCCAGGCCGTACATGATCTGCAGGTCCTTGGGGGAGCCCGCGACCGCGCGCAGCAGCCAGTTCCGCCACGCCTCGGCCTCTTCCTGGTAGCCCGCCGCCACCAGTGCCCCCAGGGTGAGCGTCGAGTCGCGCAGCCAGCAGTACCGGTAGTCCCAGTTGCGCACGCCGCCCAGCTCCTCCGGCAGGGAGGTGGTGGGCGCGGCGACGATGCCGCCGGTCGGCGCGTAGGTGAGCGCCTTGAGGGTGATCAGGGAGCGGACCACGGCGTCCCGGTGCGGCCCGTCGTAGCGGCACCGCGCCGCCCACGCCCGCCAGTCGGCGACGCTGTGCTCCAGCGACTCGTACGGGTCGACCAGCGGGGGGCGCGGCTCGTGCGAAGGGTGCCAGGTGAGGACGAACGCGACCTTCTCGCCGGCGGCGACGGTGAACTCCGAGTGGGTGCCGAAGTCCTTGCCCCAGGTGCGCACCTCGGGTTCGGAGCGCAGCCACGCCGAGTCCGGTCCGGCGACGGCCACCCGGTGCCCGTCCACCCGGCGCATCCACGGCACGAGCGAGCCGTAGTCGAAGCGCAGCCGCAGGACGCTGTGCACGGTGACCTCGCCGCTGAGCCCTTCGACGATGCGGACCAGGTCGGGGGCGCGGTCGCGCTGCGGCATCAGGTCGGTGACGCGCACGCTGCCCTGCGGGGTGTCCCACTCGGTGTCCAGGACCAGCGTGTCGGGGCGGTAGGCGCGCCGGGTGCACCGCTCGGCGCCCACGGGGGCGATGCGCCAGTGGCCGTTGTCCTCGTCGCCGAGGAGCTTGGCGAAGCAGGCGGCCGAGTCGAAGCGGGGCAGGCACAGCCAGTCGACCGAGCCGTCCAGGCCGATGAGCGCGGCGGTCTGTTCGTCGCCGATGAGGGCGTAGTCCTCGATGCGGGGGTGCACGCACGTGCGGGTTCCCGGCGGACCTGGGGCGCAATCCGCGCCGGGCTCGGCCAGGCGACGCGAGGGATGTGACGTCGGTTACACCGAAGCCCGTTCCGCGCCCTCAGCGTCGTCAGCGTCGTCCGTGTTGTCCGTGTCGTCCGTCTCGCCCTCGGCTTCCTCCGGCTCGCCGGTGCCGCGCTTCGCCGCCGCCTCCGCGCGCTCGCGCGCCTCCCGGCGGACCAGCACGAACCAGCCGACGGGGACGCCCGCGGCGAACAGCCACCACTGCACGGCGTACGCGTAGTTCAGCGCGGCGTTCTCCCGGCCGGGCTCACCGATCAGCTGCGGGGTGCCGCCCTTCGGCTCGGGCGCGGTCTGCACGACGTAGCCGCCGAGCACCGGGGCGCCGAGGCGGCGCGCCTGCTCCTCGCTGTCGATGAGCATGACCTGCCGGTCCGGCAGGCCCTTGAGGTCCTTGATGCCGCTCGCCTCGGTCGTCTCGTCGGGCATCAGCCGCCCGGTGACGGTGATCTCGCCGCGCGGCGGTGCGGGGACCGGGGGGAAGGCCTGTCGGCCGAGGCCGTCTCCGGGGATCCAGCCCCGGTTGACCAGCAGCACCTTGCCGTCCGCGAGGACGAACGGGGTCAGGACGTGGTAGCCGACCTGCTCGTCGGCGTTGGTGCGGCGGCGGACGACGACCTCGCCGTCGGTGTCGAAGTGTCCCCGCGCGGTCACGCGGCGGTACCGCTCGCCGGCGCCGACCTCGTGCCCGGGGGCGGTGAGCCTGGTCACGGGCACCGGCTCGGCGGCCAGCGCCTCGGAGACCAGCTCGTTGCGGGCGGTGCGCTGCTCGTAGCGGTGCATCTGCCAGATGCCCAGCCTGATCATCGTGGGGATGAGGAGGAGGGCGACCAGCGTGAGGATCACCCACTGCCGGGACAACAGGAAGCGGTACACCCCACGACCGTACAACTCGGTCGGGGGGTGTCTCGCGCCGGGTACGGGTTCAGACCTGTCAGACCTTGTCGACGATGCCCGCCTTTCCCTCGGCCCGCGCGCAGTGGGCACCGCAGTACCAGTGGCCCTCGACCTCGACGCCCTGGCCGATGATCTGGACGCGGCAGTGCTCGCAGATGGGCGCCATGCGGTGAATGGCGCAGGAGAAGCAGTCGAAGACGTGGACGGCGCCCTGCGCGTGCACCTCGAACGTCATGCCGTAGTCGTTTCCGCAGACCTCGCAACGTGCCATGCGCCACACAGTGGGCGCTCGGCGCCGCGCGGGCGAGCGGGCGCCGGGCGAGTCGCCCGGCAATCACCCGTCCGTACGGGTCACCCGTCCGCCGGTTCGACGTCCCCCAGCAGTTGCCCGAAGGCCGCCTCGTCGACCACGGGCGTGCCGTACTGCCGGGCCTTGACGGCCTTGGAGGTGCCCGAGTCCGGGTCGTTCGTGACGAGCAGGCTGGTCAGCCGGGACAGGCTCGACGCGACGTGCAGACCGGCCTCGGTCGCCCGGTCCTCCAGCAGCTCGCGGTCGACGGAGGTGTCCCCGGAGAACGCCACGCGCATGCCCTGCTTGAGGGGTTTGCCCACCTCGTAACGGCCCGGGTTGGGGTAGGGGCACGCGGGGCGCCTGCGGGACGGACGCCAGCCGGTCGCCGCCCGGTAGCCGCCGTGGCCGGCCTGCTGCCCGATGCGGGGCGCGGGCCGGTCCGACCACTCCGTCAGCGGCCGGCACTCGTGCAGCGGCAGCCTGAGGCCGCCCGCCGCGGCGGCGTGCAGGCTCGGCCGGAACGCCTCCGCCAGCACGCGCGCGTCGTCCAGCGCGTGGTGCGCGCGCCGCTGCACGACACCGAAGTGGGCGGCGAGCGACTCCAGCTTGTGGTTGGGCAGCGGCAGGCCCAGCTCCTTCGACAGGGCGATGGTGCACAGCCGCTGACGCACCGGCGCCTCGCGCTCCGCGCGCGCGTACTCGCGTGCGATCATCTGCCAGTCGAAGACCGCGTTGTGCGCGACGAGCACCCGGTCGCGCAGCCGGTCCGTGAACTCCTCGGCCACGTCCCCGAAGAGGGGCGCGCCCTCGAGGACGTCGCTCGTCAGGCCGTGGATCCACACGGGGCCCGGGTCGCGCTCCGGGTTGACCAGCGTGTACCAGTGGTCCTCGACCTCGCCGCGCGCGTCCAGCCGGTAGACGGCCGCGGAGATGATCCGGTCGTCCCGTGCCAGGCCGGTGGTCTCCACGTCAACGACCGCGTATCCCCGGGGATACGCGGCCGGCCACGCAGTCGGGGGCGCTGCGGTCGTCATGCGGTCTTCGAGCATGGTCCCTGAGGATACGGGCCGCGACTGACAGCGCGGACCGGGAGGGCCGCGCCGGACTCGGCGTCACATGTCCCGACCCGCCCGGGATGTGACGGAGGATTCGCCCGCCGACGCCGCAATACTTGTCGGTAACAAGGTCTGGTCGTGGGCCGCCCGCGGTTTTACGGTGCACTCATGCCGAACCTGCCCGATGTCGTGCTGTGGTCCATACCCGCCTTCGTGCTGCTCACCGTGGTCGAGATGATCAGCGTGCGCCTCCATCCCGACGAGGAGGCGGCGGGCTACGAGGCGAAGGACGCCGCGACCAGCGTCGGCATGGGCCTGGGCAGCCTCGTCTTCGACTTCCTGTGGAAGATCCCGATCGTCGCCGTCTACACGGCGCTCTACGAACTGACCCCGCTGCGCGTGCCGGTGCTGTACTGGACGATCCCGCTGATGCTGCTCGCGCAGGACTTCTTCTACTACTGGTCGCACCGCGGCCACCACGTCGTCCGCATCCTGTGGGCCTGCCACGTGGTGCACCACTCCAGCCGCAGGTTCAACCTCACCACCGCGCTGCGCCAGCCCTGGACGTCCCTGACCGTCTGGCCGTTCTACGTCCCCCTCATCGTGTGCGGCGTGCACCCGGCGGCCCTCGCGTTCTGCTCCTCGGCGAACCTCGTCTACCAGTTCTGGATCCACACCGAGCGCATCGACAAGATGCCCCGCTGGTTCGAGTCCGTCTTCAACACGCCGTCCCACCACCGGGTGCACCACGCCTCCCAGGGCGGCTACCTCGACCGCAACTTCGGCGGCATCCTCATCGTCTGGGACCGCCTCTTCGGGTCCTTCGTGGCCGAGACCGAGCGGCCGGTGTACGGACTGACGAAGAACATCACCACGTACAACCCGCTAAAGGTCGCCACCCACGAGTACGTCGCCATCGCCAGGGACCTGAGGGCGGCGCGAAGTTGGCGCGAGCGCGCCGGGCGGCTGTTTCGCGGCCCCGGTTGGCAGCCCGCCCCGCCCGCCGCGGCACCCGTCGAGGAGACCTCGGCCGCCTGAGACCGCCCCACGCCCACAGGGCGGGCACCGCGACCGCCACCGGGCATGCGAAGGGGCCGGGCACACGGCCCGGCCCCACCGCTCACACCGCGACCGGCGCGGTCACCTGGTCACCGCGTCCAGCGCGTCGGCCATGCCCCAGCCGTAGAACCCGTTGCGGTTCTTCGAGCCCTGGCACACCGCGTCGACCTTGCCGTCGCCGTTGATGTCGTACGGGTCCGTGCACGGCGTGGCGTCGGCCTGCGCGTACAGCAGGGCCTTCACCAAGGCCGGCGAGGCCTTCGGGTGCGTCGACTTGATGAGCGCGGCGACGCCCGCGACGTGCGGCGACGCCATCGACGTACCGGCCATGTAGCCCCAGGTGCCACCGGGCATCGTGCCCAGGATGCGGCCGTCCACGGCGGGCGGCGCCGGCGTCTGGTAGATCGTGCGGTCGCCACCCGGCGCGGCGATGTCGATCACGCCGAGGCCGTGGTTGGAGAACGACGACTTCAGGCCCTTCGCGCCGGTCGCCGCGACCGTGACGACACCCGGCAGCTGGGTCGGGATGTCGTAGCACTCCGACGGGTCGACGACGCGCTCGGTGGGCGTGGTGTCGTTCGGGGACACCGGGTCGGTGATCTCGTCGGCGGCGAAGTCGTAGTTCTCGTTGCCGGCCGCCGCGACGTTCACCGCGCCCTTGCGCTCGGCGTACTTCGTCGCCCGGGTCAGCGCCTCCACGAGCGCCTTCTGGTCCGGGTCGTCCGTGCAGTTGAAGTACCACGGGTCGGTGTAATAGCTGTTGTTCGTCACGTCGACGCCGTGTTCGGCCGCCCACACGAAGCCGCACACCACGGCCTCCGTGTAGAAGAAGCCGTCCGGGTTGGACACCTTGATGCCGGAGACCTTCACGCCGGGCGCGACACCGGTCATGCCGATGCCGTTCTTCGCCGCGGCGATCTCACCGGCCACGTGCGTGCCGTGCGCGCTCTCCGTGGGGCCCGGCCGCCAGGCGCCGTCGGCCGTGACCGGCTTGCCCGACACGCAGTTGACGGACGCGGCCCGGTCGAAGTTCGGCGCCAGGTCCGGGTGGGTGTCGTCGACGCCCGTGTCGAGGACGGCGACCGTGACCTTGCTGCTGCCCAGCGACTTCGCGTGCGCCTTGTCCGCCTTGATGGCGGGGAGGTTCCACTGCAGTGGCTGCAGCGGGTCCTGCCCCGCCACCGCCTGGGCGCCGGCCACCTCGGCCGCGCTGAGCACCCTCGGCGTGCCCACGTCGGTCGTGGACTGCGCGGGCAGCGGCGCGGTGCGGGTGGCACCGGCCGACTGAACCCCGCGCACCGTGCGTATCCGCTCGGCGAAGTCGGGGTTCGAGGAGTGGACGACTATGACACCGATCTGGTCGTACGACGTCACGACCGTGCCGCCGAACTCGCCGATGGCCTTCTTCAGGTGACCGGAAGGGGCGTGCCCCGGGCGGACGTTGACGACGTAGCTGAGCGAGGTCGCGTCCGCGGCGACCTGCGCGGGCGCCTCCGCGGCGGACGCGGTGACGTTCGGCAGGAACGCGAGCGCCGTCGCCATCGCCATCCCGGCCGGGAGGGCGATCGCGCGACTGAAGCGCGGGTGAGGCGCTGTCATGAGGTGTCTCCAGTTCGTTCGCGGTACAGGAGGGCCGTGCGGGAGGTCGGCGGCGCCGGTCAGTCGACCGCGCGCAGCGCGTTGACGATGCCGAAGCCGTAGAAGCCGTTCAGGCGCTGACCGCCCTCGCACACGGCGTCCTGCGCTCCGTCGCCGTCCTGGTCGTACGACTCGGGGCAGCCAGGGTTGTCCGCCTGCGCCTTGAGCAGGGCCTGAAGCTGGGCCGGGCCGGCGTGCGGGTACGTCGACTTCAGCAGCGCGGCGACGCCCGCGGCGTGCGGCGAGGCCATCGAGGTGCCCTGCAGGAAGGCGTACTGGCCGTTCGGCATGGTGGACAGGATGCGGCCGTTCTTCGACGGCGTGTCCGGGATCTGGTAGCGCCGGTCGCCGCCCGGCGCCGCGACGTCCACGACGCCCCTGCCGTACGAGGAGTAGTACGACTTGAGGTTCTTCACGCCCGTCGCGCTGACCGTGACGACGCCCGGCAGCTGGGTCGGGATGTCGAAGCACTCGTGCGGGTCGATGGTGCGGTTCACCGGCGTGGAGTCGTCCGGGCTGGAGTCGTCCACGATGGCGTCGGCGTCCAGGTCGTGATTGGAGTTGCCCGCCGAGGCCAGGTGCAGGGTGCCCTTCTTCGTGGCGTACAGCTGCGCCCGGTTGACCGCGTCGACGATGGCCCGCTGGTCCGGGTCGTCCATGCAGTTGTAGAGCCACGGGTCGACGTAGTAGCTGTTGTTCGTGATCTCCACGCCGTGGTCGGCGGCGAACACGAAGGCGCACACGACGCTCTCCGGGTAGAAGAGGCCGTTGTCCGGGTCGCTCACCTTGATGCCGGCGACCTTGACGCCCGGGGCGACGCCCGCGACACCGATGCCGTTGCGCGCGGCGGCGACCTCACCGGCCACGTGCGTGCCGTGGTAGTCGGCCGAGGTGTACGGGCGCCAGGCGCCCTCGCTGGTGTCGGCCTTGCCGCCCACGCAGTTCGCCGACTGGGACGCGGCGAAGTTCGGGGCGAGGTCCGGGTGGGTGTCGTCGACGCCGGTGTCGATGACGGCGACGGTCACGTCGCTGCTGCCGGGGTTGATCCGTGCCGCCTTGTCGGCGCCTATCGCGCGCAGGTCCCACTGGTCGGCCTCCAGGGGCTCGCTGCCCTCCGTGGCCGCGGAGGCACGCGCGGTGCGCTCGGCCTGCTCGTCCGACAGCATCTGGACGGCGCCCTCGGCGGTCGTCCCGGCGGCGGTCAGCGGCGCCGTGCGGGTCGCGCCCGCCGACTGCACACCGCGCACCGTGCGCATCTGCTGCGCGAAGGCGGGGTTCGCCGAGTGGACGACGATCACGCCGATCCTGTCGTACGTGACGACGACGGTGCCGCCGGCCTCGGCGACGGCCTTCGTCACCGACGCGATCGTGTCCCGGTTCGTCGAGGTGTTCACGACATACGCCAGTTTGGGGGCGTCCGCGGCCTGTGCGGCGGTTTCCGCCGCCGGGGCGGCCGACGCGGCGGCCGGCAGGAAGCCGAGCGAGGCGGTCAGCGACAGCACGACGGGGACGGCGAGCGCGAGCGAGCGTCTGGAACGCAGATGAGCCATGGGGTCTCCACATCATCCGGAAACGAAACCGGCCCGAGACACAGGTGGTGCTCGGGCAGGTACATGACGGTTGTGCAGAGGTGAAGCTATCTCCCATGTCGCTGGCCAGCAATGACTTGCCGGACGTGAGTTCGGAAAGTAGTCGAGTTCGGTTGAACCGGTCCTCGCGCGGCGCCGTGACCTTGGGCAGGGAAGGCGAGGACACTCGCCCCCGTCCCTTTGCCGAAACCGCACCCGCAACGCGAGGAGACTCCGTGGCCACCGACGCACCGCCCCCCTCGAAAGAGCCGCACGTCCTACCCTCCGCCGAGGAGTTCGCCGAGGTGCACCAGAGCACGGAATTCGGTGAACTGCGGCGCTCCTACCGGTCGTTCGCCTTTCCGCTGACCGTCGCCTTCATCGTCTGGTACCTGCTGTACGTGCTGCTGTCGAACTACGCCGGCGGCTTCATGGGCACCAAGCTGTTCGGCAACATCAACGTCGCCTTCGTCTTCGGCATCCTGCAGTTCGTCACCACGTTCCTCATCGCCTGGTGGTACTCCCGGCACGCCGCGGCGAAGCTCGACCCCAAGGCTGAGGCGATCAAGTCCCGGATGGAGAAGCGCGCATGAACCTCGCCACGACCCTCGCGGCCAACGAGGCCAGCGAGCACCGGCCACTGATCATCACCCTGTTCGCACTCTTTGTGGTCGCAACCCTCTTCATCACCGTCTGGGCGGGCCGGCAGACCAAGGACGCCGCCGACTTCTACGCGGGCGGACGCTCCTTCAGCGCCTTCCAGAACGGCCTCGCGGTCTCCGGCGACTACATGTCGGCCGCGTCGTTCCTCGGCATCGCGGGCGCCATCGCCCTCTTCGGATACGACGGCTTCCTGTACTCCATCGGCTTCCTGGTCGCCTGGCTCGTGGCCCTCCTACTGGTCGCCGAACCGCTTCGGAACTCCGGCCGCTACACCATGGGCGACGTCCTCGCGTACCGCATGCGCCAGCGCCCGGTGCGCACCGCGGCCGGCACCTCCACGATCGTCGTGTCGATCTTCTACCTGCTGGCCCAGATGGCCGGCGCCGGCGTCCTCGTCTCGCTGCTGCTCGGCATCACCTCCGACGCCGGCAAGATCCTCATCGTCGCCCTCGTCGGCATCCTGATGATCGTGTACGTCTCCATCGGCGGCATGAAGGGCACCACCTGGGTCCAGATGGTCAAGGCCGTGCTGCTCATCGGCGGCACCCTCCTGATCACCTTCCTGGTGCTGCTGAAGTTCAACTTCAACATCTCCGACCTGCTCGGCACGGCCGCCGAGAACAGCGGCAAGGGCGCCGCCTTCCTGGAGCCCGGCCTGCAGTACGGCGCCACCGGCACCACCAAGCTGGACTTCATCTCCCTGGGCCTCGCCCTGGTCCTCGGCACCGCCGGCCTGCCGCACATCCTGATCCGCTTCTACACCGTGCCCAACGCCAAGGCCGCCCGGAAGTCCGTGAACTGGGCGATCGGCATCATCGGCGGCTTCTACCTGATGACGATCGCGCTCGGCTTCGGCGCCGCGGCGCTCATCTCGCAGGAAGAGATCATCGCGTCCAACCCGTCCGGCAACACCGCGGCCCCGCTCCTCGCCCTGCACCTCGGCGGCGTCGACTCGACCTGGGGCGCGATCCTGCTCGCCACCATCTCCGCGGTGGCCTTCGCCACCATCCTCGCCGTCGTCGCGGGCCTGACCCTCGCCTCGTCCTCGTCGTTCGCCCACGACATCTACGCCAACGTCATCAGGAAGGGCAACGCCACCGAGAAGGAAGAGGTCAGGGCCGCCCGGCTCGCCACCATCGGCATCGGCGCCGTCTCCATCCTGCTCGGCGCCCTCGCCCGCGACCTGAACGTGGCCGGCCTCGTCGCGCTCGCCTTCGCGGTCGCCGCCTCCGCCAACCTGCCGACGATCCTCTACAGCCTGTTCTGGAAGCGGTTCACCACCCAGGGCGCCCTGTGGTCGATCTACGGCGGTCTCATCGTGGCCGTCGGCCTGGTGCTGTTCTCGCCCGTCGTCTCCGGCGACCCCAAGGCGATGTTCCCCGACGTCGACTTCGCCTGGTTCCCGATGAAGAACCCGGGCATCATCTCCATCCCGTTCGGCTTCCTGATGGGCTGGCTCGGCACGGTCCTGTCCAAGGAGGAGCCCGACACCGCCAAGTACGCGGAGCTGGAGGTCCGGTCCCTGACCGGCACCGGCGCGCACTGACACCCCCTGCACGCACCCCCTGCACGCGCGGCCGTGTCGTAGCTCTCTACGACACGGCCGCGTCCCACGTCGTGGGATCGGGCCTCGGCCGTTGTCGGTGGTGTCACGTAGGCTCGTTGACGACGGCACAACGCGCGCGGTCCGCGACGAGGGAGGGGGCCCACGTGCTCATCGACACCTACGGCCGGGTGGCCACCGACCTGCGGGTCTCACTGACCGACCGGTGCAACCTGCGCTGCACCTACTGCATGCCCGAGGAGGGCCTGCAGTGGCTCGCCAAGCCCGACCTGCTCACCGACGACGAGATCGTCCGCCTCATCGGCATCGCGGTGACCTCCCTCGGCATCGAAGAGGTCCGCTTCACCGGCGGCGAGCCCCTGCTGCGCCCCGGCCTGGTCGGCATCGTGGAGCGCGTCGCGGCCCTGGAGCCGCGCCCCCAGACGTCTCTCACCACCAACGGCATCGGCCTCAAGCGCACGGCCGAGGCCCTCAAGGCGGCGGGCCTGGACCGGGTGAACGTCTCGCTGGACACCCTGCGCCCCGACGTCTTCAAGACCCTCACCCGCCGCGACCGGCACAAGGACGTCCTCGAAGGCCTCGACGCCGCCCGCGCGGCCGGCCTCACCCCGGTCAAGGTCAACTCCGTGCTGATGCCCGGCCTGAACGACGACGAGGCCCCCGACCTGCTCGCCTGGGCCCTGGAACACGAGTACGAGCTGCGCTTCATCGAGCAGATGCCCCTGGACGCCCAGCACGGCTGGAAGCGCGACGGCATGATCACCGCCGGGGACATCCTGACCTCCCTGCGCACCCGCTTCGAGCTCACCGCCGAGGGCTCCGAGGAGCGCGGCTCCGCCCCCGCCGAGCGCTGGCTGGTGGACGGCGGACCGCACCGGGTGGGCGTCATCGCTTCCGTCACCCGCCCGTTCTGCGCCGCCTGCGACCGGACCCGCCTCACCGCCGACGGCCAGGTCCGCACCTGTCTGTTCGCCCGCGAGGAGACCGACCTGCGCGCGGCGCTGCGGTCCGGCGCACCCGACGAGGAGATCGCCCGCATCTGGCGCCTGGCCATGTGGGGCAAGAAGGCGGGCGCGGGCCTGGACGACCCGTCCTTCGTCCAGCCGGACCGCCCGATGTCGGCGATCGGCGGCTAGCTTTCCCCAGGCCTGCTCCCGGGCCGCTCGGAGCCTTCGGGTGCCTGCCACTCGGCGAGCGGCACGACGTCCTTCAGAAAGCCCCGTACGCCGAGGAACTGCGAGAGGTGCTCGCGGTGTTCCTCGCACGCCAGCCACGTCTTGCGGCGCTCCGGGGTGTGCAGCTTGGGGTTGTTCCAGGCCAGCACCCACACGGCGTCGGCGTGGCAGCCCTTGGCGGAGCAGATCGGCTTTTCGTCACTCACGGGTTCGTCTCACAGGTCCGCAGACAAGGCGACGCCGAGCAGCCACGGGGGGAGCTGCCCGGCGTCGGTCCGTCGCTCCGACGGGGGATGCGGAGCGCTTACGAAGTATGTCACGGGTAACCCGTCGCCCGGCACTGGAATGGCATGATCCGTCTGAGGTTTTCCTGAGCTTTGGCGAGAAACCTGCTTCCGCTTACGGCCCGCATGTACCTCAGGAGCTGTCACGCCGCTCGCTTCCCGGGCCCGGCATCGCGTCGGACGCCACGTCGTCCGGGACGGACCGCGCCGGACCGTCGTTCGCACGCGGCGGCGCGATCATCGGCGGAGTCGGCGTCACGACGAACGTCGACGGGAGCGACGGCGCGTTCTCGCGCCCGGCGTTGGCGATCACCACCGCCACGTAGGGGAGCACCACGCCCAGCACCAGCGCCACGATCGCGACATGCCGTTCCACGTTCCACAGCACCGCCGAGAGGATCACCGACAGGGTGCGGACCGACATCGAGATGACATACCGGCGCTGCCGGCCCCGCACGTCCTCCTGCAGACCCGTCCGGGCTCCGGTGATCCGGAACACCTGGGCGTTGCCGTCGCCACGCTGTTTCCGCATCACACTCCACCATCCGCCCGCATCGGCTCGCCCCGTCACCCGGTCCGCGGCCGGTCGGGGAACCCGTGCCCGGACACCTCCCACGGTACGCCGCGGCCGCCCCGGTCACGAGACCGGGGCCCCGTGGCTTCCGGCCGCACCGGCCGCGCCGTCCCCCGTACGGCCCAACCCGGAATGCGGCGTACGGCAGCCCGGCCGAGACTGGCGGTAATGCTCACGCCGAGCGGGACGAGGAGGCAGCCATGGGCTGGTTGTGGGCGATCATCGTGGGATTCGTACTGGGGTTGCTCGCCAAGGCGATCATTCCGGGTAAACAACACAGTCCCCTGTGGCTGACCACCATCTGCGGCATCCTGGGCGCCATCGCGGGCAACGCGATCGCCCGCGGCTTCGGCGTGGACGAGACCGCGGGCATCGACTGGGCGCGGCACGCCTTCCAGCTCGCCGCCGCCGTCGTCATCGTCTTCCTGGTCGACATGGCCTACATGACGATGCGCGGCAAGAAGAGGCAACGGACCTGACGGCCACCGGGCCCGCACAGCGCGGCGTCCGGTCCCACCCACGCCGCAGGGGGCGGTTTCCCGCCGGGAACCGCCCCCTGCGCATGCCGCACTGCCGGGTCAGGCGCCGGTGACCTCGACCGCGGCCAGGTTCTTCTTGCCGCGGCGCAGCACCAGCCAGCGCCCGTGCAGCAGGTCCTCCCGGGCGGGGACGGCGTCCTCGGCGGTGACCTTCGCGTTGTTCACGTAGGCACCGCCCTCCTTCACCGTGCGCCGCGCCGCCGACTTGCTGGCGACCAGGCCGACCTCGGCGAACAGGTCGACCACCGGTCCCAGCTCGGCGACCCGGATGTGCGGCACCTCGGACAGGGCCGCCGCCAGCGTCCTCTCGTCCAGCTCCGCCAGCTCGCCCTGGCCGAACAGCGCCTTGGACGCGGCGATCACGGCGGCCGTCTGGTCGGCGCCGTGCACCAGCGTCGTCAGCTCCTCCGCCAGCGCGCGCTGCGCGGCACGGGCCTGCGGACGCTCCTCGGTCTGCTCCTCCAGCTCTTCCAGCTCCGCACGCGACTTGAAGGACAGGATCCGCATGTAGCCCGAGATGTCCCGGTCGTCCACGTTCAACCAGAACTGGTAGAACGCGTACGGCGTCGTCATCTCCGGGTCGAGCCACACGGCGCCGCCCTCGGTCTTGCCGAACTTGGTGCCGTCCGCCTTCGTCATCAGCGGCGTCGCCAGCGCGTGCACCGAGGCGTCCGGCTCCAGGCGGTGGATCAGGTCCAGGCCGGCCGTGAGGTTGCCCCACTGGTCGCTGCCGCCCTGCTGGAGCGTGCAGCCGTAGCGCCGGTAGAGCTGGAGGAAGTCCATGCCCTGCAGCAGCTGGTAGCTGAACTCGGTGTAGCTGATGCCCTCGGACGACTCCAGGCGGCGGGCCACCGAGTCCTTCGTCAGCATCTTGTTGACGCGGAAGTGCTTGCCGATGTCCCGCAGGAACTCGATCGCGGACAGGTTCTGCGTCCAGTCGAGGTTGTTGACCATCACGGCCGCGTTCTCACCCTCGAAGGACAGGAACGGCTCGATCTGGCGGCGCAGCTTCTCCACCCAGCCGGCGACGGTCTCCGGCGAGTTCAGCGTGCGCTCCGCGGTCGGGCGCGGGTCGCCGATCAGGCCCGTGGCGCCGCCGACCAGCGCCAGCGGCCGGTGCCCGGCCTGCTGGAGCCGGCGCACGGTCAGCACCTGCACCAGGTGCCCCACGTGCAGCGACGGCGCCGTCGGGTCGAAACCGCAATAGAACGTGACGGGACCGTCCGCGAGCGCCTTGCGCAAAGCGTCCTCGTCAGTGGACAGGGCGAACAGCCCGCGCCACTTCAGCTCGTCGACGATGTCCGTCACGGTTCTCGTGTCTCCTCGGTGATCTCCGGGCAGCCGGGTCCCGCCGGCTGCGAACGCCTACGAGGTTATACGCCCCGGCTGACAGAGCTCATATTGAAATCCGGCACCCTGAGCGGCGGCATCGCGGCCCGGGTGAACCAGTCGCTCCACTCCCGCGGCAGGGTCTGCTCCGTGCGCCCGGCCTCCGTGGCCCGCCCCAGCAGGCCCACCGGCGACTCGTTGAACCGGAAGTTGTTGACCTCGCCGGTCACCTCGCCGTTCTCGACCAGGTAGACGCCGTCCCGGGTCAGGCCCGTCAGCAGCAGGGTCGCCGGGTCGACCTCGCGGATGTACCACAGGCAGGTCAGCAGCAACCCGCGCTCGGTGGCCGCGACCATCTCCTCCAACGAGCGGTCCTCGCCGCCGTCCAGGATCAGGTTCTCGACGCCCGGCGCCACCGGCAGCCCGGTCAGGCCGGCGCTGTGCCTGCTCGTCGTCAGATGCGCCAGGGTGCCCTCGCGCATCCAGTCGGTGGCGGTCAGCGGCAGCCCGTTGTCGAACACCGACTGGTCGCCGCCGGAGGAGTGCGCGATCACGAACGGCGCCGACTGCAGACCCGGCTCGTCCGGATCGCTGCGCAGCGTCAGCGGCAGATCGGTGAGCCGCTCGCCCACGCGCGTGCCGCCGCCCGGCTTGGAGAACACCGTGCGGCCCTCCGCCGCGTCCCGGCCCGACGCCGACCACATCTGGTAGATCAGCAGGTCCGCGACGGCCGTCGGCGGCAGCAGCGTCTCGTACCGCCCGGCCGGCAGCTCGATCCGCCGCTCCGCCCAGCCGAGCCGCACGGCCAGCTCGGCGTCCAGCGCCGCAGGGTCGACGTCCTTGAAGTCCCGGGTGGAGCGGCCCGCCCACGCCGACCGGGTGCGGTCCGGCGACTTGGCGTTCAGCTCCAGCGTGCCGTTGGGCTGGTCGTGCCGCAGCCGCAGGCCCGTGGAGGTGCCCAGGTAGGTGGAGACCATCTCGTGGTTGGCGAACCCGTACAGCTCACGGCCGCCGGCACGCGCGCGTGCGAACGCCTCACCGAGCGCCGGCGCGAAGTCCCCGAACACGGCGGACGACGTCTCGGCCGGTGCCTCCGTGAACTCCGGCGACGGCGCCACGCCCGTCACCAGCGGCTGCGCGTCCTCGGCGGGCGCGGCACCCCGCGCGGCGGCCTCGGCGGCCCGCACCAGCGGCTCCAGGTCGTCCGCCGTGACCGCGGACCGGGACACCACACCCGAGGCGGTGCCCTCCTTGCCGTCGACGGTGGCGACGACGGTGAGCGTCCGCCCGCGCGTGACACCGTTCGTGGTGAGCGCGTTGCCCGCCCAGCGCAGGTTGGCGGTGGACTGCTCGTCGGCGATGACGACGCACCCGTCCGCGCGGGACAGCTCCAGGGCGCGCTCGACGATCTCGTGCGGCTTGCTGACACGGGCGCTCATCGACCGGCCTCCTGCGTGGTGTTGAGGACGTTGACGCTCCTGAACAGGGCGGACGGGCAGCCGTGCGACACAGCTGCGACCTGGCCCGGCTGGGCCTTGCCGCAGTTGAACGCGCCGCCCAGGACATACGTCTGGGGGCCGCCGACGGCCGCCATGGAGCCCCAGAAGTCGGTGGTGGTCGCCTGGTAGGCCACGTCCCGCAGCTGCCCGGCGAGCCTGCCGTTCTCGATCCTGTAGAAGCGCTGCCCGGTGAACTGGAAGTTGTAGCGCTGCATGTCGATCGACCAGGACCGGTCGCCGACGACGTAGATGCCCCGCTCCACGCTCCCGATGAGGTCCTCGGTCGACATCCCGGCCGGGTCCGGCCGGAGCGACACATTGGCCATGCGCTGCACCGGCACGTGCGCGGGGGAGTCGGCGTACGCGCACCCGTTGGACCGCTCGAAGCCGGTCAGCCGGGCGATCCTGCGGTCCAGCTGGTAGCCGACCAGCACCCCGTCCTTCACCAGGTCCCAGGACTGCGCCTCGACGCCCTCGTCGTCGTACCCGACGGTCGCCAGGCCGTGCTCGGCGGTGCGGTCGCCGGTGACGTTCATCAGCTCCGAGCCGTACTTCAACGTGCCGAGCTGGTCGAACGTGGCGAACGAGGTGCCGGCGTAGGCCGCCTCGTAGCCGAGGGCCCGGTCCAGCTCGGTGGCGTGCCCGATGGACTCGTGGATCGTCAGCCACAGGTTGGACGGGTCGACGACCAGGTCGTACGTGCCCGCCCGGACGCTCGGCGCGCGCATCTTCTCGGCGAGCAGCTCGGGCAGTTCGGCGAGTTCCGCCTCCCAGTCCCAGCCGGTGCCCGTGACGTACTCCCAGCCGCGTCCGGCGGGCGGCGCGATGGTCCGCATCGAGTCGAACTCGCCGCTGGAGTCGTCCACCGCCACCGCGGTCAGCTGCGGATGCAGCCGCACCCTCTGCTGCGTGGTCACGGTGCCCGCCGTGTCGGCGTAGAACTTGTTCTCGTGGACGGTCAGCAGCGAGGCGTCGACGTGGTCCACCCCGTCCGCCGCGAGCAGGCGCGCGCTCCACTCGGCGAGCAGTCCGGCCTTCTCCTCGTCGGGCACGGTGAACGGGTCGATCCCGTACGAGGAGATCCACGTCCGGTCCGCGTGCACCGGCTCGTCGGCCAGCTCCACCCGCTCGTCCGACCCGGCCGCCCTGATCACCTGGGCCGACAGCTTCGCCATGGCCACCGCCTGCGAGGCGACCTTGGCGGCGGCGTCCATGGTCAGGTCGACGCCCGAGGCGAACCCCCAGGTACCGCCGTGCACGACCCGCACCGCGTACCCGAGGTCGGTGGTGTCCGACGACCCGGACGGCTTGGCGTCCCGCAGCCGCCAGGAGGCACTGCGCACCCGCTCGAACCGGAAGTCCGCGTGTTCGGCCCCCAGGGCCCGCGCCCGGGCGAGCGCGGCGTCGGCGAGGGCGCGCAAAGGCAGTGCCGTGAAGGCTTCGTCGATCGTATGAGGCACCGGCGTCTCTTTCTGTGGACGTGACCTGGCTGCCTCCGATCATGTCCCCCGGGGCCGCCCGCGGACCACACCTTTCCCGACGTGGCCGGCGGTTTTCTGTAGGGACCCGACAGTGAGTCCCGTAAGCCACTGTGGGTGCCCGAATGTCCCCGGCAGGTACGGGACCGATAGGTTTTCCGGGAAGCCGCCTGTAAGCCGGGGGAACCTGTGGCTCGGGCGGTGTGCCAGACCGCTAAGGAAAGGGTGATCCGTTGAGCCGCTCGGTTCTCGTCACCGGAGGAAACCGGGGCATCGGCCTCGCCATCGCCCGCGCTTTCGCCGACGCCGGCGACAAGGTCGCGTTCACGTACCGCTCGGGCGAGCCACCCGCCGACCTGACCGACCGGGGCTGCCTCGCCGTCAAGTGCGACATCACCGACACCGAGCAGGTGGAGCAGGCCTACAAGGAGATCGAGGCCGAGCACGGCCCGGTCGAGGTCCTCGTCGCCAACGCCGGCGTCACCAAGGACCAGCTCCTGATGCGCATGAGCGAGGACGACTTCACGTCCGTCCTCGACACCAACCTCACCGGCGCCTTCCGGGTCGTCAAGCGGGCCAACCGCGGCATGCTGCGCGCCAAGAAGGGCCGCGTCGTGCTCATCTCGTCGGTCGTCGGCCTGTACGGCGGTCCCGGCCAGGCGAACTACGCCGCCTCCAAGGCCGGCCTCGTCGGCTTCGCGCGCTCCCTCGCCCGTGAGCTCGGCTCGCGCAACATCACCTTCAACGTCGTCGCGCCCGGCTTCGTGGACACCGACATGACCAAGGCGCTCACCGACGAGCAGCGCTCGAACATCGTGGCGCAGGTGCCCCTGGGCCGGTACGCGCAGCCGGAGGAGATCGCCGCGACGGTGCGGTTCCTCGCCTCGGACGACGCCTCGTACATCACTGGAGCCGTCATCCCCGTAGACGGCGGACTGGGAATGGGTCACTGATCACCATGAGCGGAATTCTCGAGGGCAAGCGCGTCCTGATCACCGGTGTGCTGATGGAGTCCTCCATCGCCTTCCACACCGCGAGGCTGGCCCAGGAGCAGGGTGCCGAGATCATCCTGACCGCGTTCCCGCGGCCCACGCTGACCGAGCGCATCGCCAAGCGGCTGCCCAGGCCCACCAAGGTCGTCGAGCTCGACGTCACCAACGACGAGCACCTCGGCCGTCTCGCGGACGTCGTCGGCGAGGAGCTGGGCGGCCTGGACGGCGTCGTGCACTCCATCGGCTTCGCGCCGCAGGACGCGCTCGGCGGCAACTTCCTGAACACGCCCTTCGAGTCGGTCGCCACGGCGATGCACGTCTCGGCGTTCTCCCTGAAGTCGCTCACCACGGCCTGCCTGCCGCTGATGCAGAACGGCGGCTCCGTCGTCGGCCTCACCTTCGACGCGCAGTACGCCTGGCCGCAGTACGACTGGATGGGCCCGGCCAAGGCCGCCCTGGAGGCCACCAGCCGCTACATGGCGCGTGACCTGGGCAAGCAGAACATCCGCTGCAACCTCATCTCGGCCGGCCCGCTCGGCTCCATGGCCGCCAAGTCCATCCCGGGCTTCAGCGACCTGGCCGCCGTGTGGGACACCCGCGCGCCCCTGGAGTGGGACCTGAAGGACCCCGAGCCGGCCGGCCGCGGTGTCGTCGCGCTGCTGAGCGACTGGTTCCCGAAGACCACCGGCGAGATCATCCACGTGGACGGCGGTCTGCACGCCATCGGCGCCTGAGGGTCCGCAGCCCTTTGCTGCGGCCCGGACGCCCCGTTTCCCGCACCGCGCGGGGAGCGGGGCGTCACCCGTTCGGCCCTGCCGGCCGGGCGGCGGACCCGGCCGTCCGCGCACTCTGGAGACACGCGGCCACCGCGTGATTCCCTCCCCAGCGTGGCCGAGGAGGTCCCTGTGCACCTGATCCACGGCCTTGCGTCGGTGACCGTAGCCGCAGCCCTCCTGCTGAGCCTGCCGTACGAGGCGCCGGCCCACGCGCGTGTGGGGGTGCCGTACGAGGTGACGCCGCACGCGCGTGTGGGGGTGCGGTACGAGGCGCCGGCCCACGCCCGTGTGCGGGTGCCGTACGACGTCATGCCGCACGCGCGCGTGGCGGGCGCGCGGTCCGCCGTGGCGGCGCCCTTCGGGGCCGAGTGCCGCATAGCCGTCCGGGGCTCGCACGCGGTGGCCCACTGCCACAACCCGTACGTGCAGACCGACCGCGTGCGCCTGCACATCGAGTGCGAACGCTGGTGGGACCTCGACACCGACAGCGCCCCCGCCGACACCGGCCCGGCCGAGACCGTACGGCTCACCGGCCGGTGCTGGAAGGAGGTCCGCGCGGTGTGGGTCAGCCACCAGAACCGGGGCTCCTGAACCGCCCCGGGCGGCACAGGAACGGATAGCTCGCGGCCTCGGCCGCGGCGGCCGCCGTGTCGCCCGCGCGGATCGCGTCGACCAGCCGCGCGTGGTCCATGTACGTCTCCGGTGTCAGCTCCGCGCCGACGTCCTCGCGCAGCCAGTCCCTGAGCACCTCGCCGAGGTCCGCGTACACCGCCGTCATCACGTCGTTGTGGGAGGCCGACACCACGGCCAGGTGGAAGGTCGCGTCCGCCGTCACGAACGCCTCCGTGTCGCCCGACTCCCAGGCCTCGTCACGGCGCCGCAGCAGCGTGTCGAGCTGCTTGAGGTCCTTCTCCGTGCGCCGCTCGGCGGCCAGCTTCGCGGCGCCCGACTCCAGCGTGGACCGCAGCTCCGCGATGTGCCCCGGGTCGGCGCCGGCGAAGCGGCGGTGCATCACACCGGCCAGCTCACTGGTCGCCACGACGTACGTGCCGGAGCCCTGGCGGATGTCCAGCAGGCCGTTGTGCGCGAGGGCGCGGACGGCCTCGCGGACCGTGTTGCGGGCGACCCCGAGCTGCTCGACCAGCTCGGGCTCGGTCGGGATGCGGGAGCCGACGGGCCACTCGCCCGAGGTGATCTGGGTGCGCAGCGCGGCGATGACCTGCTCGGAGAGCGCGGAACGCCGGGGATGGCTCAGGGGCATGTCCCACCTTTGCACGGCCGCTCCGGCGGGGGACCGCCGGACCATGGACAACCAATCATCCCATGATTCTATGATGGTGTGCATGGCTAGTGAGGAAAACCGGACGCCAGAGTCCACGACGACCACGACGACCGCACGCACATCGGCCGCCGTACCGGACACCACACCGGACGCCCGCGAACCGGGGGAGCCCGGCACATCCGGCACGTCCGGCAAGCACGGCCCCGGGGAGGAAGCCGGGGGAGCCGGCACGCGCGTGTGGCGGATGCGGCTGCTCGTCGTCGCCATCGTGCTGGCCGCCCTGAACCTCCGCCCGGCCATCACCAGCCTCGGCGCGCTCCTCGAAGAGGTCCGCGACGGGCTCGGCATGAGCGGCAGCGTGGCCGGGCTGCTCACCTCCGTGCCCCCGCTCTGCTTCGCCGTCTTCGGCGTCACCGCCCCGCGGCTGGCCCGCCGCTTCGGCCCCGGCGCGGTGGTCTGCGCCGGCATGGCCGCCATCGCAGCGGGGCTGCTGATACGCCCGTACGCGGGCGGCACACCCGGCTTCCTGGCCGCCAGCGCCCTCGCGCTCATGGGCATCGCGGTCAGCAACGTCCTGATGCCGGTCATCGTCAAGCGCTGGTTCCCCGACCGCGTCGGTTCCATGACCGGCGTGTACTCCATGGCCCTCGCCTTCGGCACCTCCGTCGCCGCCGCGGCGACCGTGCCCGTCACCGGCGCCCTGGGCGGGAACTGGCAGTCCGGCCTCGCCGTGTGGTCCGCGCTGGCGGCGGCGGCCGTCCTGCCGTGGCTCGGCTTCGTACGGGACCGGGGCACGCCGCGTGCCGACACGTCCCGCGCGGGGCACGGCACGGGCGAGGAGCGGCCCGCGCTGCGCATCACGCGGAGCCGTACCGCCTGGGCGCTCGCCGTGTTCTTCGGGCTCCAGGCCACCGCCGCCTACGTCACGATGGGCTGGATGGCGCAGATCTACCGGGACGCGGGCGTGCCCGCGGGCACCGCCGGGCTGCTGCTCGCCGTCACCATGGTGATGGGCGTGCCGCTGGCCTTCGTCATCCCGCGCCTGGCGACCCGGCTGCCCAGCCAGGGCCCGATCGCCCTCGCGCTCGGCGCCTGCGGCCTCGCCGGATACGTCGGCCTGTACGTCGCCCCGGCCGGCGGTGCCCTGGCCTGGGCCCTGCTGCTGGGCGTCTCCAACTGCGCGTTCCCGCTCGCGCTCACCATGGTCGGGATGCGGGCCGGGACCGGCGCGGGCGTCGCCCAGCTGTCCGCCTTCGCGCAGAGCACCGGCTACCTGATCTCCATCCCGGGCCCCCTGCTGGTGGGCGTGCTCTACCAGCACAGCGGCGGCTGGGGACTGCCGCTCGCGCTGATGACCGCCCTGATGATCCCGCAGATGGTGATGGGCGTCCTGGCCGGCCGCGACCGCACCGTGGAGGCGGAGGCGGCCCGCTGATCCGGGCCGGACGGGCGCACCGGCCCCGCGCGGATCCCCGCCCCCGGTGTCGGTGTCCGGGCCGCCCGGGTGCGAGACTTGCCGTATGCCAGTGCTCGACCCGAACCCCCGCAACGGCCAGAAGAAGATGCTGCTCGTCTTCGGCGCCTTCTTCGCCATCTTCGTGATCATCGGCGTTGTCGCGTCCCTCGCGGCACCCTGACCGGACCCCGCCCGGCCCGCCGATGGTAGGGCTGGCACCCCCATCCCTTAGGGGGCCAGGTTCAGGGTCACCTGGGTGGATCTCCGGATGGGCCGACGGCCGCGGATTCCGTAGCTTCGAGATGTGGCCGCGTACGGCGGACCACGCGGCGCGGACCACTCGTCCCGGAGACCTGCGGAGGCACCCATGTCGGCCCCCACGCACACCCGGCCCCACCCGGCATCCCCGGTCGGCGCCGACAGCAGGCTGCCCTGGTGGGCCCTCGCCCTGCCCACGCTGTCCTTCGTCGCCCTGCTCGCGCTGATACTGCACCCGTCCGACGCCCACGCGGGCGCCGGCGGCCCGGCGGTCACCCAGGTCCTCGACCACCTGCGGCATCTGATCATGCGCTGACCGCGTGCCGACCGGGCACCGGGCGGAGTCCGGGACGGCCGTCAACTCCCTGCGCCTCATGGCCTGTTTCGTGCGAAGCTGGGACGCATGAGCGCCGCAGAACCCCGCAGGATTGTCCTTTTCCGGCATGCGAAAGCCGACTGGCCACCGGTGACCGACCACGAGCGACCGCTCGCCGAGCGGGGGCGCATGGACGCCGCGTTCGCCGGACGCAAGCTGGCCGACACCGGTATCCCCTTCGACCTGGCCCTCTGCTCCACCGCGACCCGGACCCGCGAGACCTGGAAGCTCGCCGTACACGAGTTCGAGCACCGACCGAAGACCGTGTACGAGGAGCGGATCTACGAGGCCTCGCCCGGCGAGCTGATCACCGTGCTCAACGAAACCCCCGACGACGTGCGCAACGTCCTGATGATCGGCCACAACCCCGGCATCCACGGCCTCGCCGAAGTCCTGGCCGGCTCGGCCGAGGGCGGCGTCCGTGACCGGATGGTCCGCCGCGGCTTCCCGGCCGCCGCCTTCGCCGTCCTGACCGTCACCGGGGACTGGAAGTCCGTGGAGCCCGGTGTCGCCACCCTGGTCGACTACTGGGCGCCCTCGGAGTAGGCCCCAAGGCCACTCGGGGCCGACCGGCAGACAGGCGACGAGGGCCCGGCACCGGGTGGTGCCGGGCCCTTCACGTGCCTGGGGCGGGCCCCGTAAAGGCGGGGGAGCCGGCTCAGTGCGCGTCGAGGGTGTCCGCCGCCTCGACCTCTTCGCGGGTGACGCCGAGCAGATACAGCACGGTGTCCAGGAACGGCACGTTCACCGCCGTGTGCGCGGCCTCCCGCACCACCGGCTTGGCGTTGAAGGCGACACCGAGACCGGCCGCGTTCAGCATGTCCAGGTCGTTGGCGCCGTCACCGATCGCCACCGTCTGCGACAGCGGTACGCCCGCCTCCGAGGCAAAGCGGCGCAGCAGCCGCGCCTTGCCCGCCCGGTCCACGATCTCGCCGGTGACCCTGCCGGTCAGCTTCCCGTCGACGATCTCCAGCGTGTTCGCCTGGGCGAAGTCCAGACCGAGACGCTCCTTGAGGTCGTCGGTGACCTGCGTGAACCCGCCGGACACGACGCCGACCTGGTAACCGAGCCGCTTCAGCGTACGGATCAGGGTGCGCGCGCCGGGCGTCAGCCGCACCTCGCTGCGCACCTTGTCGACCACCGACGCGTCCAGGCCCGCCAGGAGCGCCACGCGCGCGTGCAGCGACTGCTCGAAGTCCAGCTCGCCGCGCATCGCCGCCGCCGTCACCTCGGCGACCTTGTCCTCGCAGCCGGCGTGCGCCGCGAACAGCTCGATCACCTCGTCCTGGATGAGCGTCGAGTCCACGTCCATGACGACCAGCCGCTGCGCGCGCCGGTGCAGACCCGCGGCGACGACCGCCACGTCCACGCCGAGCGCCGCCGCGTCCGTGACCAGGGCGGTGCGCAGCGGCTCGGTCTCGACGCCGGACACCGCGAACTCCACCGCGGTCACGGGGTACTTGGCGAGCCGGAAGATACGGTCGATGTTGCCGCCGGTCCGGGTGATCCGGGCGGCGATCGCGGCCGTCGCCTCCGCGGTGAGCGGGTGGCCGAGCACGGTGACCAGGGAGCGGCCGAGGCCACGCGGACGGTTGTCACCGATGCCGGAGATGATCTCCGCCTGCATCTTCATCGACTCCGCCCAGCTGTGGACGGTCGCCCGCAGCTCGCCCTCCATGCCCTGAGGCGGCTCCGTCACGAGCGCGCACAGAACGATCCGGCCCCGGGTGACGACCTGCTCGATGTCGACCACGTCGAGGGAGAAGGCGGCGAGGGTGTCGAAGAGGCCGGCCGTGAGGCCCGGCCTGTCCTTGCCGAAGATCTTGACAAGGAGCGTGGGGACGTCGGAGGTCTGCGATGCGCTCATGGTGCTTCCACCGTATCCGGCACGCAGTGCCCTCCGCCCCCGAGGTCCGCCAGCCGGACAGGGAACAGTGGGTGTCCCGGTGGTTGCGGCGGGCTGCCTGGCTTGTGTGCGGAGGGGGGGCATCACCGCTCGCCGTTCGGCTTGCGCCCACCCCCAGTCCCCTCACCGCCCTCCTCCGAGCTCCGTGCATCCCCCGCCTCCCTCGCTTCCCCGCGTTCCTCCGGCAGCCGCGGATACGGATGGGCGGCCGGGTTCGGCGGCCGGTGCGGCGTACTCGGCGTATACGGACCGAGCCGCCCGGCCGGAACGTCGCACCGTGGACACGGACAACAGCGTCCCCACCCGCCGCGCCCGCCTTGCTCACCGCGTCAGCCACTGGCATCGGTGCCGCTCTCCGCCCCGCCGCCCCGGTCACCCACGCCGGCACCGCCCCGACGGCAGCGGCGCCCGCGCCCCACGCTGCCCCGAGCAGCACAGCCGGGCCGGGGCGACTGTGCAGTTCGACGCCGGCGCCGAGCACGTCGACGCCGAGCACCGGCAGCGAGGCGCCCACGGACACGTCCATCAGCCACACGAGCACCGGCAGCGTCACCGCGGGCACCACCCCGAGCCGCACCGCACACCACCCGACGAACGACACACCACGCCCGGTCGCACGAGCAACGTACGCACCCGAATCCGCACCACCAGAGCCGTCGACACACCCTCCGCCCCCCCCGTCAAAACCCCCGCCAACAACATCACCATCCCCGCGCCGACCCCCAGCCGCCCCGCCCGGGCCAGGAGTTCGGCCGGCGGAACCGCAACTCCCGCGCTGCGCAAGGACCGCAGGAAGACGTATGACATCAGCAGCGCGCCGGCAGGCTCACGCCGAGTGGCGTGATCTGGACGGCGGTGGGGGTTTCGGCGCCGTGCAGACCGAACACGGACACGTCGCTGGAGGGGGCGACCGAACCGCACGCGCCGAGTGCCACGGCCGCCGCGGTCATCGGCCCGAGCGCGGCGGTGGCGTCCGCGTCCAGCAGGTGCGGGCCGAGCGCCGCGACGCCCGCCATGGCGGTCAACGCCCAACTCGCCGCGGCCACCGCGGGCACCAGGACGTCTGCCCACGGCACGCGTGGGCCGTGCCTCCCGGCCGCGGTGCGCACGGCAGAGTTCATGGCGGGCCCCCGATCGCCCCCCGATCCGCGGCACGGCGGATGCCGTGCATGTCCCCCTCGCAGGGGATTGCCACTCTTCGGGCCGTTTTCCACCTCGTGAACGGAAACGAGCGAAGCGCCCTCGCGCGGTCTTCACAAGGCCCGACTTTCGGTCAGGGGTCCGAGCCTGAAATAGTTCCCCCCGATGTTCGACATCCCTAGACTCCCCGCAACGGGGGCAATTCGGGGGACAACTCAGTGGGGCATGGAGTGCCGGAACTCGTACTGGAATTCAATGGACGGACATGGACGCTCGATCCGTCCAGGTCTTACACGCTCGGACGCGATCCGCAGGGGGACGTCGTGTTCGACGACGCCAGGGTCTCCTGGCGCCACGCCACGGTCGGTTTCAACGGCCGTGGCTGGATCGTCGAGGACCACGGCAGCACCAACGGCACGTTCGTGCAGGGGCAGCGGATCCACCATGTGGAGATCGGCCCGGGCACGGCCCTGAACCTGGGCAACGCGACCGACGGACCGCGGGTGGCCTTCTCGGACGCCGCCGTCGCGACGCCGCAGGCACAGCCCCAGCAGCAGCCGTACGCGGCGCAGGGCGCGAACCCCGGCTGGGCGCCGCAGACGCCGCCGCAGCAGGCCCCGCGGGCCGGCTGGCAGCAGCCGCAGCAGCCCGCCGCGCACATCCCGCAGCAGCAGGCACCCGGTGGTGGCGCGGGGGCGCCGCCGGTCTACGGCGACCGCAGCCCGACCACGTTCCACCAGTTCGCCCTCGGCCGTGTGATGCGCATCGGCCGTGCCCTGGAGAACGACCTGGTCGTCTCCGACCTCCAGGTCTCGCGGCACCACGCCGAGTTCCACTCGACGCCCGACGGCCGCATGGAGATCCGCGACCTGGGCTCGCACAACGGCACGTACGTCAACGGCCAGCCGATCGCGAAGGGCGGCTCGCAGCTGCTCGGCCCGACCGACATCGTCGGCGTCGGCCACTCGACGTTCCGCATCGTCGGCGACCGGCTCGAGGAGTTCGTCGACACCGGTGAGGTGTCCTTCTCCGCGCGCCACCTGACCGTCACGGTCGACGGCGGCAAGCAGATCCTGAAGGACGTCTCCTTCGGCGTGCCGGAGAAGTCGCTGATCGCGGTCATCGGACCGTCCGGTTCCGGCAAGTCGACGCTGCTCAAGGCGCTCACCGGCTACCGCCCGGCCGACCAGGGCGAGGTCCTCTACGACAACCGGAACCTCTACAAGCAGTTCGCCGAGTTGCGCCAGCGCATCGGTCTGGTCCCGCAGGACGACATCCTGCACAAGGAGCTGACCGTCAAGAAGGCCCTCACGTACGCGGCCAAGCTGCGCTTCCCGGCCGACACCACGGCCGCCGAGCGCAACGCCCGCATCGACGAGGTGCTGCGCGAGCTCAAGCTCGACATCCACAAGGACAAGAAGGTCACCTCCCTCTCCGGCGGCCAGCGCAAGCGTGTCTCGGTGGCTCTCGAGCTGCTCACCAAGCCGTCGCTGATCTTCCTGGACGAGCCGACCTCCGGCCTCGACCCGGGCATGGACCGCGACGTCATGCAGTTGCTGCGCGGCCTCGCCGACGACGGCCGTACGGTCCTCGTCGTCACGCACTCGGTGGCCGAGCTGGCGCTGTGCGACAAGCTGCTGGTGATGGCGCCGGGCGGTTCGGTCGCCTACTTCGGCCCGCCCGAGGAGGCGCTGAACTTCTTCGGCTACGACACCTGGGCCGACGTCTTCTCCGCGTTCGAGAACTACCGCGACTACGACTGGGCGGGCCGCTGGAAGGGCTCGCAGCACTACCAGATGTACGCCGCGGACATCGACGCCGTCGCCCCGCAGTCCGTACAGATGCCGCCGATGCAGGCCATGCGCCCGCCGAAGCCGCAGGGCTGGATGTCGCAGTTCGTCACGCTGGTGCGCCGCTACGTCTCGGTGATCGCCTCCGACCGGGGCTTCCTGGCGCTGATGCTGATCCTGCCGGCCGTCCTCGGCGCGGTGAGCCTGCTCATCGACCCGGACCGCGGTCTGCTGCCCAACCCGGCGCACCCGCAGACCGGCCGCGTCATCCCGAACGGCACGGCCACCACGGTCCTGCTGATCCTCGCGGTCGGCGCCTGCTTCGCCGGTGCCGCCAACTCGGTCCGTGAGCTGATCAAGGAACGGGTCATCTACGAGCGGGAGCGCGCGACCGGCCTGTCCCGGTCGGCGTACCTGATGTCGAAGGTGTTCGTGCTCGGCATGATCACCGTGCTGCAGGGCCTGCTGGTCGGTGTCATCGGTTTCTCCACCCGGGAGATCCCGGAGGAGGGCCTGGTCCTTGGCGGGCTCACGCTGGTCGAGCTGTCCCTGCCGATCATGGCGCTGGGCTTCACGTCGATGATGTTCGGCCTGATCATCTCGTCGCTGGTGAAGACGGCCGAGAAGACGATGCCGCTGCTGGTGATGTTCGCCATCATCCAGGTGGTGTTCACGGGCTGCCTGTTCGCGCTGAACGGCACGGCCGGCGTCAACCAGTTCTCGTTCCTGATGCCGTCGCGCTGGGCCGTCGCCGCCGCGGGCGCCACGCTGGACTTCAACCGGATCAGCCCGCCGGAGGAGGGCGCCGGCACGGACCCGCTGTGGGACCACACGGTGACCGCCTGGACCATGGACATGGCCGCCCTGCTCTTCCTGGGCGTCGTGTGCGGCTTCTTCGTGGCCCGCTTCCTGCGCCGCCACGAGCCCGAGGTCATGCGCAACTGACCGCTCCCGTTCGTGCCCGAAGGGCGGCGCTCCGTCAGGAGGGTGCCGCCCTTCGGCGTCTGCGAGAGAGGTCCGCGCCGACCTCAGTACGCGCTGTTGACGTTGTCGATCGAGCCGTAACGGTCGGCCGCGTAGTTGGCAGCGGCCGTGATGTTGGAGACCGGGTTCCAGATGTCCTTCGGGGTGCCGGACACGTGGTACGCCTCGAACGTCGGCGGGATCACCTGGAGCAGGCCCTTGGACGGGATGCCGTTCTGGGCGTTGATGTCCCAGAGGTTGATGGCCTTCGGGTTGCCCGAGGACTCCCGGATGATGTTCTTGTGCAGCCCGTGGTAGGAGCCCGGGATGCCCTTCTTCTTCATGATGTCGAGGGCCTCACGGATCCAGCCGTCGAGGTTGTTGGCGTAGGTCTTCTTGACCGGGGCGCGCTGCGCGGAGCGGCTGGCGGCCTCCTTGGCCCTGCGCTCCTGCGCGGCCTTCTCGGCGGCGGCAGCGGCGGCGGCCTTCTTCTTGGCGGCGGCAGCGGCGGCGGCCTTCTTCTTCGCGGCGGCCTGGGCAGCAGCCTTCTTCTTCGCCTCGATGGCCTCGACCTTGAGGTTCGCCTCGGCGAGCTGGTCGGTGACGCTGGTCTTCACGTCGGTGATGCGCTCGGAGCTGTACTTCACCGGAGCGGCGGACACGGCCTCGCTCGTGGTCGTCGTCGACGCGTTGCTGGGCACGGCCGAGAAGGCCAGGGCGGAGACGCCGAAGGCGGCGGCACCGGCAACAGCGATCTTGTGCTTGCGGTTCAGGGCACGACTGGGACCACGGTTCAGGCTGATCTTGGGCATGGCGATTGGACCTCTTGGGATAGCGCGGAGGTCGCTCGTCGTCCGGTGGGGACACGGGTGCTTCCTGCACAAACGCCGCGGTGGAACCCGCGGCGCTGAGCGACGTGAGCCATTGTTAGCGGCCGCAAAATCCCGTGGCAAAGGTGTGACGTACGAAGCCCGGTAGTGGATCTAGAAAGGGTAAAGCGGGGCAGATCGGACCATCCGCCCCGCCCATGTGGCGCGACTTGGGGGTGTTTACCTCCTATTGACGTTCGTACGTGACCTACGCCCTATGCCCGGGCTCACACCCCGCCTCTCCCCGTCTCACCGGCTGTCTGCCGTGCGCTGCTCTGCGTGAGCAAACTCCGGGCCCGTGGACGGCAGGACGAGATGGACGTCCCCGAACTCGTGCCACAGGTAGCGCCCGCGCAGTGCCTCCTCGTAGCCGCGCTCCACCGCCGCCCGCCCCGCGACCGCCTCCAGCATCAGCAGATGCGAGGCCGCCGGCTCGTGCAGCCCCGTCAGCAGCCCGTCCACCGCCCGCACCCCGCGCTCCGGGGTCACCACCAGATCGGTCCACCCCGACCGCGCCCGTACGACCCCGTCGGCGCCGGCCGCCGACTCCACGGCCCGCACGGCGGTCGTGCCCACCGCGATCACCCGCCCGTCACCCGCGCGCACCGCGTTGACGGACCGCGCCGACGCCTCCGGCACCGCGAACCGCTCCGGATACGGCGGCTCGTGCGCCTCCGCCGAGGCCACCCCGGTGTGCAGCGTGACCGGCGCGAACTGCACCCCCCGGCTCACCAGCTCCGCCACCAGCCGCGCGGTGAACGGCCGCGCCGCACTGGGCATCTCCGCACTGCCGAGCCCGTCGGGTGAGGCAAGCGCGAACACCGTCTGGTACACGGACAGCGGCTGGTCCCGTTCCGTGTACGCGTAGCGGATGGGCCGCCCGTGCTCCCGCAGCATCCCGGGCACCCCCGGCCCCGACGCCCACGCCCACCACAACCGGTCGCTCCCCGCGTCCAGCGGCTCCGCCAGCTCCAGCCGCACCCCGCCGGGCAGCCACACCCGCGTACCCGCGGGCCCGCCCGCACGCGCGCGTGTCGTGCCCCGTCCGTCGGGCTCCCGCAGCTCGACCGCCCACCGGCCGTCGTCCCCCAGCGTGGAGAAGTGCACCACCACACGCGCGTGCCCGACCCGCCCGTCGACGGCCGCGGCCAGCGTGGCCGAGGTGTTGACGACGAGCAGATCACCGGCCCGCAGCAGCCGCGGCAGCTCCGCGAACGCGTGGTGCGACACCTCGGTCCCGCGCGACACCAGCAGCCGTACGGCGTCCCGGTCCAGCCCGGGGCCGCGCTGCTCGGCCGGCACCCGCGCCGACAGCTCCGCGGGCACCCGCCACGCCCGCTCCCGCACGGGAACCCCCGCGGCCCGCGTCACCGCCGTCCCTCCAGCAGCGCCGGGGCGGCATACCGCCCGCTCACCGGCCGCTCGTCCAGCAGCCGCAGGAAGGCCGGCGCCACCTCGGCCGGATCGGGCCGCGGACCGTCGTCGTCCGGTACGGCCGCCGCGTACAGGTCCGTCGCCATGTCCCCGGGGTCCACCGCCCACACCCGCAGGTCCGGCTCCTCCACGGCGAGGACGGCCGCGAGCTGGTCCAGCGCCGCCTTGGACGCCCCGTAGCCGCCCCACGTGCCGTACGCCTCCGCCGCCGCGTCCGAGCTGACCGCGATCACCGTGCCCGCCCGGGAGGCCCGCAGCAGCGGCAGCGCCTCCTGGACCAGGCCCAGCGCCGCCACCGCGTTCACCTCCAGCGCCCGGCGCAGCCCCTCCAGCGGCAGCTCCTCCAGCGTCACGAGCGGCTCGGCGCCCAGCGCGCTGGCGTTGTGCACCAGCAGGTCCACCCCGCCCAGCCGCCACGCCGCCGCCACCAGCTCCGCGCGGTGCCCGGCGTCCGTGACGTCCCCCGGCAGGGCCGTGACCCGGGTGCCGTGCGCGGACACCGACCCGGCCGCCTCCGCCAGCGGGACCGCCCCCCGCGCGTCCAGCACCAGATCCCAGCCCCGCGCGGCCAGCGCCCCGGCGAGCGCCAGCCCCAGCCCCTTCGAGGCCCCTGTGATGATCGCAACCGGCATGACATCCGTCCCCTCGTCGTCGAACGCCGCCCCGTCGGGCGTGCCCTCAACCTAGGAACCGGCCCGCCCCGGCCGCCTCGGGCGCCGGACGCAGACCCCGGGGCACTTCGCCCTACGCCCCCGTCCCCGGGCCCCCGGCCCTACACCCGCGGCCCGGACGGAGGGCCGGGGACCTAGGACCACCGGCCCGGCGAGGGCCGCCAGGCGCCCGATCCGCACTGTCGGCCCCCGCCGGTACCGTTGAGGACATGAGCCACGGACCGCGGTCCGGCCTCGCGGCGGTGAGTTCCGCGCTGCTGGCCATGAGCAGGCACCTGGAGGTGCGCGACGTCCTCAAGACGATCGTCGCCTCGGCCCGCGAACTGCTCGACGCGCAGTACGCCGCGCTGGGCGTCCCCGACGACCACGGAGGCTTCGCGCAGTTCGTGGTCGACGGGGTCAGCGACGAGCAGTGGAAGGCCATCGGCCCCCTCCCGCGCCAGCACGGCATCCTCGCCGCGATGCTCCACGAGGCCCGCCCCGAGCGCCTCGCCGACGTCCGCGAGGACCCGCGCTTCGGAGGCTGGCCCTCCGCCCATCCCGACCTGGCCGACTTCCTCGGCCTGCCCGTCCGCGACGGCGAGGACGTCATCGGCGCCCTGTTCCTGGCGAACAAGAACTGCCCCAGACCCCACGGCGGCTGCGGCTTCACCGAGGACGACGAGGAACTGCTCGGCATCCTCGCCCAGCACGCGGCGATAGCCCTCACCAACGCCCGCCTCTACGAGCGCAGCCGCGAACTCACCATCGTCGAGGAACGCTCCCGCCTCGCCCACGAACTGCACGACGCGGTCAGCCAGAAGCTGTTCTCGCTGCGCCTGACCGCCCAGGCCGCGGCCGCCCTGGTCGACCGCGACCCGGCCCGCGCCAAGGACGAGTTGCAGCAGGTGACCGCGCTCGCCGCGGAGGCCGCCGACGAACTGCGCGCCGCCGTCGTGGAATTGCGCCCCGCCGCCCTCGACGACGACGGCCTCGTCGCCACCCTGCGCACCCAGACACAGGTCCTCGACCGCGCCCACACCGCGCGCGTGACGTTCACCAGCCACGGCGTACGGGCCCTCCCGTCCGCCCAGGAGGAGGCCCTGCTCCGGGTCGCCCAGGAGGCCCTGCACAACGCGCTGCGGCACTCCGGGGCGGACCACGTCGACGTGACCCTGGACCGGGTCGGCGGCGGCGCCGTCCTGCGGGTCACGGACGACGGCTGCGGCTTCGACCCGCGCTCGGTGCGCCGCGCGGGACGCCACCTGGGCCTGGTCTCCATGCGGGACCGGGTCGGCGGCGTGGGCGGCCGCCTGACGGTGGAGTCGATGCCCGGCAAGGGCACCACCATCGAGATGGAGGTCCCCGGTGGCTGACGCGATCAAGGTGCTGCTCGTCGACGACCACCAGGTGGTCCGCCGCGGCCTGCGCACCTTCCTCGAAGTGCAGGACGACATCGAGGTCGTGGGCGAGGCGGCCGACGGCGCCGAGGGAGTCGCCCGCGCCGAGGAGCTCAGGCCCGACGTCATCCTTATGGACGTCAAGATGCCGGTCATGGACGGCGTCGCGGCGCTGCGCCGCCTCCACGAACTCGGCAACCCCGCGCGCGTGCTGATCGTCACCAGCTTCACCGAACAGCGCACGGTGGTCCCGGCACTGCGCGCCGGCGCCGCCGGATACGTCTACAAGGACGTCGACCCCGACGCCCTGGCCGGCGCGATCCGCTCCGTGCACGCGGGCCACATCCTGCTCCAGCCCGAGGTCGCCGGCGCCCTGCTGTCCCAGGAGGAGACCAACTCCGGGCAGGGCAGGGGCGGTTCGCTCACGGAACGGGAGCGCGAGGTGCTCGGCCTGATCGCGGACGGCCGCTCCAACCGGGAGATCGCCCGCGCCCTCGTCCTCTCCGAGAAGACGGTGAAGACGCACGTGTCGAACATCCTGATGAAACTCGACCTGGCGGACCGCACCCAGGCGGCCCTGTGGGCCGTACGGCACGGCCTGTGCGGCTGACCGGAGACCCGGAAGGTTCCCCTCCAGGCTGAGATTCATACTGTCGTGGGAATGTCCCCCACATGGCGCACCCTCCGCCCACCCCGGCCGTTCTTCGGAGCGTGCCGCGACGATGATGGCGGGCGGTCTGGCCGCCGCCGGTGCGGGCATGGCCTCCGCCACCGACGGCGCGCACGCCGCGGGCCGGACCGCGGCGTCGCCGGGCGTCGGCTCCGGCAACCTGATCCAGGCCCCGGCGCACATCCCGGTCAACGCGGTGGGCGACTCGGTGACCGTCATCGGCGCGCTGAACCCGGCCTTCGGCAACCTCGGCCTGAACCCCTGACCCGCGGCCGCCACGCCGGGGAACCGACCGTGCATCCCGCGGGGCACGCGTGCAGCCCGGCGCGGCGCGGTGGACGCGGGCGGCACCCCGTCAACGCCGGACGGGCACACCCCGCCCGGTCGCACGGCGGCACATCGGCCGGCGCTCAGCGCACCCCCCGCTCCCGCTCCTCCACCACGGAGTTGTACGCCGCGACCTGCGCCCGCCGGGCCGTCCGCTCCACCGGCCGCAGCGCCTCCGCCCGCGCCGCCATCTCCGAGGCGCTCACCGCCCCGCCGTGCCCGTTGTCGTACGCCACGGAGATCAGCAGCCCCACCCGCTGCGCGAGTTCCAGCACCCGCACCGCCCGCGGCGGATACCCCGGGGCCAGCACCTGCCTGCCCGCCTCGGCCCGCGCCCGGTACGCGTCGATCGCCGCCTCCGCCACGGGCCCCGACCCGGCCACGTCCAGCCGCGACAGCACCTCGGTCGCATCCCGCAGCGCCTCCGCCAGCTCCCGCTCGGCCTCCCCGAGCGAGGGCACATCGGCGGGCGGCGCCTCCCGCACCGGCAGGCAGTGCCACACGACCTCGACATGCACATCACCGTCGGGCCCGGCCTCGTACACCTCGGGCACCAGCCCGAAGGCAGCGCCGTGACACACCACGGCCTCCTCCGCCTCCAACGCCCGCGCGTTGAACTCCGGCGGCCCGCTCAGCCCCAGCGGATGCCCCGGCGCGGGCAGCGCCACCCGCAGCGCGGTCACCCCGAGCGTCCGCAGCCGCCCCAGCGCGAGCGTCAGCCCGACCGGCGCGGACTCACCCGGCAGTCCCTCCACCCGGTGCACGGCGTCCTCACCGACGATCGCGAGCACCGCCTCATCCGGGGAGACATGTCCGGCCAAAAGGGCATTACCCCACGAGGCCAGTCGTCCAGAGCGTGGTTCCGAGAGCATGCCCCCCACCCTAAGGACAGGACCGATGGAATGGATGCGCCGACCGGTGGCGTAGATTTCCTAGAGGGCTGCGCCCATCGGCGCGGCGGACCGAGCCACAGGCCAATGCGACAGCCGAGACCGGCCACACTGCAAGGGGAGACAACGCGCTCATGAGCGATGTTCTGGAGCTTCAGGACGTATCCGTGGTCCGCGAGGGCCGGGCTCTGGTGGACCAGGTCTCCTGGTCGGTGAAAGAGGGCGAGCGCTGGGTGATCCTCGGCCCCAACGGCGCCGGCAAGACCACCCTCCTCAACGTCGCGTCCAGCTACGTCCACCCCAGCACGGGCACCGCCACCGTCCTCGGCGAGACCCTCGGCAAGCCCGGCACCGACGTCTTCGAACTGCGCCCCCGCATCGGCATGGCCGGCATCGCCATGGCCGACAAGCTCCCCAAGCGCCAGACCGTCCTGCAGACCGTGCTGACCGCCGCGTACGGCATGACCGCGCACTGGCAGGAGGACTACGAGGACATCGACGAGCAGCGCGCCCGCGCCTTTCTCGACCGCCTCGGCATGTCCGAATACCTGGACCGCAGGTTCGGCACCCTCTCCGAGGGCGAGCGCAAGCGCACCCTCATCGCCCGGGCCCTGATGACCGACCCCGAACTGCTCCTCCTCGACGAGCCCGCCGCCGGCCTCGACCTCGGCGGCCGCGAGGACCTCGTACGCCGCCTCGGCCGCCTCGCCCGCGACCCCATCGCACCGTCGATGATCATGGTCACGCACCACGTCGAGGAGATCGCCCCCGGCTTCACCCACGTCCTGATGATCCGCCAGGGCAAGATCCTCGCCGCCGGACCGCTCGAGCTGGAACTCACCTCCCGCAACCTCTCCCTCTGCTTCGGCCTGCCCCTCGTGGTCGAGCAGGTCGGCGACCGCTGGACCGCGCAGGGCCTGCCGCTGTCCTGAAAACCCAAAAACCCGCCCGCGCACGCACGTTGAAATGATCGGCGCCCTGTCGGCGACCGGCTCCCCGGTCCTACCATGACCATGTGGACATCGACGCATGGGTGTGGTGGCTGGTAGGAGCGGCAGCGCTCGGCATCGGGCTGGTGATCACCGCCATGCCCGAACTCGCCATGCTCGCGGTGGGCGCCGTCGCCGCGGCGGTGGTCTCCGGCCTCTTCGGCGGCGGCGCCGTCGCCCAGGTCGTGACCTTCGTCGTCGTCTCGACCGCCCTCATCGCCGCAGTACGGCCCATCGCCAACCGGCACCGCTCACAACGACCCGAATTCGCCAGCGGCGTGGACGCGCTCAAGGGCAGGACAGCCGTCGTGCTGGAACGCGTCGACGCGAACGGCGGCCGTGTCAAGCTCGCCGGAGAAGTCTGGTCGGCACGCGCCCTCGACACCGGGAGCGCGTACGAAGTCGGACAGGAAGTGGACGTCGTGGACATCGAGGGGGCCACGGCCATCATCATGTGACCTCGCACGACGCGGACTGCGCCGAACGCCCCACGCGGCACACGACGGTCTGTCAGACTCGACCAGCAAGATCTTCAACAGCCGTAGGATCTTCGGATCTTCCACGAGCGCCGAGGCGGAGAAGGGTACGGGGAACGTCGATGGAACCGGTCATCATCGTCCTGATCATTCTGGTGGTGTTGGTCTTCATCGCCCTGATCAAGACGATCCAGGTCATCCCACAGGCAAGCGCCGCCATCGTGGAGCGCTTCGGCCGCTACACCCGCACGCTCAACGCGGGCCTCAACATCGTCGTCCCGTTCATCGACACCATCCGCAACCGCATCGACCTGCGCGAACAGGTCGTCCCGTTCCCGCCCCAGCCGGTGATCACCCAGGACAACCTGGTCGTCAACATCGACACCGTCATCTACTACCAGGTCACCGACGCCCGGGCCGCCACCTACGAGGTCGCCAGCTACATCCAGGCGATCGAGCAGCTCACCGTCACCACCCTGCGCAACATCATCGGCGGCATGGACCTGGAGCGGACCCTGACCTCCCGCGAGGAGATCAACGCGGCCCTGCGCGGCGTCCTCGACGAGGCCACCGGCAAGTGGGGCATCCGCGTCAACCGCGTCGAGCTCAAGGCGATCGAGCCGCCCACCTCCATCCAGGACTCGATGGAGAAGCAGATGCGCGCCGACCGCGACAAGCGCGCCGCGATCCTCCAGGCCGAGGGCGTCAGGCAGTCCGAAATCCTGCGCGCCGAGGGCGAGAAGCAGTCCCAGATCCTGCGCGCCGAAGGCGAGGCGAAGGCCGCCGCACTGCGCGCCGAGGGCGAGGCCCAGGCCGTCCGTACGGTCTTCGAAGCGATCCACGCCGGCGACCCGGACCAGAAGCTGCTGTCCTACCAGTACCTCCAGATGCTTCCGAAGATCGCCGAGGGCGACGCCAACAAGCTCTGGATCGTCCCCAGCGAGATCGGCGACGCCCTCAAGGGCCTGTCCGGCGCCATGGGCAACTTCGGCGGCCTGGGCGGCGGTTCCGGCAGCGGTGGCGGCGCGAGTGTCCCGGCCCAGGAACGCCGCGAGAAGCCGTCCATCGACTGACGGCACGGAGAAAGAAAGAGTTCCCCGCACCCCAAAGGGGCGCGGGGAACTGCGCGACAAGCCAGAAACGCACCGTCACGGGCACAACAACCCGAACCCGGCGGACGCTAGGCCGCATCCACCGCCAGCCAGTCCGGCAACGCATCGAAGTCGTCCCTGGCCAGCGCCAGCAACATCGCATCGGCCGGCGTCGGTTCGAACGGCTCCCGCAGCAACGGCATCCCCGCCTGCTCCGGCGTCCGGTTCGCCTTGCGGTGATTGTCCTCCGCGCACGACGCCACCGTGTTCAGCCAGGTGTCCTGACCACCCTGCGACCGCGGCACCACGTGGTCCACGGTCGTCGCCCGCCGGCCGCAGTACGCGCACCTGTGCCGGTCCCTCACCAGGACACCCCGCCTCGACCACGGAGCCCGTCTTCGGAACGGCACCCGTACGTACTGGCACAGCCGTATGACCCGGGGCGCCGGTATGTCGACCGCGGCTCCCCGCATACGCAGCTCGGGGTGGGCCTGCTCGACGACGGCCTTGTCCTGGAGCACCAGAACGACGGCTCGGTTCAGCGTCACCGTCGACAGCGGCTCGAAGCTCGCGTTGAGTACCAGCGTGTCCCGCATACCAGCCCACCTCCCGTGTGCACCGGCCCACCCCCCTGGCGGGCTGGGACCAACTCTGGCCGGGCACGCCGAGATGGACAACGCAATATCTGCTGCTCCGCGAGAGCTGCCCCTCGCGGCCCCCGGCAACGAAAAAATGCCCGCCCCTGATCACTTCCAAGACCAGGGGCGGGCAAACGTTCCGTGAACGCCCGGAACTGCTCAGTCTTCGGCGGGCACCTCGTACTCACCGATCAGCTGGGCCCGCGCGATCGTGTGGAACCGCAGGTTGAAGCCCACGAAGGCGGGCGTCGCGTCCGCGTCGGGTCCGAGCTTCTCCTGGTCAACGGCGTACACCGTGAACACGTACCGGTGCGGACCGTCCCCGGGCGGCGGCGCGGCACCGCCGAAGTCCTTCGTCCCGTAGTCGTTGCGCACCTGGATCGCGCCCTCGGGCAGCCCTTCGAACTTGCCGCTGCCCGCACCCGCCGGCAACTCCGTCACCGAGGCCGGGATGTCGAACACGACCCAGTGCCAGAACCCGCTGCCCGTCGGGGCGTCCGGGTCGTAGCAGGTCACGGCGAAGCTCTTGGTCTCGGGCGGGAAGCCCTCCCACCGCAGATGCGGCGAGGTGTTGCCGGCCGCGTGGACCTGAGCGTCCTTGAGGGTCGCGCCCTCCTCGACGTCCTCACTCGTCACCGTGAACGACGGCACGGGCGGATGGAAGTCGTGGGGGAGCGGCCGCCTCTTGAGCTCGGTCACCTCGGTACCTCCTGATCGGTTCGTTCCGTAGGTGTCGAGCCTAGAACCAGTTCCGCTTGCTGCCGACCTCCGACAGCCACTGGTTGAGGTACGCCGCCCAGTCGGTCCCCTGGTAGTCGTTCAGCCCGACCTGGAACGAGCGGAACGTGTCGCTGCCCTCGCTGAACAGACCCGGCCTCTTGTCCATCTCCAGCACGACGTCCATCGCGTTCTCGTCGGCGACGAAGCTCAGCTCGATCTGGTTCAGCCCGCGGTACTGCTGCGGCGGGAAGAACTCGATCTCCTGGTAGAACGGCAGCTTCTGCCGCGTACCGCGGATCTGCCCGCGCTCCATGTCCGCGTTCTTGAAGCGGAAGCCCAGCTGGATGAACGCGTCCAGGATCGCCTTCTGCGCCGGCAGCGGGTGCACGTTGATCGCGTCCAGGTCACCGGAGTCCACGGCCCGGGCGATCTCCAGCTCCGTCGTGACACCGATGTTCATCCCGCGCAGCGGCTGACCGTCGATCGTGGTGATCGGCGTCTCCCACGGGATCTCCAGGCCGAACTGCACCGCGTGCACCGCGTTCGCCTGAAGCTCGAAGGCACCGCCGAGGCGCTGCTTCGCGAACTCGATGTTCTGCTTGTACTCCTCGTCGCCGCTCTCCACCTCGACCTTGGCCTGCAGCCCGACGGACAGCCCTTCGATCTGCTGGTTCACGGACCCGCCCTGGATGCGCACCTCACCCTGGACGACACCGCCCGGAACGACATTCACCTCGTTCAGCACCGTCTCGACGGAGGCTCCGCCGGCCCCCAGGCTCGCGAGCAGCTTCTTGAACGCCATGTCTCTCCCTCTCCGGACGGGCCCCGCGGCCCGGCACGTGTTGCGTGAACCGAGATCCTCTGACCTCTACCAACGCGATCCGGCGGTGGCCGGTTCCGTACTCACCCTCGCCAGGGCGGAACCCGCTGACCACCCCGTGGCCCCGGCCCGCCTCCAGTACCCTCGGAGGGCATGATCGCGAGCCCCGACCGTACGCCCCTGCCCAGAGAGTTCTTCGACCGCCCCGTCCTCGAGGTGGCCCCCGACCTCCTGGGCCGCATCCTGGTGCGCAGCGACCCGGACGGCCCGATCGCCCTGCGCCTGACAGAAGTCGAGGCCTACGACGGCCAGAACGACCCCGGCTCCCACGCCTACCGGGGCCGCACGCCCCGCAACGACGTCATGTTCGGCCCGCCCGGGCACGTGTACGTCTACTTCACCTACGGCATGTGGCACTGCATGAACCTGGTGTGCGGCCCCGAGGGGAGGGCGAGCGCGGTCCTGCTCCGCGCGGGCGAGATCGTCGAGGGAGTCGAGTGGGCCCGCAAGCGTCGGCTTTCGGCCCGCAACGACAATGAACTGGCCAAAGGCCCGGCGCGGTTGGCCACGGCCCTGGACGTCGACCGCACCCTTGACGGCACGGACGCGTGCGCTGCCGGAGACACCCCGCTGCGCGTCCTGACGGGCAGCGCCGTACCGCCCGACCAGGTACGCAACGGCCCGCGCACCGGGGTGTCCGGCGACGGCGGCAACGGTGACGTCCATCCCTGGCGGTACTGGATCGCCAACGACCCGACGGTGAGCCCGTACCGGGCGCATGTGCCGAGGCGCCGCCGAAGTTGACCCGGGCCCCACGGAGTGCGTAATGTAGTCCGAGCCGCTGAACCGGGTACGGCGATCGCCTGCAGCCGGAGCGGCCAACCCACTACCTACGATCACCCCTCAGCGGGGTCGAATTCGGCGTGCTGGCATGCCCGAATTCGAAGCCTGCGGACCTCGATTATGAGTTGGGCGGAGGATCGGCTAGCGTAGTGAATGCCGAAAGGCCGACGAGCGAAAGCGAGAAGGTCTGTCGATTTCCCGCCGACAGGGAATCGGGTCGAAAAGGATCTGGTAGAGTCGGAAACGCAAGACCGAAGGGAAGCGCCCGGAGGAAAGCCCGAGAGGGTAAGTACAAAGGAAGCGTCCGTTCCTTGAGAACTCAACAGCGTGCCAAAAGTCAACGCCAGATATGTTGATACCCCGTCTCCAGCTTCTGCTGGGGCGAGGTTCCTTTGAAGAATACACAGCGAGGACGCTGTGAACGGTCGGGCTCATTCCGCCTGGCTGTTCCGCTCTCGTGATGTGTCACCCGATCACGGGTAGAGCATTCACGGAGAGTTTGATCCTGGCTCAGGACGAACGCTGGCGGCGTGCTTAACACATGCAAGTCGAACGATGAACCACTTCGGTGGGGATTA